>NZ_JAGRQZ010000014.1:0-181571 GCF_018223915.1 Klebsiella sp. 64
GTTCGAGGAGTTCGGCTTCACCGTTGATAACGTGGTCGCTAAAGCGAAAGCGCTGCTGTAATCGCTGGTACGGTGCGGGCTGATGCCCTCACCCCACCCCTCTCCCACAGGAGAGGGTGCAAACACCAAAACGGTAACCCCTGGGTTACCGTTTTGCTTTTATCTCGCCACCCGGCTTTTTTGTATCTGCTATTCCTGAACCATGTAATACGGTTGTAAATTATTCCAGCAAAAATGTGATGTGAGTCATATAGCTGGTTTATTGCGCTGGACAAACATTCCTTTTATTCCTCATTTCGCTTATTCTAGCTGAAGCGTTTCAGTCGTTTAAATGTTCGACAATTAATCAATCAGTCGCAGTTTGCAGCTGGTAAGGTTCCCCTCAGAGCGTTGCTGGATTACTCTGTCAGCCACCTCATAACAGGGACAGCCTTGCAGGAGATCTATGACCATTCGCATCGCGATTAATGGCTTCGGTCGCATTGGACGCAACGTGGTTCGTGCTCTATATGAATCCGGGCGTCGTGCGGAAATCACCGTGGTGGCAATCAATGAGCTGGCGGATGCCGCGGGCATCGCGCATTTATTGAAATATGACACCAGCCATGGCCGTTTCGCCTGGGATGTCCGTCAGGAGCGCGAGCAGCTGTTTGTTGGCGACGATGCCATCCGTCTGCTGCATGAGCCGACCATTGCGGCGCTGCCCTGGCGCGAACTGGCGGTGGACGTCGTGCTTGACTGTACCGGCGTATACGGGAGCCGTGAACACGGTGAAGCCCATCTTCAGGCGGGGGCGAAAAAAGTGCTCTTTTCCCACCCCGGCGGCAACGACCTCGACGCGACGGTGGTGTACGGCGTAAATCAGGATGAACTTCGCGCCGGGCATCGCATTGTCTCCAACGCCTCCTGCACCACCAACTGCATTATTCCGATCATTAAACTGCTCGATGACGCCTATGGCATTGAGTCCGGCACCGTCACCACCATTCACTCGGCGATGCATGACCAGCAGGTGATTGACGCTTATCATCCGGATCTGCGGCGTACCCGCGCGGCCAGCCAGTCGATCATTCCGGTGGATACCAAACTGGCGGCAGGGATCACCCGTATTTTTCCGCAATTTAACGACCGTTTTGAAGCGATTGCCGTGCGGGTGCCGACGATTAACGTGACGGCAATTGACCTGAGCGTGACGGTGAAAAAACCGGTAAAAGCATGTGAAGTCAACCAGTTGCTGCAAAAAGCAGCACAAGGTGCATTTCATGGTATAGTTGACTATACGGAATTACCGTTGGTCTCGACAGATTTTAACCACGATCCGCACAGCGCCATCGTCGATGGTACGCAAACCCGGGTCAGTGGCGCGCATCTGATCAAAACGCTGGTCTGGTGCGATAACGAATGGGGCTTTGCTAACCGAATGCTCGACACGACGTTAGCGATGGCGGCTATTGGTTTCAGGTTCGACGCGTAAACGTCGACAAAACTTTATGAATCAACGAGAGGATTCACCATGTCTGTAATTAAGATGACCGATCTGGATCTGGCTGGTAAACGCGTTTTTATCCGTGCGGATCTGAACGTACCAGTTAAAGACGGGAAAGTAACCAGCGACGCACGTATCCGTGCATCTCTGCCGACCATTGAACTGGCGCTGAAGCAGGGCGCGAAAGTCATGGTTACTTCTCACCTGGGTCGTCCGACCGAAGGCGAGTACAACGAAGAATTCTCTCTGCTGCCGGTTGTTAATTACCTGAAAGACAAACTGTCCAACCCGGTACGCCTGGTTAAAGACTACCTGGACGGCGTGGAAGTGGCTGCCGGTGAACTGGTGGTGCTGGAAAACGTTCGCTTCAACAAAGGCGAGAAAAAAGACGACGAAGAACTGTCTAAGAAATACGCTGCGCTGTGCGACGTGTTCGTGATGGACGCTTTCGGTACTGCGCACCGCGCGCAGGCTTCCACCCACGGCATCGGCAAATTTGCTGACGTGGCGTGTGCAGGCCCGCTGCTGGCCGCTGAACTGGACGCGCTGGGTAAAGCGCTGAAAGAGCCAGCTCGTCCGATGGTCGCTATCGTTGGTGGTTCTAAAGTGTCCACCAAACTGACCGTTCTGGATTCCCTGTCTAAAATCGCTGACCAGCTGATCGTGGGCGGCGGTATCGCTAACACCTTCGTTGCCGCTCAGGGCCACAACGTCGGTAAATCCCTGTACGAAGCAGATCTGGTTGATGAAGCCAAGCGCCTGCTGGGCACCTGCGATATCCCGGTTCCGACCGACGTTCGCGTAGCGACCGAGTTCTCCGAAACCGCAACGGCAACCCTGAAATCTGTTAACGACATCAAAGATGACGAGCAGATTCTGGACCTTGGCGACGTTTCCGCACAGAAACTGGCTGAAATCCTGAAGAACGCCAAAACCATCCTGTGGAACGGCCCGGTTGGCGTATTCGAATTCCCTAACTTCCGTAAAGGGACTGAAATCGTGGCTAACGCTATCGCGGACAGCGAAGGTTTCTCCATCGCCGGCGGCGGTGACACCCTGGCAGCGATCGACCTGTTCGGCATCGCTGACAAAATTTCCTACATCTCCACTGGCGGCGGCGCATTCCTTGAATTCGTCGAAGGCAAAGTCCTGCCGGCAGTAGCGATGCTCGAAGAGCGCGCTAAGCAGTAATTCAGTTCAGGCGGGGAAACCCGCCTGTTTTTCAGCGCGCTTAAGGGCTCGCGAACCTTCTTCAACGGTCGAAGATACAGATACAGGACTAAGTAACATGTCTAAAATTTTTGATTTCGTAAAACCGGGCGTCATCACTGGCGACGACGTTCAGAAAGTGTTCCAGGTAGCGAAAGAAAACAACTTTGCACTGCCGGCGGTAAACTGCGTAGGTACTGATTCCATCAACGCCGTTCTGGAAGCTGCAGCGAAAGTTCGCTCTCCGGTTATCGTTCAGTTCTCTAACGGCGGCGCAGCGTTCATCGCAGGTAAAGGCGTGAAAACTGACGTTCCTCAGGGTGCTGCTATCCTCGGCGCTATCTCTGGCGCCCACCACGTGCACCAGATGGCTGAACACTACGGCGTGCCGGTTATCCTGCACACTGACCACTGCGCGAAGAAACTGCTGCCGTGGATCGACGGCCTGCTGGACGCCGGTGAAAAACACTTCGCCGCTACTGGCAAACCGCTGTTCTCTTCCCACATGATCGACCTGTCTGAAGAGTCCCTGCACGAAAACATCGAGATCTGCTCTAAGTACCTGGCGCGCATGGCCAAAATGGGCATGACCCTGGAAATCGAACTGGGCTGCACTGGCGGTGAAGAAGACGGCGTGGATAACAGCCACATGGACGCTTCCGCCCTGTACACCCAGCCGGAAGACGTGGATTACGCCTACACCGAGCTGAGCAAAATCAGCCCGCGTTTCACCATCGCCGCTTCCTTCGGTAACGTACACGGCGTGTACAAACCAGGTAACGTAGTTCTGACCCCGACCATCCTGCGCGACTCTCAGGAATATGTTTCCAAGAAACACAACCTGCCGCACAACAGCCTGAACTTCGTGTTCCACGGCGGTTCCGGTTCTTCCGCTCAGGAAATTAAAGACTCCGTCAGCTACGGCGTGGTGAAAATGAACATTGATACCGACACCCAATGGGCAACCTGGGACGGTATCCTGCAGTATTACAAAGCGAACGAAGCTTACCTGCAGGGCCAGCTGGGCAACCCGAAAGGCGAAGACCAGCCGAACAAGAAATACTACGACCCGCGCGTATGGCTGCGTGCTGCCCAGACTTCCATGGTGACTCGTCTGGAGCAGGCATTTAAAGAGCTGAACGCGATCGACGTTCTGTAAGAAAAATCTGTTTCTTACCCGGAAGCCCGCAGCAATGCGGGCTTTTTTATTATCTTAACAACAGGATAGCGCGGCAGAAAACTGTGATCCATTTGGCAAAACGTGCACTTATTGTTTACCCTATAACCTGACTGCCCTGTCGCAGGCTGAGTTATTTACTTCCCCCCAGGGGATTCATAAGGAATGTTAAATGGAAGATTTGAACGTTGTCGATAGCATCAACCACGCCGGGACGTGGCTGGCACGCAACCAGGAGCTGCTGCTGAGCTATGCCGTCAACATCGTCGCGGCTATCGCTATCCTGATCGTCGGGATGATCGTGGCGCGCGTCGTCTCTAATACCGTCAACCGCCTGATGCTGGCGCGTAAAATTGACGCTACCGTGGCCGATTTTCTCTCTGCGCTGGTGCGCTATGCGGTTATCGCCTTTACGCTGATTGCCGCCCTGGGGCGGGTAGGCGTGCAGACCGCCTCGGTGATTGCGGTGCTGGGTGCTGCCGGTTTGGCGGTGGGTTTAGCGCTGCAGGGATCGCTGTCGAACCTTGCCGCAGGCGTACTGCTGGTGATGTTCCGCCCGTTCCGCGCTGGCGAGTATGTCGACCTTGGCGGCGTGGCAGGTACGGTGTTGAACGTGCAGATTTTCTCCACCACCCTGCGTACCGCGGACGGTAAGGTAGTGGTGGTCCCGAACGGGAAAATCATCGCCGGCAATATCATTAACTTCTCCCGGGAGCCTGCGCGTCGCAATGAGTTTATTATCGGCGTCGCTTACGATGCTGATATCGACAAGGTAAAGCAGCTGCTGACCTCGATTATCGAATCTGACGATCGAATTCTGCGCGATCGGGAAATGACCGTTCGTCTGAACGAACTCGGCGCCTCGTCGGTGAACTTCGTGGTGCGCGTGTGGAGCAAAAGCAGCGATCTGCAAAACGTCTACTGGGATATCCTCGAGCGTATCAAGCGTGAATTTGACGCCAACGGCATCAGCTTCCCTTACCCGCAGATGGATGTTCATGTGGTGCGCCTGCCGGAAAAAGCAGAGTAAACCGCCTCTCAATAACTCAGGCCGGCCATGCCGGCCTTTTTCAATAGCTCATCATTAGTTGTTCTAATTAATGATTAATTATTTAAATTTCCGCTAATAATTCATTCACGCTATAGTCAGCGCCACTCTCGAACTCAGCGGATAAATCCTTATGTTTACTTATTACTTTCAGGGGCTTGCCCTGGGAGCGGCTATGATATTGCCGCTTGGCCCACAAAATGCCTTTGTGATGAATCAGGGGATCCGTCGTCAGTATCATCTGATGATTGCCCTGCTATGCGCGGTCAGCGACTTGCTGTTAATCTGCGCTGGCATTTTCGGCGGTAGCGCACTGCTGATGCAATCCCCGTGGCTGCTGGCGCTAGTGACCTGGGGCGGCGTGGCCTTTTTGCTGTGGTATGGCTTCGGCGCATTGAAAACGGCGTTCAGTCAGAGTCTTGAACTCGCCAATGCAGAGGTAATGCAGCAGGGGCGCTGGAAAATCATCATCACCATGCTGGCGGTGACCTGGCTTAACCCGCACGTTTATCTGGACACCTTTGTGGTGTTAGGCAGTCTGGGAGGTCAGCTGGCGGTGGAGCCGAAGCGCTGGTTTGCGCTAGGGACCATTAGCGCCTCTTTCCTGTGGTTCTTTGGCCTGGCGCTGTTAGCCGCCTGGCTGGCGCCGCGACTGCGTACCGCCAGAGCCCAGCGGATCATCAATATTGTGGTCGGCGCCGTCATGTGGTTTATTGCGTTTCAGCTGGCAAGAGAAGGCGTCAGCCATATCCAGGCGTTGCTTAACTAAGCGTTGTCCGATGGACTTTCCTGCTGTACGCGCTAAGCTTGCTGGCATGCGTCCCGTAAGGGCGATTTAAGTAACATGGAGAAACGACAGTGAAGTTAAAAGTCTTAGCCCTGGCGGCAACACTCGGATTGACCACGATGGCGGCACAGGCCAGCGAATTGCCGGATGGCCCGCACATTGTGACTTCAGGCACAGCAAGCGTTGCCGCGGTTCCGGACATCGCCACCCTGGCGATCGAAGTGAACGTGTCGGCAAAAGACGCCGCGTCGGCAAAAAAACAGGCTGACGATCGCGTTGCGCAATATCTCTCTTTCCTCGAAAAGAGCGGTATTGCTAAAAAGGACATCAACTCGGCGAATCTGCGTACCCAGCCTGATTACGACTATCAGAACGGGAAAAGCATTCTGAAAGGCTATCGCGCGGTGCGCACAGTGGAAGTGACCTTGCGCCAGCTGGATAAACTCAACGGTCTGCTGGATGGCGCCCTGAAAGCGGGTCTCAACGAGATTCGCTCCGTCTCGCTGGGCGTTGCGCAACCGGACGCCTACAAAGATAAAGCGCGTAAAGCGGCGATCGACGACGCCGTGCATCAGGCGCAGGAGCTGGCCGCAGGCTTCCACAGCAAGCTGGGTCCGGTGTACAGCGTGCGCTACCATGTCTCCAACTATCAGCCGAGCCCGATGGTTCGCATGATGAAGGCTGCTGACGCTGCGCCGGTTTCTGCCCAGGAAACCTACGAGCAGGCGACTATCCAGTTTGACGACCAGGTCGATGTAGTCTTTGAGCTGCAGCCGGCGCAAGCCGCTGCTCCAGCCACCCCGGCGAAACCGGCGGAAACGCCGAAACCGGCCCAGTAAGCGATAGAAACAAAAAAGCCACTTCAGCGAAGTGGCTTTTTTATGCCCGCGGTTTAATCCTGACGCAGCACCTTGTGTCCGTAGTCAATGAGCGCATCGGTCACCCGGCGCATCATGCGGCTTTCCGGGGCGAAGCGGTGCCAGTAGAGCATGCGGCGCTGGAACAGGCCCGGGGTGAGATCGATAAGTTCGCCGCTGTTGAGCTCTTTTTCGATCTGCAGATGCGGGATCATACAGCAGGTGGTGCCCTGGCGCGCCAGCTGCACGAAAGCTTCCGACGAGTTGACGATGTGGCAGGGGACGCTGCCCGGCGGCAGGTCGAAGTTTTGCTGCAGGAACGCCTGATGCATATCGTCCAGATGGTCGAAGGCGACGACCGGCGCCTTAAGCAGCGCCGAACGCGTCACGCCATTCGGGAAATAGCGTTGCGCAAACTCTTTTGATGCGACAAACAGGTAATCGAGCGCCCCCAGCTGATCCACCAGGCAGCTTGGCAGCGCCTGCGGCTGGATACTCACTGCGCCCACTACTTCGCCACGGCGCAGGCGCTCCTGGGTGCGGGTTTCATCTTCCACCTGCAGGTTGAGACGAATAGGGGAGTCTGACAGAACATTGGCCAGCGCCGGCAGCAGCCAGGTCGCCAGACTGTCGGCGTTCACCGCCAGCGACAGCAGCAACGGCGTAGAGCCGGTTTGTTCATCGCCCAGCCACTCTTCCTCCAGCAGTTCAACCTGGCGCAACAGAGCCAGCAGTTTCTGTCCTTGCTCGGTGGGGCGCGGCGGCACGGTACGCACCAGCAGCGGCTGGCCGAACATATTTTCCAGCTGCTTAATACGCTGTGAGACGGCGGACTGGGTAATACATAGCTTCTGCGCGGCGCGCTCAAATCCTCGTTCCCTAATTACCGCATCCAGCGCTTGTAGTGTCCTGTAGTCCGGTCGTTTCATTATTCTGGCGTGCCCCCATAACTAATCGTTATCTCGCACTATGACATAAATTTTTATTTGATACAGACGAAATTGGTCTGTTCAGTTGTGTGATCTGCATCGCAGGGACATTTCCACTATCGATGTTCTATAATGCGCCACAGGCATTCACATCTCGGACCAGAATTATGACGCAGGATGAACTGAAAAAAGCGGTAGGTTGGGCAGCACTGCAATATGTACAGCCAGGGACTATTGTCGGCGTAGGCACCGGCTCGACGGCGGCCCATTTTATTGACGCGCTGGGCACCATGAAGGGGCAGATCGAAGGGGCGGTTTCCAGCTCCGACGCCTCCACCGAGAAGCTGAAAAGCCTCGGGATCACCGTCTTCGATCTTAACAGCGTCGATCGCCTGGGGATCTATGTTGACGGCGCGGATGAGATCAACGGCCATATGCAGATGATCAAAGGCGGCGGCGCGGCGCTGACCCGTGAAAAGATCATCGCCTCGGTCGCGGATAAGTTTATCTGCATCGCCGACGCCTCCAAGCAGGTCGATATTCTGGGCAAGTTCCCGCTGCCGGTGGAAGTCATTCCGATGGCGCGCAGCGCCGTGGCGCGTCAGCTGGTCAAGCTGGGCGGCCGTCCAGAGTACCGTCAGGGCGTGGTGACCGATAACGGCAACGTGATCCTTGACGTGCACGGCCTGGAAATTCTCGATGCGATCGCGCTGGAAAACGCGATCAACGGTATTCCTGGCGTTGTCACCGTGGGGCTGTTCGCCAACCGTGGCGCCGACGTGGCGCTGATTGGTACTGCCGACGGCGTGAAGACCATCGTAAAATAGTCTGTCCGCAGGGAGCCGACCGGCTCCCTCGCAAATATTTTTTCACCAGGTGCAATTTGGTGACTTCTGTCACATTTATGCAACCATTCTGATTTACACGCTACCATTTCTTCTCTTTCTGGTGTTTTGTCCTGCGATTTCCCTCTGGATGACATTTCTTCAGGACGGCGACGCAAACGTTCATATTGCCGCGATAGTTTTTTTTGATATGTTGCTGAGACGAACTTTCGTTCAGCACGACATCAGTTAAGACAAAACAGGACGGGGAAATGGCTAAGGTATCACTGGAAAAAGACAAGATTAAATTTCTGCTGGTTGAAGGTGTGCATCAAAAGGCAATCGATAGCCTTCGCGCAGCGGGTTACACCAACATTGAATTTCATAAAGGCGCGCTGGATTCAGAACAGCTGAAAGCGTCGATCCGTGATGCCCATTTCATCGGCCTGCGTTCCCGTACCCATCTGACTGAAGAGATTTTCGCCGCAGCGGAAAAACTGGTTGCCGTCGGTTGCTTCTGCATCGGGACCAACCAGGTCGATCTGAACGCCGCTGCGAAGCGCGGTATTCCGGTGTTTAACGCGCCGTTCTCTAACACCCGCTCGGTGGCCGAGTTGGTGATCGGCGAACTGCTGCTGATGCTGCGCGGCGTGCCGGAAGCCAACGCCAAAGCGCACCGCGGGGTGTGGAACAAGCAGGCGGTCGGCAGCTTCGAAGCGCGTGGTAAAAAGCTGGGCATCATCGGTTACGGCCACATCGGTACCCAGCTTGGCATTCTGGCGGAATCGCTGGGAATGCACGTCTTCTTCTATGATATTGAAAACAAACTGCCGCTCGGCAACGCCACTCAGGTACAGCATCTCTCCGACCTGCTGAACATGAGCGATGTGGTCAGCCTGCACGTGCCGGAAAACGCCTCTACCAAAAATATGATGGGCGCGGAAGAACTGGCGCTGATGAAGCCGGGCGCGCTGCTGATCAACGCTTCCCGTGGTACCGTGGTGGACATTCCGGCGCTATGCGATGCGCTGGCCAGTAAGCATCTGGCCGGGGCGGCTATCGACGTCTTCCCGACTGAACCTGCGACCAACAGCGACCCCTTCACTTCGCCGCTGTGCGAGTTTGATAACGTGATCCTCACACCGCATATCGGTGGCTCCACTCAGGAAGCGCAGGAGAACATCGGTCTGGAAGTAGCTGGCAAGCTGGCGAAATACTCTGACAACGGGTCAACCCTGTCGGCAGTTAACTTCCCGGAAGTTTCTCTACCGCTGCACGGCGGCCGTCGTCTGCTGCATATCCATGAGAACCGGCCGGGCGTCCTGACCGCAATCAACCAAATCTTCGCCGCGCAGAGCATCAACATTGCCGCCCAGTATCTGCAAACGTCGCCGCAGATGGGCTACGTGGTGATTGATATTGAAGCGGAAGAAGATGTTGCCCAGCAGGCGCTGCAGGCAATGAAAGCGATCCCGGGGACTATCCGCGCCCGTCTGCTGTTCTAATCATTTTTGCCTCTCGGGCAGGTCGCGTACCTGCCCGTTTTTTTGTTAATACTTTCCAGGCTGAATTTCTCGTCCCCGCGTACCTACCAACACCAGGTTTTTCCCGGGGTGATGACCGCCGGCAGCGGGATATCCCACTCTTCGCTCGGCAGGCTATCCACCTGCTGGCAGTCGTGCGCGTAGCCCACCGGCTGCAGGCGATACTGCTGCCAGTTTTGCAGCGTCCGGTCGTAAAAACCGCCGCCCATTCCCAGCCGTTGGCCACTGACATCGAAGGCCACCAGCGGGGTCACCAGCACATCGAGTTCAGCCAGCGGCAGCACATCCCGCACATCGAGCTTCGGTTCGCGGATCTTCAGGCGATTCACGATCAGTTGGCTCTGCGGATGGTAGTGTAAAAACAGCAGATTGCCGGGGCTAAAGGGATGCAGCACCGGGAGATATACCCGCTTGCCGGCGCGCCAGAGCTGGTCGATCAGCGGCTGGGTGTCCAGCTCGCCGTCAAAGGAGAGAAACAGCGCCACGTTGTGGGCGAGAACTACCGGCGGCCAGGCCATCATCCGCTCGGCGGCCTGTTGGGCAAACAGGCGCTGTTGCTCCGGGCTGAGTGCGCGTCGACGATCGCGGATCTGCTGGCGAATATGCTGACGGGAGAGCAGGGTATCGGTCTGTATAGTCATGCAGGTCTCGTTACGAGCTGGCGAAACAATAGGAGCAAGTGTAATACAGGGCGGCTTCAGCCGAAAACACGTATGGGGGATGATGCGAAGTAAAGAAGGGAATCTCCGAGATGCCGCCGCAGGCTGTAACCCTTGAACCCTTGGTTCAAGGTGAATGTGTCGTCACGGTTTTAAGGCTTCTCGGACGAACCGAGCATGCTCACCAACCGTGGAGCGCCACATTCTTGTGGTATGAAATATCGGCTCAGGGGACTGGCCCGCTTGCAAACATCTCAGAGAAATTTTGTTCTTGCGATTACTCTAACACAGTTAACTGCAAAGTGTTATTCAAACTTCGACCCTGGCTTTTCGCTTATGCGACCCTGCTCAAGCAATGCTTGTTCGATGGTCTGCTGAAGCATGCGAATGCGCTGCTCCATGCTGGAAGCGTAGTCGCGGGTCTTCGCTTTTTCCTGAGTCAACTCATAGCTGATGTTCAACGCCGCGATGAAGACCAGCTGCTCAGTATTTGTGACTCTAGTGCGTTCTTTTAAATCTTGCAACCGCTGATTAAGGTCTTCAGCTGCCTGATTCAGGGCATCCCTTTGTTCAGGCGGGCAATTCACTCGCAGTGAACGGCCGAAAATTTGGAGATCTACGGGTTGTGCAGACATGCCACCTTCCTGCTGATTGACTGCGCTGCCTTCACACCCTGGCCCGGGTCTGCGAAGGGGCGACACTATAGCTACCCTGGTGCGAAGATACAAGCCCTATTCTGGTTCACCAGGGTCCAAAGTGGTAGCATACCATGAATATTCCTCCCAACGATGACGAATGCGCATGTCTATACAGAACGAAATGCCTGGTTACAACGATGTAGACCAGTTACTGAACCAACAAGGGGTAGGTCTCACCCCGGCCGAAATGCACGGTTTGATCAGCGGATTGCTGTGCGGCGGCAATACGGACAGCAGCTGGCAGCCGCTGGTGCACGACCTGACCAACGAAGGTCTCGCCTTTGGCCATGAACTGGCTCAGGCGCTGCGTAACATGCATTCCGCCATCAGCGATTCACTGGATGACGACGGTTTCCTCTTTCAACTGTATCTGCCGGAAGGCGATGCGGTGAGCGTCTTTGACCGTGCCGACGCCCTCGCCGGTTGGGTCAACCACTTCCTGCTTGGTCTTGGCGTTAGCCAGCCGAAGCTGGATAAAGTGAAGGATGAAACCGGGGAAGCGATTGACGATCTGCGTAATATTGCCCAGCTGGGCTACGATGAAGACGAAGATCAGGAAGAGCTGGAGATGTCTCTGGAGGAGATTATCGAGTATGTCCGCGTTGCCGCACTGCTGTGCCACGACACCTTTGCCCGTCAGCAGCCAACCGCACCGGAAGTCCGCAAACCGACATTACACTAACTAAAATTCGTTCAGGGGGCGTCATGACTCAGCAGGAATTTCTATCGCGTCGCCAGACGCTGTTGGCGCAGATGCAGCCAGGCAGCGCGGCGCTGATTTTCGCCGCACCGGAAGCGGTGCGCAGTGCAGATTCGGAATATCCCTACCGGCAGAACAGCGATTTCTGGTACTTCACCGGCTTTAACGAACCGGAAGCGCTGCTGGTGTTGATTAAAAGCGATGAAACCCACAACCATAGCGTGCTGTTCAACCGGGTTCGCGATCTGACCGCTGAGATCTGGTTTGGACGCCGTCTGGGCCAGGAGGCCGCGCCGGCGAAGCTTGGCGTCGACCGGGCGCTGGCGTTCAGCGAAATCAACCAGCAGCTGTATCAGCTGCTCAACGGTCTGGACGCGATCTACTTCGCCCAGGGTGAATATGCCTATGCCGATGAGATTGTGTTCAACGCCCTCGAAAAACTGCGCAAAGGCTCGCGCCAGAATCTGCAGGCGCCGAACTCGGTTATCGACTGGCGGCCCATTGTGCATGAGATGCGCCTGTTTAAATCCGCGGAAGAGCTTGCCGTGATGCGCCGCGCCGGGGAGATCACCGCGCTGGCCCATACCCGGGCGATGGAAAAATGCCGCCCTGGCATGTTCGAATATCAGCTGGAAGGTGAAATTCTCCATGAATTCAACCGCCACGGGGCACGTTTCCCCTCCTATAACACCATCGTTGGCGGCGGCGAAAACGGCTGTATTCTGCACTACACCGAAAACGAATCTGAACTGCGCGACGGCGATTTAGTCCTGATTGACGCCGGCTGCGAGTATCGCGGCTATGCCGGGGACATTACCCGCACCTTCCCGGTAAACGGTAAATTTACCCAGCCGCAGCGCGAGATCTACGACATTGTGCTCGAATCGCTGGAGACCGCGCTGAAACTCTATCGGCCGGGCACCTCGATCTGTCAGGTCAACCAGGAAGTGGTGCGCATTATGATTACCGGCCTGGTGCGGCTGGGGATCCTGAAAGGCGAGATTGACGAGCTTATCGCCAACAACGCCCACCGCCCGTACTTTATGCATGGCCTGAGCCACTGGCTGGGTCTGGATGTGCACGATGTCGGTAATTACGACACCGACCGTTCGCGCGTCCTGGAGCCGGGAATGGTGCTGACCGTCGAGCCGGGACTGTATATCGCCACCGATGCCGACGTGCCGGCGCAGTATCGCGGCATCGGCATCCGTATTGAAGATGACATCGTGATTACCGAAGACGGTAACGAAAATCTCACCGCCGGCGTGGTGAAGAAGGCGGATGAGATCGAGGCGCTGATGGCGGCGGCGCGCCAGTCATGAGCGTGCTGATCGTCGGCGGCGGGATGACCGGGGCGACGCTCGCGCTGGCCATCTCCCGTTTGACCGGCGGCGCGCTGCCGGTCCACCTCATTGAAGCGCAGGATCCGCATTCGTCACGCCACCCTGGCTTTGACGACCGGGCGATCGCCCTGGCTGCGGGCACCTGCCAGCAGCTGGCGCGTATCGGTATCTGGCAACGCCTCGCCGAACGCGCGACGCCCATCCAGCGAGTACACGTCAGCGACCGCGGTCATGCCGGGTTTGTGAATCTGGCGGCCGCGGATTATGGCCTGTCGGCGCTGGGCCAGGTGGTTGAACTCCACGATGTCGGCCAGCGGCTGTTTGGTCTGCTGCGCGAGGCGCCAGGCGTCACGCTGCACTGTCCGGCGAAAGTGGAAGCGGTCAGTCGCAGCCAGGAGAGCGTCAGCCTTACGCTTGAGGGCGGCGAAATCATTAACGGTAAGCTGCTGGTGGCGGCGGACGGTTCCCGTTCGGCACTGGGCGCCCGCTGCGGCATCAGCTGGCAGCAGCAGCCGTATGAGCAGATAGCGATCATTGCTAACGTCAGCACCGCGTTGCCCCACGAAGGTCGCGCCTTCGAGCGCTTTACCGAGCATGGCCCGCTGGCGATGCTGCCGATGTCGCAAGGGCGCTGCTCGCTGGTGTGGTGTCATCCGCAGTCGCGCCGCGATGAGGTGCAGAGCTGGTCTGACGAACGCTTTTGTCAGGAGCTGCAGCAGGCATTCGGCTGGCGGCTGGGGCGTATTACCCACGCCGGGAAGCGCAGCGTCTATCCGCTGGCCCTCACCACCGCCAGCCGCGCGGTGTCGCACCGCCTGGCGCTGGTCGGCAACGCGGCGCAGACGCTGCACCCGATCGCCGGGCAGGGCTTTAATCTCGGCCTGCGCGATGTGATGAGCCTGGCGGAATTACTCGCTGACGCCCATCTCAGCGGCGAAGATGTCGGTCATTATCCACTGCTGTGCCGCTATCAGGCGCGCAGGGCAGGGGATAAAGCCGCCACCATCGGCGTGACCGATGGGCTGGTGCATCTGTTTGCCAACCGTTGGGCGCCGCTGGTGGCGGGGCGCAACGTCGGTCTGATGGCGATGGAATTATTTACCCCGGCGCGCGATGCGCTGGCGCAGCGTACCCTCGGTTGGGTTCCCCGTTAAGGAGTAGAACGTGCAAAGTGTTGATGTTGCCATTGTTGGCGGTGGAATGGTGGGGCTGGCGGTAGCCTGCGGTCTACAGGGTAGCGGCCTGCGCGTCGCAGTGCTGGAGAAAGCAGAGCCGCGACCGCTGGCCGCCGATGCGCCGCCGGCGCTGCGCGTTTCGGCAATTAATGCCGCCAGCGAAAAGCTGCTGACAAAGCTGGACGTCTGGCGCGAGATCGTCGCCCAGAGGGCCAGCTGCTATCACGGTATGGAAGTGTGGGATAAAGACAGCTTTGGCCACATTAGCTTCGATGACCAGAGCATGGGCTTTAGCCACCTTGGCTATATTATCGAAAATGCCGTAGTGCATCATGCATTGTGGCAGAAGGCGCAGCGTTGCGCTGACGTTACCCTGCTGGCTCCGGCGGAACTTCAGCAGGTGGCGTGGGGCGAGAATGAAGCCTTTCTCAGCCTGCAGGACGGCAGCATGCTGACCGCGCGGCTGGTGATCGGCGCCGATGGTGCCAATTCATGGCTGCGCAATAAAGCCGATATTCCGCTGACCTTCTGGGATTACCATCATCATGCGTTGGTGGCGACCATCCGTACCGCTGAGCCGCATCAGGCGGTGGCCCGCCAGGCGTTCCATGGCGACGGGATCCTCGCCTTCCTGCCGCTCAGCGATCCGCACCTGTGCTCGATCGTCTGGTCGCTATCGCCGGGGGAAGCGCAGCGGATGCAGCAGGCTGATGAAACCACCTTCAACCAGGCGCTGAATATCGCGTTCGATAATCGCCTTGGCCTCTGCCAACTGGCAAGTGAACGTGAAGTTTTCCCGCTGACCGGCCGCTATGCCCGTCAGTTTGCCGCCCACCGGCTGGCGCTGGTCGGCGATGCCGCGCATACCATCCATCCGCTGGCCGGGCAGGGGGTCAACCTCGGTTTTATGGATGCCGCCGAGCTTATTGACGAGCTGAAGCGCCTGCACGCTCAGGGCAAAGATATCGGCCAGCATCTTTATCTGCGCCGCTACGAGCGCAGCCGCAAGCACAGCGCGGCGCTGATGCTGGCGGGCATGCAGGGCTTCCGCGAAATGTTCTCCGGGAGCCATCCGGCGAAGAAATTTCTTCGCGATGTGGGACTCAAACTGGCCGATACGCTGCCGGGCGTGAAACCGCAGCTGATTCGCCAGGCGATGGGCCTCAACGATCTGCCTGCCTGGTTACGTTAACCGCGTCACACTTCTTTCACCCGGCCTGGGCGCCGGGTTTTCCCCCTCATTTGAAATATTCTAATTTCACCTCTTTTTTCGCATTAGATTTATTAATGCGTCCTTTTTTTTGTTAAAGAAATTAGAGCCGTAAAATCGCATAAAACACCATCATTACCTAATTGTCGCGCCGTTAATGTTAATTTTATGTGGCGTAAATCGCTTTTTTCCAGTCAATAACTCTGTAGGCTTTTCGGCGGATTTTAGCCATAAGCTAATGTGATGCCCTGAATGAGCTTATGGTTTAGCGCCGGGTTCGGTGGTAAGTTCAGGCCAAAGATAACGTTTGCGTCGGCGTCCGTCAGCGATGCCGACGCCGAATTTCGTGGCGCAAAATCGCCGACAATTTCGTGGCTGGTTCCGTTTTATTCGATGAGGAAAAGATGGCTCAACAGACTCCGTTGTATGAACAACACACGCTGTGCGGCGCGCGCATGGTGGATTTCCATGGCTGGATGATGCCGCTGCATTACGGGTCCCAGATTGATGAGCACCATGCGGTGCGCGGCGATGCAGGGATGTTCGATGTGTCGCATATGACCATCGTCGATTTCCACGGCAGCCGGATCCGCGAGTTCTTGCGCTATTTGCTGGCCAACGATGTGGCGAAGCTCACCACCCCGGGCAAAGCGCTCTACACGGGAATGCTTACCGCCTCCGCCGGCGTCATCGACGACCTGATTGTCTATTTCCTTTCTGAAGATTATTTCCGCCTCGTTGTTAACTCCGCCACCCGCGAAAAAGACCTCGCCTGGATCTCCGAACAAGCTGAACCTTACGGCCTTGAAATTACCGTTCGCGACGATCTGTCGCTGATCGCGGTCCAGGGCCCCCAGGCGAAAGCGAAGGCGGCGACGCTGTTTACCGACGCTCAACGTCAGGCCGTGGAAGGCATGAAGCCGTTCTTCGGCGTGCAGGCCGGCGACCTGTTTATCGCCACCACCGGCTATACCGGCGAAGCGGGTTATGAAATTGCGATGCCGAACGAGCAGGCGGCTGATTTCTGGCGCGGTCTGCTGGACGCTGGCGTTAAGCCGTGCGGTCTTGGCGCGCGCGACACCCTGCGCCTGGAGGCCGGGATGAACTTGTACGGCCAGGAGATGGACGAAGGCGTTTCCCCGCTGGCGGCGAACATGGGCTGGACTATCGCCTGGGAGCCCGCCGATCGTAACTTCATCGGCCGCGAAGCGCTGGAGATGCAGCGCGAAAAAGGCACCGAGCAGCTGGTTGGCCTGGTGATGACCGAGAAAGGCGTCCTGCGCGGTGGTCTGCCGGTCCGTTTTACCGATAGCGACGGTAATCAAAAAGAAGGCATTATCACCAGCGGCACCTTCTCGCCGACGCTGGGCTACAGCATCGCGCTGGCTCGCGTGCCGGCCGGGATTGGCGACACCGCGGTGGTGCAAATCCGTAACCGTGAAATGCCGGTAAAAGTGACTAAACCTGGTTTTGTACGCAATGGCAAAGCCATTGTGTGATTTCCCTTTTTTGGAGATGAATTGATGAGCAACGTACCAGCAGAACTGAAATACAGCAAAGAACACGAGTGGCTGCGTAAAGAAGCGGACGGCACCTATACCGTAGGGATCACCGAGCACGCGCAGGAGCTGCTTGGCGATATGGTTTTCGTTGACCTGCCGGAAGTGGGCGCCACCGTTGAAGCGGGCGCCGATTGCGCGGTTGCCGAATCCGTGAAGGCGGCCTCCGATATCTACGCGCCGATTAGCGGTGAAATCGTTGCCGTCAACGAAGAGCTGAACGACTCTCCGGAACTGGTCAACAGCGACCCGTATACCGACGGCTGGATCTTCAAGATCAAAGCCAGCGACGAAGCGCAGGTTGCCGCGCTGCTGGATGCCGCCGCGTATGAAGCTTTACTGGAAGACGAATAAATACGCTTCATCCTTCACGCTGCAGGGGCGTTGGCTTCCTGGCTCCCCCCGGTCACTTACTTTTGTAAGCTCCCGGGGAGTCGCTGTGTCGCCGCCTTCCTGCAACGCGAATGATTTTGCGTATTCTGGCCCGGTAAGCATCAGCGCTTGCCGGGCAAACCAGTCAGACAACCACGATTCACCGCACGTTTCAGGAACCATCGCTCATGACTCAGACTTTAAGTCAGCTTGAAAACCGCGACGCCTTTATTGAACGTCACATTGGCCCGGACGCTCAGCAACAGCAAGAGATGCTGAAGACCGTCGGCGCGGATTCGCTTAACGCCCTGATCGGCCAGATTGTGCCGCAGGATATCCAGCTGGCGACCCCACCGCAGGTGGGCGACGCGACTACCGAATTCGCCGCGCTGGCGGAGCTGAAGGCGATTGCCAGTCGCAACAAGCGCTTCAAGTCTTACATCGGCATGGGCTATACCGCCGTGCAGCTGCCGCCGGTCATTCAGCGCAACATGCTGGAAAACCCGGGCTGGTATACCGCCTATACCCCTTACCAGCCGGAAGTATCCCAGGGCCGTCTGGAGTCGCTGCTCAACTTCCAGCAGGTCACTCTGGATCTGACCGGGTTGGATATCGCTTCCGCTTCGCTGCTTGATGAAGCCACCGCCGCCGCCGAAGCGATGGCGATGGCCAAACGCGTCAGTAAACTGAAGAGCGCCAACCGCTTCTTCGTTGCCGCCGACGTCCATCCGCAAACCCTGGACGTGGTGCGCACCCGCGCGGAAACCTTCGGCTTCGAGGTGATCGTTGATGACGCCGACAAAGTGCTCGATCACCAGGATGTCTTCGGCGTGCTGCTGCAGCAGGTGGGCACCACCGGCGAAATCCACGATTACAGCAAACTGATCGCCGAGCTGAAAGCGCGCAAAGTGATTGTCAGCGTCGCTGCCGACTTTATGGCGCTGGTGCTGCTGACGGCGCCGGGCAAGCAGGGCGCGGATATCGTTTTCGGTTCCGCCCAACGCTTCGGCGTGCCGATGGGCTACGGCGGCCCGCACGCGGCCTTCTTCGCGGCGAAAGATGAATTCAAACGCTCCATGCCGGGCCGGATTATCGGCGTATCGAAAGATGCGGCGGGGAATACCGCGCTGCGCATGGCGATGCAGACTCGCGAGCAGCACATCCGCCGTGAGAAAGCGAACTCCAACATTTGTACCTCGCAGGTGCTGCTGGCCAACATCGCCAGCCTGTACGCGGTATTCCACGGCCCGGCGGGTCTGAAACGTATCGCTGGCCGCATTCATCGTCTGACCGACATTCTGGCCGACGGCCTGCAGAAGAAAGGGCTGAAGCTGCGCCATGCCCACTACTTCGACACCCTGTGCGTCGAAGTGGCGGATAAAGCCGCGGTGCTGGCGCGTGCCGAAGCCCTGCAGATTAACCTGCGCAGCGATATTCACGGCGCGGTGGGCATTACGCTCGATGAAGCGACCACCCGCGAAGATGTGCTGAACCTGTTCCGCGCCATCGTCGGCGACGATCACGGTCTGGATATCGATACCCTGGATAAAGACGTGGCGCTGGATAGCCGTTCGATCCCGGCGGCGATGCTGCGCGACGATGCGATCCTCACCCATCCGGTGTTTAACCGCTACCATAGCGAAACCGAGATGATGCGCTACATGCACGCCCTGGAGCGTAAAGATCTGGCGCTGAACCAGGCGATGATCCCGCTGGGCTCCTGCACCATGAAACTGAACGCCGCGGCGGAGATGATCCCGATCACCTGGCCGGAATTCGCCGAGCTGCACCCGTTCTGCCCGGTCGAGCAGGCGGAAGGGTATCAGCAGATGATCGCCCAGCTTTCAGACTGGCTGGTGAAACTGACCGGCTATGACGCCGTCTGTATGCAGCCGAACTCCGGCGCGCAGGGTGAATATGCTGGCCTGCTGGCGATTCGCCATTATCACGAGAGCCGCAACGAAGGCCATCGCGATATCTGCCTGATCCCTAGCTCCGCGCACGGCACCAACCCGGCTTCCGCGCAGATGGCGGGTATGCAGGTAGTGGTCGTTGCCTGTGATAAAAACGGCAACATCGATCTCGCCGATCTGCGTGAAAAAGCAGAGCAGGCGGGGGCGAATCTCTCCTGCATCATGGTCACCTATCCGTCGACCCACGGCGTGTATGAAGAGACCATTCGCGAAGTGTGCGAGATCGTGCACCAGTTTGGCGGCCAGGTTTATCTCGACGGCGCCAACATGAACGCCCAGGTCGGGATCACCTCTCCGGGCTTTATCGGCGCCGACGTTTCGCACCTCAACCTGCATAAAACGTTCTGCATTCCGCACGGCGGCGGCGGCCCGGGCATGGGCCCAATCGGCGTGAAAGCGCACCTGGCGCCGTTCGTGCCGGGCCACAGCGTGGTACAGATTGAAGGTATGCTGACCCGCCAGGGCGCGGTTTCCGCCGCGCCGTTCGGCAGCGCGTCCATTTTGCCGATCAGCTGGATGTATATCCGCATGATGGGCGCGGAAGGGCTGAAGCAGGCGAGCCAGAACGCGATCCTTAACGCCAACTACATCGCTACCCGACTGAAAGACGCCTACCCGGTGCTCTACACCGGTCGCGATGGTCGCGTAGCGCACGAATGTATTCTCGATATTCGTCCGCTGAAAGAAGAGACCGGCATTAGCGAGCTGGATATCGCCAAGCGCCTGATCGACTTTGGCTTCCATGCCCCGACCATGTCTTTCCCGGTAGCGGGGACGCTGATGGTTGAGCCGACGGAATCGGAAAGCAAGGTCGAGCTGGACCGCTTTATCGACGCGATGCTGGCGATCCGCGCGGAAATCGACCGCGTCAAAGCCGGCGAATGGCCGTTGGAGGATAACCCTCTGGTGAACGCGCCACACACCCAGGGCGAGCTGGTGGGCGAGTGGAACCATCCGTACAGCCGTGAGCTGGCGGTATTCCCGGCAGGGTTGCACAACAAGTACTGGCCGACGGTGAAACGTCTGGATGATGTCTACGGCGACCGCAACCTGTTCTGCTCCTGCGTACCGATGAGCGAATACCAGTAAGTTTGCGTTTTAGCTAAACTTTTAAAGGCGCTGCGGCGCCTTTATTTTTTTGGAGGGAAGGTATGGGAATAGCTCTTATTAGCGGCGCGAGCCGCGGCATAGGCCGGGCGACGGCGCTGCTGTTGGCGCAGGAAGGATATACCGTGGCGGTCAATTACCATCACAACATTAACGCCGCTACCGAGGTGGTGAATACCATTGTGGCGTCTGGCGGCAAAGCCACGGCGCTGCGGGCGGACATCAGCGATGAAGCGCAGGTGATGGCGATGTTTGAGGCGATCGACCGCATGGGCGAGCCGCTGACGGCGCTGGTCAACAACGCCGGGATCCTGTTTACCCAGTGTACGGTGGAGAGCCTGAGCGCCGAGCGTATTAACCGCGTGCTGGCCACCAACGTCACCGGTTACTTCCTCTGCTGTCGCGAGGCGGTAAAGCGCATGTCACATCGGCATGGCGGTAAGGGCGGGGCGATAGTTAACGTGTCGTCGGCGGCGTCGCGCCTTGGCGCGCCGGGGGAGTACGTTGACTATGCCGCGTCGAAAGGGGCGGTAGATACCCTGACCACCGGGCTGGCGCTAGAGGTGGCGGCGCAGGGGATCCGGGTCAACGGCGTGCGTCCGGGGCTGATTTATACCGAGATGCACGCCTCCGGCGGTGAACCGGGACGCGTGGATCGAGTGAAAGGTTCGCTACCGATGCAGCGCGGCGGCCAGCCGGAAGAGGTCGCTCAGGCCATTGCCTGGCTGCTGAGCGACAAAGCGTCGTATGTGACGGGTAGCTTCCTTGAACTGGCGGGCGGGAAATAACCCGTAGATGTCTATTGCCCGGCGGCGCTGCGCTTGCCGGGCCTACGGGGTCAAAGCCGAATGGTAGGCCGGGTGGCGGATACGCCTTACCCGGCATAAAAACCGCTAAAGCCCGACGGTCTACCAGGAGGCCAGCCACAGCCGCAGGCGCATTCCCCAACTGCTGGTCCAGCCGGTGGTAACCGACTTTACCTCGCCTTGAGAAATGACCACCAGCGTTGGCGTTACCTGGATGTCCCACTGCCGCGCCAGCTGGCCGCTTGGATCATTCACCGTCGGCAGCGCCAGTTTCTTCCTGGTCAGCCACTTCTCCAGCGTGACGTTATCGCCGGAACGCAGGGCTACCGTCAGCACATTGCCGCCGTCGGCGGCAAGCGATGCCACCGACGGCGTGGTATAGCGACAGACTCCGCACCAGGTCGCCCAGACGTACAGCAGCAGCGGCTTTTGCTGGCTTATGGCATGCAGATCCAGCGTCCTGCCGTCGAGTGTCTGCAGCGATGTGGCGCTGACGTTTTGCGGCAGCGCGGGCTGGCGAAAATAATCCACCGCCAGGCTCACCGCCGCGCCAATCAGCAGCCACACCGCCAGCTCGCGCAGCCAGCGCCTGATTTTACTGGCCACGGGCTTTCGCCAGCTGTTCTTTCACCAGCCCCTCCAGCTCATCAGCAGGGATCGCGCCAGCCACCATCTGATCGCCGATGATGGTCGCCGGGGTGCCCTGAATATTCAGCACCTGCGACAAAATCAGGTTCATCTTCAGCGAATCCATGGTCTTGTCATCGATATTTACGCTATCGGTGGCGGTTTTCTTCTGCGCGGCGGCGATACTGGCGTCATCGTGATAGCCTTTTTTCGCCATCAGCCGCTGATGCAGCGCCCAGAATTTATCGGGCTGCTGACGCCAGGTGGAGAGCGCGATTTTAGCGGCATTCACCGAACTCTGCCCTTTAAACGGCAGCAGCTTAACGATGAGCTGGATGTCCGGATTATCGTGGACGATTTTTTCCAGCAGCGGATCAAACTGTTTGCAGTAAGGGCAGTTGTAATCGGTAAACGAGACGATCGTGAGTTTTGGCTCTTTCGCGCCGGTGCGCGGGCTATTCGGATCGTTAAACAGCAGCTGGGCTAACTGGTCATTACCGTTCGATTGTGGTTCTTCCGCCGGGGCGGCGAAACTGAAGGCCGATACGCACAACAGTAATAAGGCGGTGATAGCTCTCATGTTATTTTCCTTTAGCGGCGGACAGGGTGGCGAGAAGGTGTTCGCGGTCTAACAGCGCAGGCAGAATCTGTCCCTGCGGCAATTCCGGTCCGTAAATCTGGTTAAACGGCACCGCGGCGCTGCCGCGAGCGGTTAAAAACTGGCTAATGACAGCGGAGGGGCGGCTCCAGTCGCCGCGCAGGGCGACTACGTCTGGCGCTAACAGCGCCTGCTGGACGTCGTCGCGCAGCAGCACGTTGTATTTATTGGCTTTACAGGTCACGCACCAGTCGGCGGTGACATCAATAAATACCCGCTTATGCTCCGCCAGGGCGCTGGCGATAGCCTGCTCGCTGAGCGGCTGCCAGTTAACCCGGTCGCGGCGCGGGCCCTGGCCGTCCTGTTGGGCGACAAAGGCGACGGCGCCCGCTACCACGATGGCCAGGGCGCCCGCGCGCAGCGCCGTCCGCCAGCGGTAGCGCCAGGCGGTGGCCACTAGCAGGGCGATGGCCAGAATCACCAGCAGGGTAAGCACCGGCGTACGGCCGATGTGGATCGTCAGCAGGCTGACCAGCCATAGCGCTGAACCAAGCATCATTAGCCCCAGCACCACCCGCAGATGATTCATCCAGCGGCCCGGGCGTGGCAGTCGTTGCGCCAGACCCGGCCAGGCAACGATCAGCAGCCACGGCAGGCTCATGCCGATCCCCATGGCGAAGAAAATGCCCCACAGCAGCGGCAGGGGCGCCACCAGCGCCACCGACACGGCGGTACCGAGGAACGGCGCGGTACAGGGCGTCGCCAGCAGGGTGGCGAAGGCGCCCTGCCAGAAATGGCCCATTAAGCCGTTGCCGCCCCTGGTGGCGAGGAAAGTGCTGGCGCTGGAGGAGAGGCGGATTTCGAACAGCCCCAATAAACTGGCGCTGAACAGCACCATCACCAGCGCCATCGCGCCGATAAACCACGGGTTCTGGAACTGGATGCCCCAGCCGAGCGCCTGATTCCCCAGGCGTAGCGCGGTCATCATCAGCGCCAGCGCCAGGAACGAGACGACGATCCCGCACACCGAGGCGAGGAACTGCCGCCGCACCGCGCCGCGTTCGCGACCTTCGGTTTGCACCAGCGAGCCGAGCTTCATCGCCAGCACCGGCAGCACGCAGGGCATGACGTTGAGAATAAGCCCGCCGGCCAGCGCCATCAGCAGCACCCAGCCTAACGCCAGCCCCGGCGCGGCGCTGCCGGCGGCGACGGCGATTTGGCTTTCCTGCGCCTGACCGCTATCGGCCAGCACCAGCGACAGCGTTTTGCCGCTCAGATCCGGCGCCGCTTCGCCCCAGCTATCGGTGACTGGTACGGTGGCGGTCAACGTATCGCCGCGGCTGGTAAAGCTCGGCTTACCGAAATCGACATCCTCCATGCTGTCGATAAACAGCGCTGGCTGCTGCCAGCCGGCATCGCGGCGGGCGGTCACCGTCAGTTTGCCGCTGACGTAGCTGGCGGTCAGTTGCGAAGTCAGGCCATCGCGCAGCGGCAGTGTGCCCATCGCGCGGGTAAAATCATAATTAAATCGCTCCCCCGACGGAGTCGTCATATCCAGCGAAAAGGGATAGTCAGTGAGAATACAGACATTGCTGCAGGTAGAGAGCGTCAGGACGCCGCTAAGCGTCGGCGGTATTTTGCCGCGCAGCGTCATCGGAAAGCTGACGTCGCCGTGATAGCCCTGAGTGGAAATGCCCGCGACGTCGAAGCGCTGCGGCGTCGGCCAGCGCCAGCTCACCTCCAGCGGCGTGTGCCAGGCGATAGCCGGCGCGATGCCGCCTTCCCCTGGCGAGCGCCAGTAGGTTTTCCAGCCCTTTTCCAGCGCTACGTCTAAAAGCAGGCGAGTGTCGCCATTGCTCTCGGTTTGCGCCCGCAGGCGGACGCTGGCGTGTTGATTGTCGGCGGCGCGCAGCCAGCCGCTGTCGGCGGCCTGGCTGACGGGCAGCCATAGCCAAAGCAGGCAGACCAGTAGTCGCCTGAATACCATATACATAAGTTTGCTCCGTAAGTGATGAATTAACCTGAACTGTCAGGAGAATCAATCACTCACGGAAGATGCATAATCGCAGATGCACCCGCAATCGGGGTGAGGAGATAACGCGGGGAGGCCACTGGCGTTCGATACGCGGCGGGATCGCCGCCAGCACCGCCAGCAGCAGGGTGATAGCCAACAGCGCCCCTTCAAACAGCATCGGCGGAACGGCCATCAGCGACTTGGCGCTGAGCTCGCACGGCGTGACCGGCGCCTCGGCCTGATCCTGGTTTTGCTGTAGCGACGGGCTGTCGGCGGTGAGGTTCATGACCAGCGCGTGCATCCCGGCCATCCGTTGAGCGGTGCAGGTTAGCACCACCAGACAGGCCAGGAGGACAAAAAGAATGGCTTTGCGTTGTCGCTTAATCATGATTGCCTCAAATATTCACGAGGCTTATCTTAACGGGCGAACGGGTTTTGGCAATGGTAAAGCTGTAAAGAAGTGTCTGGCGGATAAGCAATTAGCCCTCCCCCGGCCGGGAGAGGGCGGTTAGTTACAGGTTCTCACCGTTGCTGGCGATGACCTCTTTGTACCAGTTAAAGCTCTTCTTGCGCGAGCGGGACATGTCGCCGGTGCCATCGTCGTGTTTGTTGACGTAGATGAAGCCGTAGCGTTTGCTGTACTGCCCGGTGGTGAAGGAGACGCAGTCGATGCAGCCCCATGGGGTATAGCCCAGCAGATCGACGCCGTCATAAGTGACCGCTTTGATCATCTCTTCGATGTGGGCGCGCAGGTAGTCGATGCGGTAGTCATCGTTGATGCTGCCGTCGGCTTCTACTTTGTCGTAGGCGCCAAAGCCGTTTTCCACGATAAACAGCGGCTTCTGATAACGCTCATACAGTTCACACAGAGAATAGCGCAGGCCGACCGGGTCAATCTGCCAGCCCCAGTCGGAGGCTTTGACGTGCGGGTTCGGCACGCTGCCTTCGAAACCGGAAATGGCGTCGCCAGTGCCGCCCTCGGCTTTCACCGCGTTGGTCATGTAGTAGCTGAAGCCGAGATAGGCGCAGGTACCTTCGCGCAGGATCTGCGCGTCGCCGTCTTCCATCCTGATGTTGAAGCCGCGGCGTTCCCATTCATTCAACACATAGCTCGGGTAGTAACCGCGCAGCTGGACGTCGGTAAAGACGTAGCGCTCGCGCATCGACTCCTGGGCGAACATGACATCTTCCGGTTTGCAGGAGTAAGGGTAGAGGGCGACCATCGCCAGCATGCAGCCGACCTGCATGTCCGGGTTGATGCGCCGCGCCGCTTTCACCGCCAGCGCGCTGGCCACGAACTGGTGGTGCAGCACCTGGTACATGGTCTCTTCCGGATTGTCATGCTCGGTATAGACCACCCCGGAGCAGCAGTAGCCGAACAGCGGCGCGCGCCAGTTGCGCTGGTTGTTGATCTCGTTAAAGGTCATCCAGTATTTCACTTTGTGCTTATAGCGCTCGAAGACCACTTCGGCGAAGCGTACAAAGAAATCGACCACTTTGCGGTTGGTCCAGCCGCCGTACTGCTGCACCAGGTGCAGGGGCATCTCGAAGTGGGAGAGGGTGATCACCGGTTCGATGTTGTATTTCAGCAGCTCGTCGAACATGTCGTCGTAGAACTTCAGCCCCTCTTCATTCGGCTGGGTTTCGTCACCCTGCGGGAAGATGCGGGTCCAGGCGATAGAGGTGCGGAAGCATTTGAAGCCCATCTCGGCGAACAGTTTGATGTCTTCTTTGTAGCGACCGTAGAAGTCGACGGCTTCGTGGTTCGGGTAGTATTTTCCCGCTTCGACCTGGTGGGTGATTTCGCGCGGCACGCCGTGCGCCCCGCCGGTCAACACATCGCAGATGCTGGGGCCTTTGCCGCCCTGATCCCAGCCGCCTTCAACCTGATGCGCGGCGACCGCGCCGCCCCATAAAAAATCTTTCGGAAGGGTTAATTTTTTCATCCTGGCTAATCTCTCTAATAACTATTGTTCTCGAGTCTAGCAAAGTGAAAGTGAATGTCACGATATAACAAATTCCGCCAAAGGTAATATGTTACATCAAAAAAACAGGCTGTTATTTTTAGCTGATTTTGCGCGCTAATTTACGTCCGAGGGATTCGAGAATATAGATCACTGGAATTTGCGTTGTAATATCGTAGACGCCGCCAATGCGCGTCTGCGGCACGTGCCAGGAGAGATTGAAATCAGCCAGTTTGGCCAGCCGCGAATGCTCATGGCTGGTAATCGACATCACCTTGCAATGATGTAGGCTGAACTGGCTGGCGAAACGCAGGATCTCTTCCGTCTCGCCAGAGACGGAAAGCACGATCGCCAGCGCGTTGCGGGCCATATCGTTGGTTACCGGAAAATAGGGATCGTCAATATGGTTGCTGAATTTACCGACGTTGGAGAAGAAGCGTGCGCCATATTTCGCCAGCGCGCCGGAGGTGCCGGCGCCGACAAAAATAATACGTTCGGAGGCGAGAATAATATCGACGGCCTGCTCGAGTAATTCATCGAACTCGTCATTATTGACGCTTTTAAAAAAGCTCATTATTTCGCTGGCGCCGATATTTGCCTGTTGAGGCTCATTCTGCTCGAGATATAATTTAAAGCGCACGCGAAATTCAGAGTAGCCCTCGCACTGCAGTTTGCGGCAGAAGCGTAACACGGTGGTCGTGGAGACCCCGGCGGCCTCGGCCAGTTCGCGGATGGTCATGTACATCACTTTGTCACGATTTTTAATGACGTAGTGGTAGACCATCATCTCAAGATTATTGAGACTGGCGACAGCGGCGTGGGAGAACATACTCACAGGGCGAACTCACAATTCATAATGACCAGGACGGAATTATATCATGCAGGCCAATGACATTACCTTTTTTCAGCGTTTTCAGGACGACATCCTCGCCGGGCGCAAAACCATCACCATTCGCGATGCAGCGGAGTCGCACTTTAAGCCCGGCGATGTGCTGCGCGTTGGGCGCTATGAAGATGACGGCTATTTTTGCACCATCGCCGTGACCGCGACCTCGACGGTGACGCTCGATACGCTGACCGAACAGCATGCGCAACAGGAGAATATGACTCTCGGGCAGCTGCGGCAGGTCATCAGCGACATCTATCCTGGCGAGAGCCAGTTTTATGTCATTGAATTCAAAACGCTTTAAGATAATCAGGAACAGCTGTGAGTTGAAATAAAAATGTAACTTTTTGATTTTAATGTATTTACAAATATACATCGTTTTATTTTAGCTAACAGGTGTTCACTGGAATCATTCTCAGTTACCCTAAGTGGGCAATGAAAGCGTTCTTGTTTTCACGGAGTCCAGTATGGTTCGCAAACCATTAATCACTCAGGGATATTCTCTGGCAGAGGAAGTTGCCAACAGCATCAGCCACGGGATCGGGCTGGTGTTCGGTATCGTCGGCCTTGTGTTGCTGCTGGTGCAGGCGGCGGATACAAACGCCAGCGCGACGGCGATCGCCAGCTACAGCCTGTACGGCGGCAGCATGATTATGCTGTTCCTCGCTTCCACGCTCTATCACGCGATCCCGCATCAGCGGGCGAAACAGTGGCTGAAGAAATTCGACCACTGCGCTATCTACCTGTTGATTGCCGGGACCTACACGCCGTTTTTGCTGGTGGGATTGAATTCACCGCTGGCGAAGGGGCTGATGATCGTCATCTGGAGCCTGGCGCTGCTGGGGATCCTGTTTAAGCTGACCATCGCGCACCGCTTTAAAATTTTGTCGCTGGTGACCTATCTGACCATGGGCTGGCTGTCGCTTATCGTGGTCTATCAGCTGGCAGTGAAGCTGGCGGTGGGCGGGGTAACGCTGCTGGCGGTTGGCGGGGTGGTGTACTCGCTGGGGGTCATCTTCTACGTCTGCAAACGTATTCCTTATAACCACGCTATCTGGCACGGCTTCGTGCTCGGCGGCAGCGTGTGTCACTTCCTGGCGATTTATCTTTACATCGGCCAGTCCTGATAAACATCCCACGGTGGCGCTGCGCTTACCGTGGCTACAATACTCTACGGCCTGGAAATTCCACGGTGGCGCTACGCTTACCGTGGCTACGATATTCTGCGGCCGGGTAGCCCGGCTAAGGCGCAAGCGCCGCAAGCCGGGAACTTTTCCTTAATTTTCTTCCAGCGAATACGGCAATGGTTTGATGCTCAGGCTGCCGGCATCGTCGCGTACACGGAACACGCTGTCCGGTTCCATGTCGTTATTCATCACTACCTGGACCATCAGGCTTCCGTCATCCAGCTGTACGGCTGCCAGCACCGTACCGGTGCGGCGCCAGTTGTCGCCCATCTTCAGCTCCAGGTCTTCCCCGGCTTCCGGCACCCGGCTGGCGGTCCCTGACAGCGTCCACAGCGCGCGCTTATTGGCGCCGCGGAATTTCGCCCTCGCGACCATTTCCTGGCCGGTGTAGCAGCCTTTTTTGAAGCTGATGCCGCCCAGCGCCTGCAGGTTGGTGGCCTGCGGAATGAACTGCCCGCTGTTAGCGCTGTCGATAACCGGCAGGCCGGCTTCAATATTCAGCGCCAGCCACTGTTGGCTGTTGTTAAACTGCGCTTCGCCGCGCAACGCGTCGGTGACGCGGTTGGCGGTGTCGACATCGGTCACCAGCAGGAAGCGCTCGCCCGGGTGTTCAAACCACAGCAGGCTGGTGGCGCCTTCGCTGACCACCGGGGTGGCAGCGTCGGGCAAGGCGGCGAACAGCGGCGCCAGCGCGGCGCGCGCCTGGAAGCCGGCTACTCCCAGCAGAACCAGATCGTCGTTGGCGGCAATGGTGACTTTGGAGAAGACGGCATATTTTTTCAGCTCGGTCAGCTGCGCGTCGCGCAGGCTGCGGCGCTCAATCCACGCGAAGCCGCCCTCGCGACGGAATACGCGCAGGTTGCTCCACATCTTGCCTTTGGCATCACAGTGGGCGGCAAGCAGATGCTGGGCATCGGTGAGATGACTCACATCGGCGGTAATCTGCCCCTGCAGATATTTTTCGCTGTCCGGCCCGCTAATTGTCGCCAGCGCCCAGTCATCCAGGGTCATCAGCGTTAACGGCAGACGAGCGGAAGAGGAAGGCTGACGCGGAGGAAAAGGTGTAAAAGCCATAGTCATATCCTGAATCGCTTAACGCAGTGTGTGTGACCAATGGTAAAAGAGCTATAGTGCATTGCAAGTGCTTTCAACAGGCCATTTGTGCGCTGGCGTGAGACAGCCGCCTGACGCAGGGAATCAATAAACCCATCATTATTTTAAGGTTTTTATGGAAGGATGCTCGCATTCAGCGATATTCCTGTAAAGTTACGGCAGAAAACGGGTTAAACTAACCTATATTTTGCTGCTGGAAGGTCAACATGGACATTAACAATAAAGCACGTATCCACTGGGCATGCCGCCGCGGGATGCGCGAACTCGACATCTCCATCATGCCGTTCTTTGAGTATGAGTACGATACCCTCAGCGACGCTGACAAACAGCTGTTCATTCGCCTGCTGGAAAATGACGATCCGGATCTGTTCAACTGGCTGATGAACCACGGCAAACCGGCCGATGCGGAGCTGCAGCGGATGGTAACCTTAATTCAGACACGGAATCGGGAACGTGGTCCTGTGGCAATCTGATCTCCGTATCTCCTGGCGCGCGCAGTGGTTTTCCCTGCTGCTTCACGGCGTGGTGGCGGCCCTGGTGCTGTTGGTTCCCTGGCCGCTGAGCTATACCCCGATCTGGCTGCTGCTGCTGTCGCTGGTGGTCTTCGACTGCGTGCGCAGCCAGCGGCGGATCCATGCCCGTCGCGGGGAGATAAAACTGCTCACCGATTCCCGTCTTCGCTGGCAAAACGCCGAATGGGAAATCCTCGGGACGCCGTGGGTTATCAATAGCGGTATGCTGCTGCGTTTGCGCCATGTCGATACCCGGCGCGGACAGCATCTTTGGCTGGCGGCGGACAGCATGGACGCCGGAGAGTGGCGCGATCTGCGCCGGCTGGTGCTGCAAAAACCGGCGCAGGAGTAAGCCGCGTCAGGAAAAGTGTTCGGCCATTTCGCCGAGGATCTGCTCGCACCAGCTCTGGATGCGCTCGTCGCTCAGGTCGTACTGGTTGGTTTCATCCAGCGCCAGGCCAACGAACAGTTGGCCATCGGCGATCACCGGTTTCGGGCTGGTGAACTCATAGCCTTCGGTTGGCCAGTAGCCGACAAACTTCACGCCCTTGGTCGCCAGCTTGTCATGCAGCATGCCGAGCGCGTCAAGGAACCATTCGCCGTAGCCCAGCTGATCGCCCATGCCGTACAGCGCGACGATCTTTCCCTCGAGGTTCAGGGTGTCCAGCTGATCCCAGACCGCTTCCCAGTCTTCCTGAATTTCGCCGAAATCCCAGGTCGGGATGCCAAGGATCAGTACGTCGTACTGGCTCATCAGCGCGGGGGAGTCATCTTTCAGATTGTGCAGCGTCACCAGTTCGGGGCCGATGATATCGCGGATTTTCTCCGCGGCCATTTCGGTGTAGCAGGTACTGGAGCCGTAAAACAGACCTATATTCATCGCGTAAACATCTCGATTCTTGCCGTGAATGGCGGGCAGTGTACCAGAAAGGCGTCCTCTTAAGGCATAATGAGAGCGTTTAACGAACAAAGAGGCCGATGTGAAACAGGATCTGGCACTAATCGAACAGTTTCTCGATGCCCTTTGGCTGGAGCGCAACCTGGCGGAGAATACGCTCAGCGCCTACCGTCGCGATTTGACGATGTTAGTTGAGTGGCTGCACCATCGCGGCCTGTCGCTGGCAAGCGTTGGCAGCGACGATCTGCAGGCGCTGCTGGCTGAGCGGCAGTCCGGCGGCTACAAAGCCACCAGCACCGCGCGCCTGCTGAGCGCCGTGCGCCGTTTTTTCCAGCATCTGTACCGGGAAAAAATTCGCCCGGACGATCCCAGCGCGCTGCTGGCCTCGCCGAAGCTACCGCAGCGGCTGCCAAAAGATCTCAGTGAGGCGCAGGTTGAGCGCCTGCTGCAGGCGCCGCTGGTGGAGCAGCCGCTGGAATTGCGCGATAAAGCGATGCTGGAGGTGCTGTATGCCACCGGCCTGCGCGTCTCGGAGCTGGTGGGGCTGACGATGAGCGACATCAGCCTGCGGCAGGGCGTGCTGCGGGTGGTGGGAAAAGGCAACAAAGAGCGGCTGGTGCCGCTGGGGGAAGAGGCGGTACTGTGGGTGGAAAATTACCTCGAGTATGGTCGCCCCTGGCTGCTGAACGGCGTGGCGTCGGATGTCTTATTTCCCAGCCAGCGCGCCCAGCAGATGACGCGCCAGACCTTCTGGCATCGGATTAAACACTATGCCGTACTGGCGGGGATCGACAGCGAAAAGCTTTCCCCGCACGTGTTACGCCATGCGTTCGCCACGCATTTGCTCAATCATGGCGCCGATCTGCGCGTGGTGCAGATGCTGTTAGGACACAGCGATCTCTCCACCACGCAGATATACACCCACGTGGCGACCGAGCGTCTGCGACAACTTCATCAACAGCACCACCCGCGGGCGTGAGTGCTGAACAAAAGGACTGAGTATGAAAAAAGGTTTATTGATGTTCACCCTGCTGGCGGCCTCCCTTTCAGGAGCGGCGCACGCCGATAGCGCGGCAATTAAACAGTCGCTGGCGAAGCTGGGTGTGCAGAGCACCGATATTCAACCATCGCCGGTTTCCGGGATGAGCACGGTGCTGACCGACAGCGGCGTGCTGTACGTGACCGACGACGGCAAACATATCATCCAGGGGCCGATGTACGACGTGAGCGGCGCGCAGCCGGTCAACGTCACCAACCAGCTGCTGCTGGGTAAGCTGAACGCGCTGAGCAATGAGATGATTGTCTACAAAGCGCCGAAGGAGCAGCACGTCATCACCGTCTTCACCGATATTACCTGCGGCTACTGTCATAAACTGCACGAGCAGATGAGCGACTACAACGCGCTGGGGATCACCGTGCGCTATCTGGCCTTCCCGCGCCAGGGTCTGCAAAGCCAGGCGGAGCAGGACATGAAGGCCATCTGGTGCGCGAAAGATCGCAACAAAGCGCTGGATGACGCCATGAATGGTAAAGGCGTGCAGCCGGCGAGCTGCAGCGTAGATATCGCCAAACATTACACCCTCGGCGTGCAGATGGGCGTCAACGGTACGCCGGCGATGGTCCTCAGTAACGGCATGGTGCTGCCGGGCTATCAGGGGCCGAAAGAGCTGAAGGCGTTCCTTGATGAGCACAAAAAACAGACAAGCGGTAACTGATTCGCGTGAAACAACAGATACAACTACGCCGCCGCGAGGCGGTTGACGGCGTCGAACTCCCCGCCGACCTGCCGCCGCTGCTGCAGCGGCTATATGCCAGCCGCGGGGTGCGCAGCGCGCAGGAGCTGGAGCGCAGCGTCAAAGGCATGCTCCCCTGGACGCAGCTCACCGGCGTTGAAAAAGCGGTCGAGATGCTGCATGACGCGTTCCAGAAAGGGTTGCACATCGTGGTGGTCGGTGATTTTGACGCCGACGGCGCCACCAGCACCGCGCTCAGCGTGTTGGCCCTGCGCGCGCTGGGTTACGGCAACGTCTCCTATCTGGTGCCGAACCGCTTTGAAGACGGCTACGGTTTAAGCCCGGAAGTGGTCGATCAGGCCCATGCTCGCGGCGCGCAGATGATCATGACCGTCGACAACGGGATCTCGTCCCATGCCGGCGTCGATCATGCCCATGCGCTGGGGATCCCGGTGCTGGTGACCGATCACCATCTGCCGGGCGAGACGCTGCCGGCGGCGGAAGCTATCGTTAATCCCAACCTGCGCGATTGCGACTTCCCGTCAAAATCACTGGCCGGGGTGGGGGTGGCGTTTTATCTGATGCTGGCGCTGCGCACTTTTCTGCGCGATAAAGGCTGGTTCGACGCTCGCGGCATCCCCGCACCGAACCTTGCCGAGCTGCTGGATCTGGTGGCGCTTGGCACCGTCGCGGACGTCGTGCCGCTGGATGCTAACAACCGTATCCTCACCTGGCAGGGGTTAAGCCGCATTCGCGCCGGCAAATGTCGGCCCGGTATTAAGGCGCTGCTGGAAATTGCCAACCGCGATCCGCAAAAGCTGGCGGCCAGCGACCTCGGTTTCGCCCTCGGGCCGCGCCTGAACGCGGCGGGACGGCTGGACGACATGTCGGTCGGTGTCGCGCTGCTGCTGTGCGATAACATCGGCGAAGCGCGGGTGCTGGCCAACGAGCTCGATGCGCTTAATCAGACGCGCAAAGAGATTGAGCAGGGGATGCAGGCGGAAGCGCTAACGCTCTGTCAGCAGCTGGAGCGCAGCGCGGATACCCTGCCCGGCGGGCTGGCGATGTACCATCCGCAATGGCATCAGGGGGTAGTCGGCATTCTCGCCTCGCGGATTAAGGAGCGCTTCCATCGCCCGGTTATCGCTTTTGCGCCTACCGGCGACGGCACGCTGAAAGGCTCCGGTCGTTCCATTCAGGGGTTGCATATGCGCGATGCGCTGGAGCGCCTTGATACGCTTTATCCCGGGCTAATCCTGAAGTTCGGCGGCCACGCGATGGCGGCGGGCTTATCGCTGGAGGAGGCGCGTTTTGAAGAGTTTCAACAGCGCTTCGGCGAGCTGGTGACCGAATGGCTGGATCCTGCGCTGTTGCAGGGCGAGGTGGTTTCCGATGGCCCGCTGGCGGCGGCGGAGATGAGCATGGAAGTGGCGCAGATGCTGCGCGACGCCGGGCCGTGGGGGCAGATGTTCCCGGAACCGCTGTTTGACGGTCGTTTTCGCCTGCTGCAGCAGCGGCTGGTGGGCGAGCGTCACCTGAAGGTGATGGTCGAACCGGTTGACGGCGGGCCGCTGCTGGACGGTATCGCCTTCAACGTTGATACTTCCATCTGGCCGGATAACAGCGTGCGTGAAGTCCAGTTAGCCTACAAGCTCGACATCAACGAGTTCCGCGGCAACCGTAGCCTGCAGCTGATCATCGATCACCTCTGGCCAAATTGACAACAGTGTAGGAATAAGGGCGCGAATCCGGTAGAATTCCGCTCTTATCACCGCATTTTGACAAATCCATTAAAAGAAACCGACCATGTTTGAAATAAATCCGGTAAAAAACCGCATTCAGGACCTCACGGAGCGCTCCGACGTTCTTAGGGGGTATCTTTGACTACGATGCCAAGAAAGAGCGTCTCGAAGAAGTAAACGCCGAGCTGGAACAGCCGGACGTGTGGAACGAACCCGAACGCGCCCAGGCGCTGGGTAAAGAGCGTTCTTCCCTGGAAGCCATCGTAGATACCCTGGATCAGATGTCCCAGGGGCTGGAAGACGTTGCCGGCCTGCTGGATCTGGCCGTGGAAGCGGACGACGAAGAGACCTTTAACGAAGCCGTCGCCGAGCTGGATACCCTGGAAGAGAAGCTGGCGCAGCTTGAGTTCCGCCGCATGTTCTCCGGCGAATACGACAGCGCCGATTGCTACCTTGACATTCAGGCCGGTTCCGGCGGCACCGAAGCCCAGGACTGGGCCAGCATGCTGATGCGCATGTACCTGCGCTGGGCGGAAGCGCGCGGCTTTAAGACCGAAATCATCGAAGAATCCGAAGGTGAAGTCGCGGGGATTAAATCCGTGACCATTAAGATCATTGGCGATTACGCCTACGGCTGGCTGCGTACGGAAACCGGCGTTCATCGTCTGGTGCGTAAGAGCCCGTTCGATTCCGGCGGCCGCCGTCATACCTCCTTCAGCTCCGCGTTCGTTTACCCGGAAGTGGAAGACGATATCGATATCGAAATTAACCCGGCCGACCTGCGCATTGACGTATACCGCGCCTCCGGCGCCGGTGGTCAGCACGTTAACCGTACGGAATCCGCGGTGCGTATTACCCATATCCCGACCGGGTTGGTGACGCAGTGCCAGAACGACCGTTCGCAGCACAAAAACAAAGACCAGGCCATGAAGCAGATGAAAGCAAAGCTTTATGAACTGGAGATGCAGAAGAAAAATGCCGAGAAGCAGGCGATGGAAGACAACAAGTCCGATATCGGCTGGGGCAGCCAGATCCGCTCTTACGTGCTGGATGACTCGCGTATTAAAGATCTGCGTACCGGGGTGGAAACCCGCAACACTCAGGCGGTGCTCGACGGCAGCCTGGACCAATTTATCGAAGCAAGTTTGAAAGCAGGGTTATGAGGAACCAACATGTCTGAACAACAAGCACAGGGCGCTGACGCGGCAATTGACCTTAATAATGAACTGAAAACCCGTCGCGAGAAGCTGGCTGCGCTGCGTGAGCAGGGCGTCGCTTTCCCGAACGATTTCCGTCGTGACCATACCTCTGACCAACTGCACGCTGACTTCGATGGCAAAGAAAACGAAGAGCTGGAAGCGCTGAACGTTGAAGTGGCCGTTGCTGGCCGCATGATGACCCGTCGTATCATGGGTAAAGCGTCCTTCGTGACCCTGCAGGACGTAGGCGGCCGCATCCAGCTGTACGTGGCGCGTGATGACCTGGCGGAAGGCGTTTATAACGACCAGTTCAAAAAGTGGGACCTCGGCGACATCATCGCCGCCCGCGGTAAGTTGTTCAAGACCAAAACCGGTGAGCTATCCATCCACTGCACCGAGCTGCGTCTGCTGACCAAAGCTCTGCGCCCGCTGCCGGACAAATTCCACGGCCTGCAGGATCAGGAAGCGCGTTACCGTCAGCGTTACCTGGACCTGATCTCCAACGATGAATCTCGTAAGACCTTCAAAGTGCGTTCGCAGATCCTGGCGGGCATCCGTCAGTTCATGGTTGGCCGCGGCTTTATGGAAGTAGAAACCCCGATGATGCAGGTGATCCCGGGCGGCGCTTCCGCGCGTCCGTTCATCACCCATCATAACGCGCTGGATCTGGACATGTACCTGCGTATCGCGCCGGAACTGTACCTCAAGCGTCTGGTGGTTGGCGGCTTCGAACGCGTCTTCGAGATCAACCGTAACTTCCGTAACGAAGGGATCTCCGTTCGTCATAACCCAGAGTTCACCATGATGGAACTCTACATGGCTTATGCGGATTACAAAGATCTGATCGAGCTGACCGAATCTCTGTTCCGCACCCTGGCGCAGGACATCCTCGGCAACACCGAAGTGCCTTACGGCGACCAGGTGTTCGACTTCGGCAAGCCGTTTGAAAAACTGACCATGCGCGAAGCGATCAAGAAATACCGTCCGGAAACCGAGATGGCGGATCTGGATAACTTTGATTCCGCGAAAGCGATCGCTGAATCTATCGGCATCAAAGTGGAGAAGAGCTGGGGTCTGGGCCGTATCGTGACCGAGATCTTCGAAGAAGTGGCGGAAGCGCACCTGATCCAGCCGACCTTCATCACCGAATACCCGGCGGAAGTTTCTCCGCTGGCGCGCCGTAACGACGTCAACCCGGAAATCACCGACCGCTTTGAATTCTTCATTGGCGGCCGTGAGATCGGTAACGGCTTTAGCGAGCTGAACGACGCCGAAGACCAGGCGCAGCGCTTCCAGGATCAGGTTGATGCGAAAGCCGCAGGCGACGACGAAGCAATGTTCTATGACGAAGACTATGTCACCGCGCTGGAACACGGCCTGCCGCCGACCGCTGGTCTGGGTATCGGTATCGACCGTATGGTCATGCTGTTCACCAACAGCCACACCATCCGCGACGTTATTCTGTTCCCGGCGATGCGTCCGCAGAAATAATCGCCCTTCGCGAAAAGCAAAAAACCCGGCTTGCCGGGTTTTTTTATGTCTGATGTGAGGTCCTAAGGCTGGCGTAGCCTGGCTCAGCGCAGCGCAAGCCGGGGATCCCGGATGGCGGCGTAAACGCCTTATCCGGGCTACGCAATGGCGCAGAACCGTAGGCCTGTGCAAGCGTAGCGCCGCCAGGCATTAATGACAGGCACAGGGCTGCGCCTGGCCTGGAGAATAGTCAGCTTACCCGCGCAGACGCGCAACAAAGTCGGTCAGCGCCTGGCGGGCGTCCCGATTTTCCGCTTCCAGCACCATCCACGGGCTGAACGCCCACGGCGTGGCGGCCAGCGCGCTTAACATGGTTGCCAGGTCAACCCACTGATAGTCCATGACTTCATCGTCGTTAGGCTGCACTTCGCTTACCACGCGCGCGGCATATACCGGGCACACTTCGTTCTCAACGATACCGTTTGGGGCGACCGCCCGGTAGCGGAAGGCCGGGTGAACCGGCGCGATATCAGAGATCTCCACACCGAGTTCGAAGCGACAGCGGCGCGTGACGGCCTGCTCGAAGGTCTCGCCCTGCTGGGGGTGTCCGCAGACCGAGTTGGTCCATACCCCGGGCCAGGCTTTTTTGCCCAACGAACGGCGAGTGACCAGTAACTGACCCTGCTGGTTAAACAGCCAGCAGGAAAACGCGAGATGTAAAGGGGTATCAAACGTATGGGCGGCATACTTCTCCAGCATACCGGCAGGCTGATCCTGCTCATCCAGCAAAATGACGTGTTCCCCGGCCATGACGACTCCTGAAAATAAAAAATGACCCGGCACAAACCCGCCGGGTCATGTACTCAGGCCACTAGGGTAGCCCATAAATGGGAGAAAGGCATTACCAAAACAAGCCCTGGAGGCAGCTCTGTGAACGGCAACGCGCAATAGCGAGGAGAGGCCGCCGCGCCGCGTGGCGCAAATATGAATTTCTGCCTGCCGCAGACCGCGCGCTAGGGACGGGGGATAATGGTTTCGCCATCAGGGATGACGCCCTGCGCCGCGGACTGGTATGATATTCGCCCTGATTGCGAGGTAAGTGGTTGTGTTAAGTGCAGGATGCCTGATGATGAAACGCTTTTATATGACACTGATGCTGGCGGCAAGCCTGGTGCTGGCCGGCTGCTCCAGCACCTCCGATTCCGGTGGCACCTACACCGTTAAACGCGGCGATACCCTGTACGGCATCTCCCGCACCACCGGCACCAGCGTTCGCGATCTGGCCCGCCTGAATAACATCTCCCCGCCTTACACCATTGAGGTGGGGCAGAAGCTGAAGCTTAACGGCAGCAGTTCAACGAAGACAACGAAGAAAAAATCTTCCTCTACGCGCACCGCGGCGGTCACGCCTTCGTCCGCGGTACCTCAGTCCTCCTGGCCGCCGGTGGGACAGCGCTGCTGGCGCTGGCCGACCAGCGGCAAAGTGGTCCTGCCTTATTCCACCGCCGATGGCGGCAATAAAGGCATTGATATCGCCGGAACCCGCGGCCAGCCGGTGTATGCCGCCGGGGCGGGCAAGGTGGTCTACGTCGGCAATCAGCTGCGCGGCTATGGCAATCTGATCATGATTAAGCACAGCGAGGATTACATCACCGCCTATGCCCACAACGATAAGCTAATGGTGAATAATGGCCAGAGCGTGAAGGCCGGCCAGCAAATTGCCACCATGGGCAGTACGGATGCCGACTCAGTGCGGCTGCATTTCCAGATCCGCTACCGGGCGACAGCCATCGATCCGCTGCGTTACCTGCCGCCGCAGGGAAGTAAACCTAAGTGCTAAAAGGTTATTTTATCGCCAGTCAGCATCCGGCAGGCTTGTCACAGGGTGCGTAAGGGCTATAATGCTTCTCGCACCTCTTCGCGGGCGTAGTTCAATGGTAGAACGAGAGCTTCCCAAGCTCTATACGAGGGTTCGATTCCCTTCGCCCGCTCCATTTCTCCTGAAAAATCAACGAGTTAGATTTTTCAGTTAGTTACGTTGCCCTGCAAAGCAGGTACAACTTTAACTACCCATTGTACTACGCCCGCACCTGCCGCGTGTGTGGTCAGTGGTATAAGGGAGCATACCACCACGCTGGCAGTAGTTCCATCGTTCATACTGCGACAGTCCAACATGAACAAAAGATGCCTTTACCAGGGCTTTAAACCTCTCCCAAAACTTTCAACTGTCCGCACTTTGCACGGTGTCCCGTTCCTGCCTGTCGTGATGACACGCAGTGTATAAACGAGCAAATGTTGGGAAGCCTAACCAGTCCGGGAAAGGGGCTGGCTCTACGTGGTGTTCACCGAGCCATAAATGATCGGTACTCGATAAGAGACAGTTGAACTGTGATCATTGGAAATACTTTGCGGTAGGACGGAAAAGACTGTAGATGTCGCTGTGCTCCGCTTGTCTCTATGTACCCAACCCGGTGCATTAGGCAGGCTTTGCCAATTTTTTGAGGATGTCATGAAACATAAGGGCGCTTATAGCACTGGAGTGCAGCGCGGAGGGTCTGACGGCTGGATGTCGCCGTGTGAGGTCGCTCAAAAAAAACACAAATCTCACGCGGTGTGTTTATCGTATTCTTGAGGGTTAGAGTAAACTGTTTGCCATAATTGGCGGTGATTATGGCATTGATGTTCAATCTTTAAACGGTAAGAAAAAGTGAGGTGCCTATGGGACGTGTAATGCAAGAGATGACGAGAAGTGACGGCACCACCATCTCCCTTATTGAAAGAGAATCCGGGTGGGCCGTCGTACTATCTAATGATTCAGGATATCTCAGCGACAAGAACTTTAAAAGTTATTCCCAGGCTGAGTTATACGCGAGAACCATATCAAGGATGCCCGCTAATGAAGAGTTACCTTGGGAATCTCTCGTAACATCCGTATCACCCGATCTTAAGTAGAAAGGCCAGCAAATGCTGGCCTTGGGAATGTAAGATGTATTTTTATCTCAATACCTCCAGCCACGCCAGCAACTGGCGCAACAACCGTAAAATTCACGCTCGTAAGTTTCTGGCGACACCAGAGGGCAAAGCATGGCTCGAACGGAAGAAGGCAGAAGAGGCGGAGTTGAAAATGGTCTCGGAGGCCAGGAAATTTGTCTGATTGTAGGTAATTACAAAAAGACGGGGATCACTGTTTTGCCTTATCTCCCGCTGAAAAATCTGATGATATGTCGACGGCGCTGATCGATAGATGTATCCATCACGGCGCTAAATGGTTTCTATTGCCTTGCATCAGATAATTGCGCAAACTACGAACCATCTGTAACTAAAGATGAATCTTGGCTATTAAGGGATTGGTGATGGCAGAAAAATCTAACCGAATTTACAAGTATGGAGAGCAGCCGATAAGAATCACTACTGTTCAAGTAGTCGAGAAACAGTTCGAAGGAGCGGCAACGGTAAAGCAAGTTGATGATTACCTTAGGACATTGTTTCCGCATTATCGAGACAACACGCGCTCAAACCTTGTCATTAACACTGTCAATTGCAACAGAAGCCATTGGGATTGTAATAAAGTTGCGAGGAGATCAGATGATGTGACTCATCGTTACCATGAGTATGACCGTTTGTTCAAGCGCGGGAACATTTTTGAAATCTATCAACCCTCTTTACATGGCATTTGGGAGCTATACCAAGATTTACAGGGTAAATGGTGTTACCGACAAGTAAAATCAACGTTTGAACAGGCTGTAGAAGCTGCTGCAAAATTATCCCCCTCTAAACGAAAGCAAATTTTAGCGATAGAAAGTAAAAGCCCTGAACTAACGGAAGTAACAACGAGAGTTTATAAGCGAAGCCCGTATGTGGTTGCTGAGGTTCTTTCAAGGGCTAATGGCAAGTGCCAAAGCTGTAAGCGTGATGCTCCTTTCCTGAAAGAAGATGGCACACCATTTCTTGAGGTTCACCACATTGAGTGGCTTTCAAGGGGAGGCGACGATTCAGTGGAAAATGCTATTGCATTATGCCCCAATTGCCATAGGCAAGCTCATTACGGTGTTTTGGAATTAATGGCGGTTAATAAGCAAAACTGAACATAACTTCTCATACAGGATGCCATGAAAAAACTCGAATGGGGTAAATACGCGCTGATCTATTTGGCGGGGTTTCTGACCAGTTTCAGTGGTGCTTTAGATAGTTTAGTGAAAATTCCTTCGTCGTATAAAGAATTAAAGAAGACATACATCTACGATAGCGAATTTTTAACAGGTCAATGGTCAACAAATGCTGAATACTTAGCGGACAGTGGCGAACTGGGATTAGATCCTTCACAACCAAAGATGACTGTGAGTATGGATGCATCCGAGGACGGAAGCGCGAGCGGTGAAATGATGAGTGAAAAAATCTGTGACGCTCTACCGCTTACATGGGACATTAGGCTTGAAGCAGATGCGCCAACATTCCGTGATTTCTTTTTTAACCGTAAGTTTTATTTAAAGCAGTTGCATGAGGGCAGAATGCAAACTGTGGCAGCATTGGAATTAATTAACGAGGATAGAAAGCGTGGCGCAATGACGTTTAAAGTTGTTGGTGATGGTACAGGCGCACTGCCGAAGCAAATAACATTGGCTAAAAATCTCCCCCAGTTTAAGTCTGATTTCAAAGAGTTGTCCGATTATTGTGCAGAATCGCCGATGAGATTCTGGAAGGATTATTATCAGAAGCAAGGCAAAAAATTCCCATGAAAAGGGGGCATAGCCCCCATCGTATTACTCTCTCAAAGCCTGTAGCCACATCATTAGCAAATGAAGCTGGCTTCCAGTCATCGCCGGGATTTTAACCGCCTGACCGGCTTCGATGTTGCGAAGCGCGAGCGCTAACGCCATAATGTTGCTGTTCTTCATTCCTGACTCTCCGTCGGTTTTGTTGAACATGGCGCGGGCTGTCTACCGCCAAGCACTCAGCCTGCGCCGCCTTCTCTACTGCTTGATTAACTGCCTGTTGTACTGCGCTCCTTAGGTTCTTCGATAGCAGATGCCGCTGTATAACCGTCCCGGCAAACGTCACCGTCTTCGTGTAGACCTGAACCACGGCCCCACACCAGACGAAGCTGGCGAGAGCTTCTTCCTTCTTCATTAATTTGAATCCTCGGTGTCGAAGGTTTTGACTGACGCGCAATGCTTGCTCAGCGTCACGTAACTAAATGAATAGATAGAATTTTCATAACGGCAAAGCGTCTTGCCGTTGGCTGTCTCCTCTTGTTCAGTGAGTTGCATCGTGATCCGTCCGGCGTGTGCTGGCTGACATGCCAGCAGGGCCAAAACTGTTAACACTGATGTTGTGCATTTTTTCATCATTACCATTCCTCCCCGAGAGAATATTCTCCCGCTAATGTGTCAGCCGTCTCCTGCGTGAACCCGATGTAAAACAGGGTCGAAGCCGGGTTGGCCTGGCCCAACAACTTTGTGATGTGCTCCAGCGGTGCGCCGTTCTCAAAGAGAATGCGGCCTTTGCTCTTGCGTGGTGTATGACTTCCCACATCCTGGAAACCTGCACGGCGTCCGCACTTGCCGTACTCCGTCAGCACTGCGTTGTGTGAAACTGGCTTACCCTTCGATCTCAGATCAGAAAGGCTGAATATGTAGTCACCGAATTTTGGGCGGTCTGCTGCTTCTTCCCGGCGAGCTTGGACTATGGAGCGCATAGCCGGGGTAATGGCGACCTTATGAATTTTCCCCGTCTTCTCCTGCTTTATAGAAAGATGCGTCTTACCCTCCGCGAACTGATCCCACGTCAATTTGACGGCGTCACCGAACCGAAGAGCGCTTTCAAATTGCATCGCCCAGAGGCAGCGAAACAGGTTCGTCTTTTTGTTCTTTGCTAACTCCGCGCTGACTGCTTTCACTTCGTCGGCGGTTTTCAACGCGACCATTGCGTTACCCATATTCTCCCCTTGCCGCCGTGCGGCTCTGAATCTTTCAATGGATGTATTTTTGATCAAAAACAGTAACATGGAAAGTGCTTTAATTTAATAATCGCACTAAATGATCAAAAAATGGGCGCAGGTTGTACACAAGGAATGTTCATGCAAACACCTACCCGCCCGCCGGGGAGAATCACCAATATGAGGTCATGCCGTAAGCTGGCTGGGAAATATCACGCCCCCTCGCGGGGCGCTGGTCAAAGTGGCCCGTCTTTTGTGTGTCTCGTTCACGAAAATATCCCTGCACACCAACAGATCTGCTTGACGTACACTCACACCCCACGGAAAAAGTCAACAGTCTTTCGCAAATATCTTACTGGTCAGGTTATCGAGTCCCGCCCGAGTCCCGAGCACCAGATCAGAGAAGTGAATAAACCTTGCCTGATCCTGCATAAACGATGCATATAAAGGCTGTCTGATGATGTGAGCAGGCTCATCTACGTATTATCAACCACTTGGAGAGTGGAGACTGTTAGTCTTCACTTTCGGCGCTTCGATCTTCTTCCTCCAGTTTGGCGCAATTTCCCACCAACATGACGGGCGATATGTTCCGGCTCCTGGCCCAGATCTTGCCCTCTCCTCACAACGTGTACGGCCTCAGTCCTTCCACCCTCTGGCAAGCACTCCCACGCTTTACCAGAAGCACACCACGACGATTTCCCTTGCAACCTGAATCACGATAACCACAATCAAAGCACCCTCCAGAATGCGTCCCATGTGCCTGAAAATCGGTCTGAAAGCGAGGTGATTCTCATTTTTTCTGGCTTTTGGCGAAGGAATTTTTTTTCAACGAAATGCGGCGTGGATGATGCGGATTTGGTTTAGCACCGCGATGAACAGGCGAGCCATGATATCGGCAGACAAATTTAACGAACCCGCGCCACGGCTGGCGCTCAGGCCATACCGCTGTATAACCTCCACCATAACGAAGGTCGCAACTTGACCATCTCCAAGAGCGGGAAGTTGTCTCAGACTGACCCGGACTGGTCGAATTAGCGCGTATTTAACGGGGATTTATCTGCATTTATTTTGAGAAAAGATGCGCCAGCGCCGGAGGCATGGGTAGGAGATTTTCACTGGGAAGGGGTATACCTGTTATAACAGGTGGTCTGGGTATACCAGTTATAACAGAAGGGGGTATACCTGTTATAACAGAAAGGGGTATACCAGTTATAACCAGTAACAACTAAATCTGTAAACTAAACCCGTTAACTAAATCAACACCTTTAATAGATCATTAAAATCCTATGCGGTCTTCCCTGGCCGTGAAGACCTTACCGCAGGGCAAACGACCAACACCTTTTCGATTCCGGTTGTGACCTCCATCTCTTTCTTTCTGGTCTCTGTTCAGTCGCATACGCTCCGCGCTTCGCGATATGCATCGCCCATGCGGTGACTCGTTATCCTGTTCTGACCGAACAGGCTCGCCACCTTTTGGGCAGCAAGGGCGACAGCCCGCGCAGTAATTTGGAAACACTGTCACGAAATCGTAGATTGAGAGTCTATGGGGCCGCGAGGGGGTGGGCCGGGGTGTGATAAGCAACATCCGTGCCAACTTCATCGTATCAACCCAACCGAGGCTTCACAGGAAGCCCGTAGAGCGCTTATAACGCATCAGGTAATAGGATAGTAGCCATAACGCCTTAGAATCGCTTAGAACGCGTTCTGGAGCGTTTTAGCGTTAATCAAAAAGATCTTGACATTGAAATCAGGATTGTGCCATAGTAAGATAACGAAATCATTGCATTCTTTAATTGCGCTTGCTATTTGTAAGTATTTCTGATACAATGGTTTTAACAAATTAAGGTGCGTCGCCGCCCGGTGATGACTCCTGACTAAATGGGTACAGAATGACCCTCCGGTAATAATTTCAATCCTACGGAGGAACCCAATGAACAAACCTAAATCCCAACGCATCACCCCTGCCACCATGACAGGCGAGCAGATCGCAGACGCCATCATGTACGGCACGTACACCAAAACCGCACTATGGTCGTTCATTAGCCGTAATGGTGGTGCAGACGCCGCACATGCAAAGCATCCGCAACTGGCTGTTGCACTTCATATCCTGAAACAGGAACGAAAGAAGGCAAAGAGCGCCCGAGCGGTCAAGGCGATCCTGAAACCGTTATCCCGCCAGTTCGCTGACGGTCAATCGATGACTGAGATACTGGCCCCGGTGCTCCAGAGCTATCGCCGTCTGTACCGTGAGAAATTCAATCTGGATATGACGCCCGAACAGGTGATCATGTTCCTGGTTGCCACCCACGGTGTGGAGACTCTGGAAAACTACGGTTATAGCGCTGTTGCCGGGAAGTCGCCAGCCTGATCGCAGCGGCGCAACGCCGAGCCAATCAAATCGCCTCAAGAAATGGCAGACCAAATCAAATGCAGGCCATCAAGGCCGCCGAATCCTGATCGCAATCCGCGATAGCAGGATCAAATCCGCATGTCTGACAACAGGAGACTTGAACCATGAATATCTCATTCCCGGATGAGACGTACCGAACGTTACTCACGGAAGCAAATCGCCGCGATATGCCGATGGCGAGATTGTGTAGTGAATTGCTGCAAACAGCGGCAAAAATCATTGATAAAACGAAAGCAGACAACCAAACAGAAAACCAGCGAGGAAATGATGGACGTAACGAATACAGAAAATAAAGAAATTTTTGACCAGTCTGCCACACGGTTAAAAGGGATCAAAAACCTGATGACACCTTCCGGGGATGTAATGCGTGTTACTGATACCGACCTAAAGTGGTTCAACCATTTTTACACCTTCGAGGTGCAGGGTAAGAAATGTTATCAGAGTATCCCCACCATCGCGAAAGTGATGGGGCGGGCCAGGTCAGGAGCACAGGAGAGGATCGACAAACTGGAGTCGCTGGGCCTATTGACGGTAGGTAAGGAGACTTTTAAGGATGGCTGGCGCAATACGTACACCTGTACGCCAATTGATGTCATCGTTTCTCGCATGACTGATGCGAAAGTTACACCTCAAGACAAGAAGCTGAAAAAGTCTCAGCTTGACTCTCTGCTTAGAAAATCCGAGGCAGTAGATGCCCTGGCTATCAATCATGGGATAAAGGAAATGGCGAAAGCTATCGCAGACCTGGATCTCTCAGATTCGGAAGTGATGCAATTCGCTTTTCAGATTACAGCAGAGAAATTAGCCGTGCTGGGCTGGAATATCGAAACAACCGCTAAGGAAGATGGCAAATCCGATGAGAAGGTTAAACCACAGGCAGAACAGGCAGCAAAACAGGCAGCACCCGCTGCTACACCATCAACTGATGCGACCGCAGGCCAGCACTCTGATCAAAGTGCTAACATGGCCTCTGAGTCTGCCACGTCTACTGCTGGACAGCGCTATAGCGTGGAATCTGACAATAACCGTAGCAGCGATGATCTCACCAATGGTGGTCATGAGATGAGCCAGGATGAGCAGGACGATGATCCACCGTTTCAACCTAATAAACCAGAGTCAGATGATGCCCCCTGGCAGGGCATGGCCTTTGAGAGTGACGGGCGTTTAACCGAAGCTGCCTATAAATGGGCGCTCACTGCTGGCGCGACTGGCTGGCGTCATGCCTGCCGTTTAGTGTGGGAAAAGGTCGGCGTGATACCGCCAGATGAAATTAACGAGGATCGCAAGCCTAAATTTTTAATGTGAGGAATAATGATTGAGAAACGCAAGGCGCTGACCGCCACCCAGAACGACCCAGAACAAAAAACAGATTTACCAGAAGATCTTCCAGACCTACCCGAACTCCCAGAACCATTATCCGGCCCAGAATTACCTGACCTCACCCGCCTATATAAACGGCGTTGCCGCGATGGCAACGTTATGCAGAGGTGCAAGCACATGTTGATCGCGGGATATTCTCCAGGACGCGTGGCATTGCTGCTGCGTCTGCCGCAGGAAAAGGTTATTGATTTATATAATAATTCCTACAATCCGAAATGCAGACGATTTGCCAACCCGAACAATGGAAAATTAATCCACACTATGTGGAGTGAAGGGGCGACGCTATCTGAAATCTGCCAGACGCTGGGCTTGCCGTTGTTCACTGTGGTGATGTCCCTCCGGGGGGATGGGGTTACCGAGGCCGCAATGGCCCCACGAATGCCAGATTACAATGATCCGCTATGCGTGGAATACCGCCGTGTTGTGGCCCGAAAAGCTGCGAGCAAATCGCGGCCTATTCAAATAAACCCTGTTCGCCGCGTTAGTCCAGCGTCACGAGGTGACGTTAGCGGAGCTAACGCGCGTAAAGCGGGCTGCATTAGAAAAAGCCAACAAACCACAACAGCGAGCCAGACCGCGACGGCCTGACCTTGAATCTCATAGACCTTTTACCATACCTGCCCTTTCAGGGTGGCGTATCGTTGCGCCCGTGACGGGCTGGTTATCCTATTAAGGAATAAAAACAAAAATGAAAAACTTGCTCAAAACCGTTCGCGATTCCATAGCCGCAGCCATGAACGGGCGCACCATCGAACAGATGGAAACCGAACAGCTCAAACAGAATGTAAAAAACGCCGTGGATGACTATTTAATCCGCCATCCCGATTGGCAACCATCAACGAAGCCAGCGCCAGCAGTCGCGCCAGTGACTAACACCAAGCAGAAAACCGCGAAGATCAAAAAGGCGCTTGGTGCTGGGGCAGGTGGCTTCCAGGCCCACGAGATTGATCCGGAAATGCTCCGTCTGGCGCGGGATAAATGCCGCCAGGTGGTCGCCTCAGACCCTGAACGCTATTCGCACATCATCGAATCCACACCGCTTAAAAGAATTGAGTGATTCAAGGCAGAATTGCCGATACAGGATGAGTTACCGACTGAATTTACGTGAAATTTGTTGATAATGATTATCATTCGTGGTAAAATACTAACATAGGGTGATTAATGGATTCGAAAGAGTCTACTGCGAACTACAGCCAATTGAACGTAATTTAATCTCCTCTCAGGCGCTGGCTCCTTGATACCTCGCACGGGCCATCTTTGCTTTCCTGCGCCGCTTATTCAGTACCAGCCCGGTTTAGCCGGTTTAGCCGGTTTAGCCGGGTTATCGGTTTCCGATAACGTCCATAAAGGGCGCTGCACAACGTATATCCTGCCGTGGTATGCCACCACGATGGGGTTTGCTCGATTCTCCTCGGGCTGTCTGCCGGACATAAAACGGCATCGAGCGCACGGCGAAGATTTTCGGAGGTCTCCCGCCGTTGTTGCTCCCTCTTTCACAGCCCGGTAAAGCCGGGTTAGCTCTGCTAACGCCAGTTTATGGCGCTGCATTCTCAGATCAGAAAACAAACAATAACAACGCACAACACGTACCTGTCTATTGTCCTCCGGGGCGGTATCTCCTGCCGCCTGATTTTTTTCTGACTGATGCAGTGGCATGAATTGCCGTTAACGCCGCCGCGTTAACCTGGTGAATCCGGGCTGAATAAAACTCAATAAAAGAAGGTCGCCACCGTGCGGCCTCTTTTGTACCTGCACATCGTCATATTTGACGAACACAAAACATGCGGCCTACAGGCCGACAGGCCGCTATAGCGGTGATGTTTCAACATCATCGTGAAACGACCGAATAACAACACAAACTTTATGAAGGACAATTTATTATGCTCATGTTTGAAGAAGATTTATCTCCGCAGGATGTGATCGCGTATCGCGATGATCCGGTGTTTTCACACAAAACCCGCACTTTCACCACCCTGGCTGTGGATACCGTACCCGGTACGCTGCTGACCTCAGAGGGTGAGGCATACGCCAGCGGTAGCGATGTTCTGATTGCGCTGGATAGCCACAAGGCTGGCGCTAACGTCCCTGTAATTGTTGTGGATCAGGGCTGCATCCTGAAACGTAACGGCCTCCGCGCTGCTACCCCAGCGGCACTGGCTGCTGCAATCACTGCTATTGAAACCGACGGTAAAAACCGCGTTTCAGTCTCCGAATAATAATAACGATAAGGAAATCATAAAGATGACTACCTCTACTACAGGCTTTAAGGTCAATTATTTCACTGGCGCTTATAAAGAGCGCTTCGGGGATAATTTCCTGCTTCAAGCGCTGGATATCTTCAAGGATAAAACCTCTCCACTGCCCAAAGTGGAGCTGGACGAACTTCACGAGAATATGCAGGCCGTCGCAGCCAGCGTTAACCGCTACAGCACGGAAGTTGACGTGTCTGAGCGTCCACGCAGCAAAAATCGTCTCATCGAGGTTCCCCATTTTGTGACCGTTGGAAACGTGGGCGCGGAATCATTCCAGGGTCGCCGCCGTACAGCGACGCAGCGAGAAACCACAATGGGTGAACTGGTTTCAGATGAAGGTATTCGCCAGTATCTGAAATTTCGTGCTACTAAAGAGGCATACTTAGCCCGCGCCCTGTTCGCTGGTCAGGTGCTGGCACCGTATACCCAGGATTCGCCAGTGTTGGATTTTGAATCTGAGTTCGGCCAGGAACATGCAACCGCAACCGTGGACGCCACCAAATCAGGCGACGGCCCGTTAGAGGATCTGGACACCGCAGCTAACGCTATGCGCTTTGCTCTAGGTGGCTGGCTCTCTTCCATGCGTGGTGTGGTGGTTCTGTGTTCACCAGAGGCTTACAAGGCTATCAAATTCCATCCAAGCATGATCTCGTTGATTAGCAATGGTGTGCTGCCTGATAGCAATCTGTTTAACGCCAGCGTTAAAGCAAGCCTGCCAGCATTCCAGGCAATGACCGTTGACGGCCTCACCTTCGTTAATACTGGTCTGCTATACCGTGACTTTATCCCGGCTGGGACTGCGTTTATGGTTCCGGTATTCGGTGCTAACAATCTGGTTGGTAGCGATCTGCAACCGTTCGAATGCTATCACGGGCCAGCCTCACGAGACGCACGTTTAGCGGCTGATGGCGCGGAAAGTTTCTTCTTCCAGTACGGCTGGGAAGACCACTTACACAATCAGACCATCCAATCAGAATATGGCCTGCTGCCGATCTGCTACAACCAATCAATGATCACGAAGCTGACGGTTAACACCGCTGCCGCGTAATCAGGCGAGGTTTTAGCCCGCAATGGTTAACGGTCTTAGGGCGGTGATTGCCGCCCTCCGCCATTTGGAGAGGTAATATGAGATTAAATTTATTAGGTGTTGGGAACATCCCTTTACTATCTGCCCGTATCAAAACGTTGGACGATGCAGAGGGGTTGCTGAACGTCTCCGCACTCGCCAGAATTCTTGAAATTCCCCGAAGCACTTTCCTGAGCAAGATAGCCACACTGGGAAGCCTTGAAAAGGCAATTCTGCATTACGCTGCGATCAAAAAGCAGCGGGACATACTCGCCACTCTGTCAGAGAAAGACGCTGCCGCGTTTTTAGCCGCCTGCAACGCAAAACAACACAAGTTATAATATTAATTTGTTTTAAATCAATGCGTTAGTTGGTGTTGTGTCTTGTTCGAATTTAAAACAATTCTTGACGGATTGATGTAGATTGCGTAGGCTGTGCTTATAAACAAATAAGTTGCAAACCCTATCTCAAGTTAAAGATTACAGTATCAGATATGTTGATGCGTTAGCAGACATTGGTACATTCAGTGCTGATGTTGATGCTGACACTCCCGACGCATAAGCGTAGGAGGATATACTATGAAAAATCACGAAAAAACTAACAAAGAAGTTCTCCAGGCTCAAGCATTGCTCTTAAAAGGTGACGAGGGCAAAGATTTTGCCATCCAAGGCAAAACTTCGCAGGAGCGCCGGGAAAGTCTGGCAAGGATCATAAATGCTCAAAAGAGAAGCTATCAACTCTGTTAAGATTAATCAATTTTTTCATGAGTTTAGTGCTGAGTATGGTTACGATGCAGAAAAATATCTTGATGAATTGTATACCCTCATCGAAAAGTGGGAAGAGCAGCAATACATTGAGATTTATGAAGTACGTGAAGACCGCACGCACGGCAGGGCAAAGAGCAGTGACTGTGATGGCGAAGGCCGTTTAGTTATCGAGTACATTGGCATTTACCATGCTCGTTTAAGACCAAATTTTGATGATCCTCTTGTTGTTATAAAATTTAGTAAGGATGACGAAGGAAAGCCTTACGTGTCTGTTCGCTTTATCACTGATCATGACCAATTGTTTGGCGTGAAAAAGATTAAGCATGACAAGTCTTCGTTGTCTGCTCTTCGCAAAGCTGTTGATGAGAAGATACAAGCAGGTGAGAGCAAAGATTGATAGAAAGCCGGGGATGCCCTCGGCTTTTTTGTATCTGCGATTCATATTCCTTCGTAATTCACCAACTCTATATACTTCGATAACTCAACCATCCCAGCCCCTTTACTGTACGTCCTGAAAGCCTCCGTTTTCGCTTTCTGTTCTGTGTGTCCGGTGATTGCCCCTATGCGTTGCTCGGGGCATCCGGCACGGTCAAGACAGGTGATGAACATCCCACGCAAGCTGTGGAAGCATTGGCGATCTGTAGCGGTAGGCAATACACGACGGCGTAACCTGGTGAATGCCTGGGAGTAGAAGGGGCCTTTCTTGCCGTCAGCGCGGTTAATCTTGTTAGCCTGTGGGAATAGATATTCGCCGCAATTATGGCTCAGGTATTCATCGACAATCGCAGATAGCTTAGGGTGAATCGGCACATACCTGATCCCTGCTTTAGTCTTTGACTTCGAAATGTAGAAACAGCGCACACCTTCCACCGCCTGGATCTCTGATTTCTTGAGGCTTGCCAGTTCATCAAGGCGGCATCCTGAAAATAGTCCCATTACTATAATGTTCTTGATCTCCGGCTCTGCTGCATCAAGTAGCTTTTGCATCTGGACAAACTCGAACGGTTCGTAACTTTCGATTGTGCGCCTTGCTTCCAGATTGTGATTGTGGAAGGGGTTTCCCTCGGGGATGGCATCGTAGGATCTCAGAGCGAACTCGTACAGACTGCCCAGGCAGGTTAGCCAGTTCTGTAAAGTCTGACCAGCAACCCGCTCTTGTTGTGTTCTGATGAATTGTGTCACTACGCGCCGACCAATCAGATCAATCTTGATGTCTGTTTCCTGAATGGTGGCAAGAAAGACCTCCACGGCGCGGGCTGATTTGCTCAGAGTGGAGTAGGAGCGACGGTTTTTGTAGTTTTCGCTGTACTCATCGCGGATCTCGCAAAGGGTGGGGGATGTGGTTTTATCCTCGTCTGGCTTGCCGCGCCTGTCCTCGATCTCATTGTTGGTGCTTACCTCCTGATAGAGAGACGCGATAGCACCAGAGATGCGTTTCTCCTCAGTATCCGGCTTTAACTGCTCTTTCAACTTATTGAATTCAATAAGAAGATGGTTTCTGAATTGCCGAGCCTTAACTATATCTTTTGTGCCCGTGGACTTGCGCCAGGCGCGCTTATGTCCGAATGCGTGGCGCATGTATTTAGGTACGAAGATCTGGAAAATCCACAGCCCGGATTTGTTCTGAAAAAGGTACTGATTGTTGTTGATCGCCATGACATTGATCCTCTATAGTCACGCAATCAGGTACAGCGCCCTGTACAATATCGAGATGGAGTGAACGAGAGCTTCCCAAGCTCTATACGAGGGTTCGATTCCCTTCGCCCGCTCCAAATTCAAGTCTCCTGAAGTCTACCCAACTCAATTTTCCCTTGATAAATCAGCGGTTATAGCATTCTGTTAGTCTATTGAACTCCGACGGAAGACTCCACTTTGGTTGCGGGATCGGCGTTTTGCGCTGCTGGCGCTGGAGTCGTAGCGTTTAGTGATACTTTCACATTTATCCTGTTTCCGCAGGATGAGTGATTTTACGCAACCGGCTCGCGCTGACGACGACCGATACCGCAGAGGCCGCGGCGGCGCTCCACAGCGCAACATGAATTGACCTTTCATCTGCTGCCAGCAGAACGGCTACGGCGGCGGCTCCCAGGCACTGCCCGAAAGTGCGCATAATGGATAAAACACCGGACGCATAACTCGCGTGCTCACGAATAACGTTTGAGAGCATTTCCCGGTTATTGGGACTCTGAAAGCAGCCAAACCCTATTCCGCATACCAGACTTCGCAGGCAGATATCCCACATTGAAGGTCTGGCGGGTAACGTCGCCAGCAGGATCAAACCGACGACAAATATCACCAGCCCCAGGGTGGATATCGCCGGGGCTGATATCGTGTCCGCCCAACGGCCTGCATGCGGCGCAATCAGCACGATCCCTAATGGCCACGGCGTAAACAGCAGGGCAGACACTACCGGACTGTAGCCGTATTCGCTCTGAAACAGGAAGGGTAGCGCAATAAAGGTGATCCCCTGGCTGACGAAAGCAACCATCGACGTGAAGGCCGCGAGGGTAAAACGTTCATTTTTAAACATGCTCGGCGGCAGTAAGGGATGACCCGTGCGGCGGATTTGCCAGATAAAAGCCATGCCGCTCAGCGCAGCGAGAGCCATCCAGCAAAGGCTGCCGAATTGAGAAGTAGCGTTCTGTAGGCTGTTCGCCGCCATGATCGTCGAACCCAACAGCAGCGCCGACAATATGGCGCCCACGGTGTCGAAGGGCGCCTGCATACGGATCGCATCCCGCGGCAGCGCTCTGACCGCCAGCAGTAAGGCGAGGGTGCCGGGAAGAACGTTTATCGCAAACAGCCATTGCCAGCTAAGGGTGTGAAGGATCGTACCGCCCAATACCGGGCCGATAGCGGAGCTCGAGGCAATGAGCAGGGCATGGAACCCCAGAATGCGGCCAAGTAAGCGTCCGGGAAATACGGACCTGAGTATTGCGGGGGCAATACTCAGCGTCGCCGCGCCGCCGATCCCCTGAAGCACGCGCATACCGATAAGCACTTCGGGCTTATTCGCCAGCGCACAACCCAGTGATGTCAGGGTAAAGGTCGTCAGGCCCGCCAGAAATACGGGGCGATAACCCAGACGGGCCGCAAGCGCCGCGAATATCGCCAGCGTCATCGCAGCCGCCAGCAGATACCCGTTGGCGAACCAGACGGCAATACTGGCAGGTACCTGCATCTCCTGAGCCATGGAGGGCAGGGCAATGTTGATCATGGTGCCATCAAACACGCCCATTAAGGTGGTGGTCATTATTGCGGCCATCACCCGTGCGCGCGCCGGGCCAGGCAGTCCTTCGTCGCCGGGTTGACTGGAAAAGAGCGTCATCATTTGTCCTCTTAGAAGAGTGTATGGATGACAAAACTATAAAGATGGCTTTTACCAGGCGGAAGGCGCACTATTTTCACTTTATTGTTGCATCAAACGCCTTATCTTAATGTGCTGGGAGGAAGGGTAATGTCTGATCCCGATTTTAATTTGCTGGTAGCTCTCGACGTATTGCTGAGTGAAGCGAGTGTCGCAGGTGCGGCTCGTCGTCTGAACCTCAGCACTTCGGCCATGAGCCGGACATTAAGCAGGTTACGCGATGTCACAGGAGACCCGATCCTGGTGCGCGCCGGGCGTAACATGGTACTGACCCCGTGGGCCGAAGCGACCCGGGATCGCGCCAGGCGTGCAGTGCACGATGCCAGGGCGGTATTACAGCCCTCAACTGAAACGTTCTGCGCGCAAAATCTGGCGCGTCTTTTTACCATCAGGGCAAACGATGGTTTTGTGGTGGCGTTTGGGCCTGCGCTTATAGCAGCGGTTGCCGACGCCGCGCCGGACGTCTGTATACGCTTCGCGCCTAAGCCGGAAAAAACGTCGCGCTATCTTCGGGAAGGGCTGGTTGATCTGGAGATTGGCGTTCAGAGTAATATGGGGCCAGAAATACGGCTGCAACGACTGTTTGAGGATCGGTTTGTTGGCGTCGTCCGTAAAGGGCACCCGCTGGCTAAGCAGGCTGAAATAGGCGTGAGTGATTATGTCGCCTGGGGCCATGTGGTAGCGTCACCCGAGGGCGCGTTGCACGGATCCGTTGACGATGCGCTGGCCGAACTGGGGACAAAACGTAAAATTGCAAGCGTCGTACCGGGATTTCCGACAGCACTTTCCGTGGCGCTGGAATCGGATCTTATCGCCATGATACCCGCACTCTATTTACTCAATCAGCAGGTAACGGACCAGGTACACCTTTTCGAGCTGCCGTTCAAAAGCCGTCGTATTACGGTATCGCAGATGTGGCACCCAAGAATGGAACGCGACCCCGGTCACCGCTGGCTGAGAGAGCAAATTCTTGCGATATGCGGTGTGGCCCGGTCAGTCATGACTAAGGAGCCTGTATAGCGATTGCTATAACATCAATTTATATTAAATGAATAATTCAATTCATTGATATTTAATATAAAATACATCAATCGAAGTAGCGGTGTAGTAGCTAAATTGAGATGTCCATCTCTGGACCAAATAGACATGTCCGCGCTACCGTCTCGCCACAGCGATCGCTGCTTTCAAAGGATGAGACTCATGACGGCATACGGAACGGCAATTTTCTCAATGAGCGATGTGAACAGACTCACGATCGAAGTCTCCATACTTCGATAGACCGTTTATGTTCTTTCCGCGAGACCTAATCGAAAGCCCTCGTGGTACCTTTAAATTAACAATTAACGATAAATAAAGGACAGCTTCCCTGTCCTTTATTCTTTTTTATTCAGCTTTGCTCTCGCGCGCTCGCAATACCTCACCGACCACCGGGGCGGCGGTAAACGCATTTGGCCATCCCGCGTAGAACGCCGCCTGGGCGACTACTTCTCCGGCCTCTTCAGCCGAAAGCCCATTATCCATAGCTCTGTTTAGGTGGTAGCCAATCTGCGCGCTCTGTCCGGCGGCGATTAACGCGCTGACCGTCACCAGACTTCTGTCGCGGGGCGTAAGCGCGGGCCGTTGCCAGAGGTCGAGAAACAGCGGGTCGGCGGTAAATTTAACCAGGCCAGGCGAAATGGGGCCGACATTTTTTTCCACGGTGTCTGCACGCTGTTTCTCTACCTGTTCATTGAGTGGCAGCAGCGTTGGCGAGGCGGCGGGCAGGGCCTCTGCCGTCACGCCCCTGGCTTCAAAGATGGTTTTAGCGACGCTGACGGCTGACATCGCATTGGGCCAGCCAGCGTAGAAGGCGAGGTGAGTAATGATCTCTGACACTTCCGCTGGCGTCACGCCGCTATCGAGCGCAACGGCAATATAGTGCTTCAGCTCGCCTGGCTGGTTGCGGGCAATCAGCATCGCTACGGTCACGATGCTACGGTCGCGGGCGGACAGGGCGTCACGTTGCCAGAGGTCGTTGCTGATGGCCTCGCGGCCGAAGCGCGCCAGCGCCGGGGAGACCGCTTGAATATCAGCGTCCGCAAGGGTGGAAGGGGTAATTTTCATCATAGCTTCATCTCTTTGTTCGTGGGCATAAGCAAAATCAGACAGCACAAGCGACAAGGCTGCCGCGGCAATCACGTTTTTCATGTTTTATTCTCCCTGCTGAACAGGACAGAGGGTTACCGCGTCCACACCTGATGATGGTCTTTGGCTTGCGGCGTGTTTTGCGCCATCACGCCTGTGAGAACGTGCGGCTGGTAGGCTTCTTCCAGATAACGGATGTCTTCCGGGCTCAGTTGAAGGGCTACAGCGTTGACCGCGCCGTCAACATGATGCTTTTGCGTGGCGCCGATCACCGGAGCGGTGACTTTAGTCAGCAGCCAGGCCAGCGAAATTTCGGTCATGGAGACCTGATGCCGTTCGGCAAGTTCGGCGACGCGGGCAATAATGATCCGGTCCTGTTCTGCCGTGCCGTCGTATTTGCCCCGGGCATAATCATCTTCCACCGCTCGCCGCGTGTGGCCTTCTAAGCGGGAGAGACGGCCGCTGGCCAGCGCGCTATAGGGAGTCATGGCGATACCCTCTTCCGCGCACAGCCCGAACAGCTCTCGTTCATCTTCACGCATAATCAGGTTGTAGTGGCTCTGCACAGAAACAAAGGATGTCAGCCCTTCGCGTTCGGCAAGGGCGTTCACCTTCGCCAACTGCCAGGCATAGCAATTGGAAATGCCAATCGCGCGCACCTTGCCGGCGGTCACTGCGGTGTGCAGCGCCTCCAGCACGTCGATAACCGGGGTGTTGTAATCCCAGATGTGGTAGATGTAGAGGTCGATGTAGTCCATCCCGAGGTTTCGCAGACTCTGGTCAAGCGAGCGGGCTATCGCCTGTTTTCCGCTGATCCCCTCGGCAATCTGCGCGGCGGTTCGTGGCAGAAACTTGGTGGCCAGCACCACCTCCTCGCGTTTTGCCATCTCCCGCAGCGCCCGGCCAACGTACCGTTCGCTGGAGCCGTTCTGATAGGCGATGGCGGTATCGTAAAAATTGATGCCCTGTTCCAGAGCGTGGCGGATGATGTCCCGGCTGGCTGTTTCGTCCAGCGTCCAGCGATGCTGACCCGTTGACGGATCGCCAAACCCCATACATCCCATGCAGATACGGGAGACCAGTAAGTCACTCTTCCCGAGCCGGGTATACTGCATCGTTATTTTCTCCCTTTGGGTTATTCCACCAGAGTATTAAGCCGCGCGATCAGTCTGGCCGCGTGTTCCCGGGCAAGCGTTTTTTGCTGAGCGATTTTGTCGGCATCCCGGTCGGCGTAGCTAATACCGCAGGTATAAACCGGCGCCAGCAGCTCAAGATTGCACAGCCTGGCCGTGGTCTCGAAGGGAAGGAGATACTCCTCAATGGCATGGCCAAAGAAACCGTCAGCGGTATAGAGCGCCTGTGGCGCTCCCGTGGTGAAGGAGAGGATCAGCTTTTTACCACCCAGTTTCGCCGTTGAGCCATGGGCGAAGCCGTGGACAAATACCTCGTCCAGCCACTGTTTCATTAACCCGGGCAGCCCATACCAGCTAAAGGGAAACTGCCAGACAATCACATCCGCCTGCAGCAGGCTTTCCTGCTCAGCGGCGATGTTGAATTTGCCGTCCGGATAGAGCCAGTCCAGACGACGGATTTCCGCATCAGGCAGGGCGGTCGCCAGCTCATCGAGGATGGTGGCGTTGGCGATGGAATGGTTAAGATCCGGATGCCCGGAAACGACAAGAATATGAGCCATTCCCAACGTTACTCCTGATGTTTAAATTCAGCAGAGAAGAGATTTTCCCAGCTAATAAACGAGCCGAGTGGAATACACTCGAAGGTTAATAGACCCGCTTTTGCCAGCGGAAATTCGGCCATGACATTATTCGCCTCTTCCACGGTGTCGCACTCGAGGAAAATAGCGACGCCGGGTCGATCCTGACGGAAATAGATGTCGCGAATAAAGCCTGACTTGTACAGTCCCCAGGCGTGCAGGGCTTCTGCGGTAAGGTGCGGCGCATAGTGTTCCAGCGTCGCGCCGGGGGCAGGGATATCCAGACATAAAATTCGCATAGTTGTCTCCGGAAAGTCGTTATCAGCGGGAAGAGACAAAAGTATACGAGCCGCAGGGGGGGAAGATTAGGCGGTCATTGACTTAAGAATATTTAGCCTGTACTTAATAATCAGGCGAGGGTGTCTTAAGGAGATGCTATGAATAACGCGCTTTATAATCAGATACGCATCTTTCAGAGCATTGCGCGCGAGGGCAATATCTCGGCCGCCGCGCGCAAGCTCGAAATCACGCCGCCGTCGGTCAGCAATGCGCTCAGGCTGCTGGAGGAGCATATTGGCCACCCCCTTTTTGTGCGCACTACCCGGCGTATCGAGCTGACGGAAACCGGGCAACAGCTGCTGGAGCAGACCGCCGCGGCGGTGGAGACACTGGAAAAGTCGCTGGAAATCATCCGCGACCAGAATCAAGAGCCCTCCGGGGCAGTGAGAATAACCCTCTCGCGCTTTGCCTACCTGCTTATTCTCAAACCGGCGATGGCGGCATTTTGTCAGCAATATCCGGGGATCCAGCTGGAAATATCGGTCTATGACGGTACCGTCAATATTATTGAAGAACGTTTCGACCTTGGGATCCGCTTTGGCGATATTCTCGAAGGCGGCGTGGTCGCCCGCCCGTTAATGAAGCCGTTTCGTGAAGGGCTATACGCCTCCTCTGCCTATCTTGCCGAATATGGCGTGCCAGCGATGCCTGCCGATCTCCATCATCACCGGCTGATTGGCTATCGCTTTATTACCAACAACCGCATCCTGCCGCTGATCCTCAATGACCACGGCGAGCAGCTCACCGTCGAGATGCCCGGACAGTTAATCAGCAATGATATTGACGTCATGGCCGACGGTATTCGCCACGGACTGGGAATTGGCCGTTTATTTGAACCAATCCTGCAATTACAGCCCGATCGTGAGCAGTTTATTCCCGTGATGGAGGACTACTGGAAAACCTATCCGCCGGTTTATCTCTATTACCCAAAAAACGCAGGCAGAACGAAAAGGGTGAAAGCCCTGATTGATTTCCTGATAATGCATGCCGCGGATGATGCAGAGAAAATCGGGTCTTCCCGCTAGCGTTCAGCTCAGATCGTGCAGCGCTTTGTCCAGCGGCGGGGAAAGCTGAATATCCTGAAACGCAACCGCCAGTCCGCCACGCTCCGGTGAGCAGCACATGACGCCCGCTTTCACCGGGCCTGGCGGAAAGTAGCCGAGCCGCAGTAGCGGCCAGCGCTCGCCGTCGGTTGAATACTGCAGCCTTAACGCGTCGCCCTTGCGGGTCAGCCGCAGCCAGAAGGTGCGCGGGTCGCCGGGGAAAAGCCCGGTGGCCCAGTCGGAGTGGGTTAGCGTCAGTACGCTGCCGATGGCCGGGGCATCGTCATTAAACTCAATTCCCGCCTTCAGCCAGGTCTGCTCGTCGGCCATCATCATCAGCCCAGCCTGGTCGTAAAGCGTGGTGAAATCCGCACAGATTTTTGCCTGCAGGGTAAAATCGCCCGCCACTTCTGCGGCATAGAGATGGCCAGAGAAGCGCTCGAAGCCATACCAGGTATGGCGCCAGAAGTCGGTATGCTTATTAGTGACCACCGTCAGGCCGTCGGAATCGCGGCGCCACTCGGCAGGTTCATTGATCCAGTGAAAGTACGGCTGCATTTTTCCTCCGGGATATGCTTTCAGACAGGGTTATAACAGCGACTGCAGCGCGGGTGACGCCATGCTGGCCTCAAAGGGAATAATCTCTGTACGGGCGAGACCCAGCTGCTGGAAGGGATCCTGGCTCAGACGCGCTTGCAGAGTTTCCCGGCTATCGCATTTTGCCAGAATGACGCCGCCGGTGCGGGGAATACGGCGGCCGGAGGCGAGAAAGAGGCCGTCAGCATAGCCTTTTTTGAGCCATTCGATGTGGGCGGGGATCGCACGGTCAACCTCTTCGAGCGGTTTTATATACGTTAAAACAACCACATAAATCGTACTCATCCTGAAAGCCCTGGCAATCCAATGGGATCTCCAGCCTGACATATTTCGATGATGGATAAAAGAAAACGCGGCATTTTTCCGTGCTATTTAGCAGGGATGGCGGGGCGCAACATCCCGGATGCTCATCGCAGACGTGAATTAATATATATGTTTTTTCGCATGTATATTGATCTTTCTTTGTGGCCCCGTATGCTGTCCGTCACGCTTGAGGAGAAATCATGTCTTTATTGCCCCTGCAACTGTTCAAAAACCTCGCCGATGAAACTCGGCTGGGGATCGTATTGCTGCTCAAGGCGCGTGGAGAGCTGTGCGTGTGCGATCTCTGTACGGCGCTCGCCCAGTCCCAGCCCAAGATCTCCCGCCATCTGGCGATGCTCCGTGAGAGCGGATTGCTGCTGGATCGTAAACAGGGTAAGTGGGTCCATTACCGCCTCTCTCCGCAGATGCCGGCCTGGGCGGCGCAGGTGATTGAGCAGGCCTGGCTCAGTCAGCAGGAGGATGTGCGGCTGATGATCAGCAGACTGGCTGGCGGGCCGGGTTGCCGGTAAAAAATTTATCTTAACATATATGATTTTTCGAATGTGATTGGCGGAGGAACGATGTTGCTGGCAGGTACGATTTTTATCCTGACCCTGGTGCTGGTGATCTGGCAGCCGCGGGGGTTAGGGATCGGCTGGAGCGCGGCCTTTGGCGCGGCGCTGGCGCTGGCCACCGGTGGCGTACAGGTAGCCGATATCCCGGTGGTATGGCATATCGTCTGGAATGCGACCGCCACCTTTATCGCCGTTATCATTATCAGCCTGCTGCTTGATGAGTCTGGCTTTTTCGAATGGGCCGCGCTGCACGTTTCCCGCTGGGGAAGAGGCCGGGGTCGTCTGCTGTTTACCTGGATTATCCTGCTCGGCGCGGCTGTGGCGGCGCTGTTTGCCAATGATGGGGCGGCGCTGATCCTCACGCCAATCGTGATTGCCATGCTGCGAGCGCTGGGGTTCAGCAAGGGAACGATGCTGGCCTTTGTCATGGCCGCCGGATTTATTGCCGATACCGCCAGCCTGCCGCTGGTGGTGTCGAATCTGGTGAATATCGTTTCGGCAGATTTCTTTGCCATCGGCTTCAGGGAGTACGCTTCGGTGATGGTGCCGGTCGATCTCGCGGCGATCCTCACCACCCTGGCGATGCTGCACCTGTTCTTTCGCAAGGATATCCCGCCGGCCTGGGATATGGCGTTACTAAAAGCGCCGGCCACGGCGATAAAAGATCCAGCGACGTTCCGCACCGGCTGGGGCGTGCTGCTGCTGTTGCTGGCTGGCTTTTTCGTCCTTGAACCGCTGGGGATCCCGGTCAGCGCCATCGCGGCGCTCGGCGCCGGGATCCTGTTTGCTGTCGCGAAGCGCGGGCGGGTAATTAACACCGGCAAGGTGCTGCGCGGCGCCCCGTGGCAGATAGTGATCTTCTCGCTGGGAATGTATCTGGTGGTGTATGGTCTGCGAAACGCCGGGTTAACGGATTATCTGACCACGGTGCTGAACATGCTGGCGGAGCGCGGCCTCTGGGCCGCGACGCTGGGCACAGGTATCCTGTCGGCCTTCCTCTCTTCAATAATGAATAATATGCCCAGCGTACTGGTCGGCGCCCTGTCGATTGATGGCAGCGCGGCAACAGGGACGATCAAAGAGGCCATGATTTATGCCAACGTCATCGGCTGCGATCTGGGGCCCAAGATCACGCCAATTGGTAGCCTGGCCACGCTGCTCTGGCTGCATGTGTTGGCGCAGAAGCACATCACCATCGGTTGGGGGTATTATTTCCGCTGCGGCATCACCATGACCCTGCCGGTGCTGCTTGTGACGCTGGCCGCGCTGGCGCTGCGTCTCTCCTTCAACCAGCCATGAGAACGTACTATGAGCATCACCATTTACCATAACCCTGATTGCGGCACCTCGCGTAATACGCTGGCGCTGATCCGTAACAGCGGCGCCGAGCCCACCGTTATCTATTATCTGGAGACGCCGCCGTCGGGTGATGAGCTGCGCCAGCTGCTCGCCGCGATGGGGATCCCGGTGCGCGCGCTGCTGCGGAAAAACGTCGAACCCTACGACGCGCTGGGCCTGGCGGAAGACCGGTTTACTGACGACCAGATAATCGACTTTATGCTTCAGCATCCGATCCTGATTAACCGTCCGATCGTAACGACGCCGCAGGGCACCCGACTCTGCCGCCCGTCAGAGGTGGTGCTGGAGATCCTGACGGCGCCGCAAAAAGGCGCATTCGTGAAGGAGGACGGTGAGCCAGTCATTGATGCCGCAGGGCAGCGTGTGAAATAGCGCGCAGAATGGCGCCGGCTGTAGCAGCCGGCATGCCGTGTTAAACCTGCTGTATGGTAGGCTCTCCAGGTATGTAGCGCCTGGATTGCTGACAATATTCTCGCTTAGCGCTATTTCTCCACTATCCAGTCTGTTTCCCTTACTTTTCCTGCCGTTATACACCGCCTCTGCGCCGGTGGTTTATGTCTCTCGATAAATTATTAACTGTTTGTTTTTAATGGGTAAAATTTCGTTTTGTGCGTAATGATATAAAGTCAACGTCGTTTGCATTATTGCGAACATTAAATCTGTAAAACTAGATGTTTGTCGACTTTTCATCTAAAAAGGGAAGGTAAGGGGCTGGACAAAACCATTGCGTGGTTATCAAATGGTTAAAAATGCTCGTGTTTGATGTTAATACAAACAAATTATAAATCGTCAGCCTGCTTTATACGGTTAACTTGCGCTGCGGCGCACCTTACCTGGAGAATTTATGCATTCCTCTGTTAATAAAAACGAAAGCCGTACCTTTTTCGGCCATCCTTATCCGCTGGGCTCCCTGTTCTTCACTGAAATGTGGGAGCGCTTCTCGTTTTACGGCATCCGTCCTTTACTGATCCTGTTTATGGCGGCGACAGTGTACGACGGCGGCATGGGCCTGGCGCGAGAGAACGCCTCGGCGATCGTTGGGATTTTTGCCGGCAGTATGTATCTGGCCGCGCTGCCGGGCGGCTGGCTGGCGGATAACTGGCTTGGCCAACAGCGCGCCGTCTGGTATGGCTCTATCCTGATCGCCCTGGGGCACCTGTCGATCGCTCTGTCAGCATGGCTGGGCAACGATCTGTTCTTTATCGGTCTGATGTTTATCGTCCTGGGTTCCGGGTTGTTTAAAACCTGTATCTCGGTGATGGTCGGCACCCTGTATAAAAAGGGCGACGCGCGCCGCGACGGTGGTTTTTCGCTGTTCTACATGGGGATCAACATCGGCTCGTTTATCGCGCCATTGATCTCTGGCTGGCTTATCAAATCGCATGGCTGGCACTGGGGCTTCGGCATCGGAGGGATCGGGATGCTGGTGGCGCTGATCATTTTCCGTGTCTTTGCCGTACCGTCGATGAAGCGCTATGACGCGGAGGTTGGCCTCGATTCCACCTGGAACAGCCCGGTGGCGAAAAAGAATGGCGTTGGAGCGTGGCTGCTGGCGCTGGCGCTGGGAGTGGCGGTGCTGGTCACGCTTATCAGCCTGGGCACGATCGTGATTAACCCGGTAGCGGTGGCCAGCGTGCTGGTCTATGTGATTGCCGCCTCCGTGGCGCTCTATTTCATCTGGCTGTTCGTCTTCGCCGGACTCAACCGTAAAGAGCGGGCGCGCCTGCTGGTATGCTTTATTTTGCTGGTCTCGGCGGCCTTTTTCTGGTCCGCGTTTGAACAGAAACCGACCTCCTTCAACCTGTTTGCTAACGACTATACCAACCGGATGATCGGCGATTTTGAGATCCCCGCGGTCTGGTTCCAGTCGATTAACGCCTTGTTTATCATTCTCCTCGCGCCGGTATTCAGCTGGGCGTGGCCTGCGCTGGCGCGTAAAAACGTTCGTCCGGGCAGTATGACCAAATTCGTGATTGGCATCCTGTGCGCAGCGGCGGGCTTTGGCCTGATGATGCTGGCGGCGCAGAACGTTCTGAGCAACGGCGGGGCCGGTGTGTCGCCGCTGTGGCTGGTGGGCAGCATCCTGATGCTGACGCTCGGTGAACTGTGCCTCAGCCCGATTGGGCTGGCGACCATGACTCTGCTGGCGCCGGAGAGAATGCGCGGCCAGATGATGGGGCTGTGGTTCTGCGCCAGCGCGCTGGGTAACCTGGCGGCGGGCCTGATCGGCGGTCATGTGAAGGCCGATCAGCTGTCGCTGCTGCCGGACCTCTTCGCCCGCTGCTCCATCGCATTGCTGATCTGCGCCGCCGTGCTGGCCGTGCTGATTGTCCCGGTCCGCCGGATGCTGGAGAACAGTCGGTCCAGCGCCGCGCAAAAATCCCTCAGCAACGCCTGACGCGATCCTCAGGCCGGCCCTACGGGGCCGGCTTGTTTTTTGTCCAATCCCCGCCCCAGCAGAACAAAATCCCCTTTTCACAATGCGCGATGTCCCATAACGTGAGCGTGTTCTTTGAAATCACGTCGCTTTCCGGTCCATAGTGTAGTCAGGTTTACTATGTGGTTAATATAAGGACACACCTATGCCAGCAGTCATTGATAAAGCATTGGATTTCATCGGTGGTATGAATACGTCTGAGCCAGTACCACAGTCTATGGATGAAAGTACCGCGAAGGGAATTCTCAAATATTTAAAAGAACTGGGCGTACCCGCCACCCCGGCCGACGTCGCTGCGCGCGGCCAACAGCAGGGCTGGAGCGCTGGGTTTACCGACAAAGTGGCGGAGTGGGCTGAACGGGTCGCCGCCGGCGAACGGCTGGTGATTAAGCATCCGGAATTCTTTTCCACCTATATGCGGGAAGAGCTGCGCGCCCTGGTGTAATCGCCGCGCATCCACCCCGCCTCTTCAGCTTAATGCCTTCCCCTATTGGGAAGGCATTTTTGTTATTGCCCTCGATAGCCGCCGCCCAGGGCTTTGATCAGGGTAATGTCGGTGCTTAGCCGCTGGGCCTCAATGTCCAGCAGCAACAGCTGCTGGGCGAGGACCGCCCGGCGGGCTTCTTCGGCGGCGTAGCGGCTGAGGAGGCCGCGCTGATAATGGGCGCGAGCGCTATCGGTGGTGGTCTGCGCCGCGGTGACTTTTAGCTGCTGCAGCGCGCGCTGCTGATTCAGGTCGTTAAGCTGGCTGGAGCTGATGGCGACATCGCGAACCGCATCCAGCACCGCCTGGTTGTACTGTTTGATCAGGATGTTGCTGGCGGTGCGTACCGACTGCAGATTAGCGTTCAGACGGCCGCCGTCGAAGATCGGCAGATACAGCCCGGGCAGCAGGTTGATCTGCTGGAAAGAGGACTTAAACAGATCCCCGACGCTCAGGGCGTTATAGCCCCAGAACGCTTTGATATCAAAATGGGGGTAGAAGGCCGCTTTCGCCGCATCGACCTGGCTCAGGGAGGCGGTGACGTAGCCGCGCAGCGCCTGCAGGTCCGGACGGCGGGCCAGCAGCTCGAAAGAGAGCGACGGCGGCAGCGTCTCCTGGAGCGCCGGCAGCGCCACCGGATGGATGGCCGGCATGCTCTGCGCATCGGCGCCGATCAGCGCCCGCAGGGTTTCACGATACTGGGTCAGCATCCCCTCGGCGCTAATGATCTGCTGGCGAGCGGCGAGCTGTTCGGCCTGGGCGTTGGCCACATCCACACTGTCTTCCAGGCCGCGCCGGGTCCGGTGCTCGTGGGCTTCCACCGAGAATCGGGCAATGCCCTCTAGCTCCTGCAGCAGCGCGATTTTCTGGAACGTCGCCTGCATGGCGAAATAGAGCTGCGCCACGCTGCTGGCGATGTCGAGCTCAATGCCGGCGGTCTCCGCCAGCCGGGCGTTTTTCTCGCCAATAGCGGCGGCGACCCGGGCGCGATCGGCCCCCCAGAGATCGATATTCAGCTGCGCCCCGACGCCAACGGTATTCAGCGTATACCAGGGGCCGTTTTTATCCACCGGCAGGGAGTATGAGTAGGGCCAGCTAAAGGATTTGTCGGTGATCCGCAGGCGGTTTTGCGCCGCGACGGCGGTGGCCTGCAGGCCCATCGCCGACCGGGCGAGTTCCACCGTGGACTGCGACTGGGAGATGCGCAGCCGGGCGGCCTGCATGGTCGGCGAGTTCTGCAGCGCCCGGTTGATCAGCATATTGAGCTGAGGATCATCATAGGCCTCCCACCAGCGGGCGGCCGGCCAGTCGCTGTTCGCCAGGTGGATCACCTGCGCCAGCTGGGCCTGCTGCGGATTGACGATGGCGACCTGGGCAGGCTCATCCTGGATCAGCGCGCAGCCGCTGAGCAGCGTCAGCGTCAGGGTAAAAAGAGTGCCGCGCAGGCGCGCGGAGAAAGGAAGGATCATCATGACGTTTTAGCCTGTTGCTCAGTCGCTATCGGTGTCGGCCCCCAGTCGGGCAGGGCGGCCAGCGCGGCGGCCAGCGCCGGGCCAAAGGGGTTAGTCAGTTCGGCGGTTAGCTGTTCGCCAGGCGCCGTCGCCTCCTGTTCGATACGTTCAGCGTAGCGCCGCAGCTGTTCGGCGCAGCGGGCCAGGGTCGGGTCTCCCGGCGCGGCGTTGAGTCGGTAGCCTTCGCTGAGGCGGGCGATCTCCTCGGCCTGGGCGAGGGTGGCGCGCATCGGCCAGCCTTTCGCCTGGGGCCAGGGGTGAGCATACGTGCCCAGCGGTTCGGCGCGAACCCGGTGGAGCAGCGCTTCGCTGTCGGTGAAGGCGACAAGCAGGGGAGCCAGCGGAACCGCCTCCTTCGGGGCGGCGAGGCAGTCCGCCAGCCGGCGATAAAGTGCCGCAAGGCGGGTTTTCAGCTGCGGCGCTTCGCTGTCCGGCCAGAGATACAAATGAACAATGGAGGAGACCAGCACCCCGAGCAGGATGCCCAGCACCCGATCCCGCAGCTCGGTGAGGTTCGTCAGCGGAGCAAACCAGCTGAGAAAGGCCAGCGCAAAGGTGAAACCAATCTGGATCCCGGCGTAGGCGATACGCTCCGAGCCGGCGGCAATCCACGCCGCCAGCGCCAGCACCGGCAGGGACATCGCCAGCAGGCCCGTCAGCGAATCGGTCCAGGGCTGGACAAAGACGATTAACAGCAGCGCCAGCAGGGAGGCGAGCAGCGCCCCGCCGATGCGCAGCCATGTCTTTTGCATCGTGGCGCCCAGCCCGGGCTGGGCGACGATCACGCAGCTCAGCATAATGGTATGTAGACCCTGCCAGTCGGCAGCGGTATAGAAGACATAGCAGATTAGGGTCGCCAGCAGGGTCTTGAGCGCAAAATGGAGATATGCCGGGTTGCGCCAGGCGTCCGGCGCCAGCAGGGGCGCCTTCTCCACCTCACCCTGCGGCAGGGCAACCGGCTCACCCTGCGCCAGCCGCTGCAGAGTGGTAGCCATCTCCTGCAGAACAGCGCGATTGACGCCGCGACCGCTGAGCGTCAGGGGAGGAATAGCGCCGTCAAACGGCCCCTCGCTAAGGGCGTTCTTCAGCTGAAGTACCGCCTGCGACAGCTGCTGGCGATCGTCACTATCCGCCTCGTCTGCTTGCAGCAGGGCCGCCAGCTGGTAGCAGCGCAAAGTGGCGGCCAGCCGCGAGCGCCAGGCCTGGGGATCGGCGGCGATCTCCGGTGTCGCCCGGCTGGCCTGGGCGAATAGCGACTGCAGCTGATTGAACTGCGCGGCGGTCTCGCCGAAGGTCGGTGGCGCTTCAGCGTCCGGGGCCGCCAGCCGCCGGGCGACCTCGTGCAGCATCCCGGCCAGACGCGCCTTAAACTGGTTACCGGGAAAGGCCTGCTGAAAGCAGGCGTTGACCAGCAGGGTGACGAGGATCGCGGTGTTAATCGCCACCCACAGCCAAAGCAGCAGCCGCACCAGGATCTCGCTCTGGCTGGTCATCGACGGGAAGGTCTGAGCGTAAATCACCGCCAGCGCCACCACGAAAAAGGCCAGTCCCAGCTTGCCCAGCACCCGCATCAGATAGAGGGCGCAGAAAAAGAGCGCCACGGAGGCCGCCAGGCGGATCAGCGGGTAGTCATAGGTCCACTTGATGATCAGCAGCACGCCGCCGAGCGCCACGGTGACGGTGACAAAAAAGACCACGCTGACCAGCTTAATCATCAACACGTTAGGCTGGCTGACGTAGAACACGACGATCAGCGCAACGGCCAGGAAAGGGATCTGCAGGGTCATAAACAGGGTGATGAGCACCGCGCAGCTTAGCGTCAGGCGCAGCGTGTAGCTGGCGCGTCCCGGCGCGTCGCGCAGTTCCTGGCGTAAAAAATGGGCGAGAGGAAACATAGCGTCGCCCGGCTACGGCTGCAGCACGGCGCTGGCCGAGGCGCCCATGCGGAACAGTTCCGGGTCGGGATCGCTGACGGCGATTTTCACCGGGAAGCGCTGCGAGACGTGGACCCAGTTAATGCTTTTCTGGATCAGCGGCAGCCCTTCGATGACGCTCCCACCTTCGGGCAGGACCCCGGAGCCGACCGAATCCACCACCCCGTTAAAGGTCCGGTTGTGGTTGGTCATCACGGTGATCCGCGCCGCCACGCCGGGGCGCACGTTGTTCAGGTCGGTTTCGCGGAAGTTCGCGATCACATACCAGCGGTCGTCATCCAGCAGGGTGAAGACCGGCTTCAGCGCCGAGGCGTACTGGCCGACGGTGGTTTTCAGCGCCACCACCACGCCGTTGAACGGCGCGCGCACTTCGGTAAATTCCAGATGCAGTTCAGCGAGGGCGATTTGCGCCAGGACCCCGGCGCGTTGCGCCACCATGGCATCCACGCCGGTCACGGCCGCCGAGGCCTGTTTGGCCTGCAGCAGCGTGGCCTCCAGCTCCGCCCGCGCCGCTTTCTCAGCGGTGCGCGCCTGATCGAGATCTTCCTGGGAAGCGAACCCCTGCGGCACCAGCGGCTCAAGGCGGATACGCGTGGAGGTGGTCTGCTTAACCAGCGCTCTGGCGCGCTCGACGGCGGCCGCCACCGACTGGGCGTTATACTCCTGCGCTTTGATGGTGCGCTGGGTCAGCATGATCTGCGCGTCGAGGGTCGTCAGCCGGGCTTTCGCGTCATCGAGCATTGCCTGATAGGGGCGGGGGTCGATGCGGAACAACAGATCGCCTTTTTTCACCCGCTGGTTATCGCGAATGGGCATCTCCACGATGCGTCCGCTGACCTCGGGCACTACATCGATGGTATCAGCATAGACATAGGCGTCATTGGTCTCCGGCGAGGTTTGCAACTGCCAGATAACGAGGATCAGCGCCAGGATGGCGGCAAGGACCAGCGCCAGCAGAGGCCACTTTTTGCGTAACAGGGAAGTGCGGGAAGTTGTCATAAGCGATCAGTGAACAAAAAACAGAAACCACAGCAACGTGGCGAACAGGAACATCAGCGCGACGTAGCTGAAGACCAGGGGAGAAAAGCGCGGCTGCCAGCCTTTACGGGTAATCAGGATATGGCAGGGGATCAGTAAAAACGCACCGCCCAGTAAGCAGAAAAACCAGCCGGGAAAAGCAGCGCCCAATACCGGGATCTCTGGCGAAAGTGAGCAGCCGGAAAGCGGCAAGACGAGCAGTAACCGCGCCGGGCGGGCGATGGTGGCAATATGATTCAATGGAACATCCCTGAGTGATCATACCAGTGTGTCATGAGTGTAATCGCCTCGTTGCGGGAATGAAAGTCAACCGATCGTTGACTGCGGGATCCTTGCGCGATGGGAGAGCATGATGTGAGGCGTCAATTCCCGCGCTTGCGCATAGTCAGCCGCCACGGCGAGGGCTATGCTTAGCCTGAAAGATAAAAACGACCGAGGCAATGTCATGGATAAGGAATTACTGGAAGCCGGCTACCGGGCCTACACCGGGGAGAAAATCGACGTCTACTTTAATACGGCGATCTGTCAGCATTCCGGGAACTGCGTGCGCGGCAGCGCGAAGCTCTTCAACCTGAAGCGTAAGCCGTGGATTATCCCGGATGAAGTGGATGTCGCGACGGTGGTAAACGTGATTGATACCTGCCCGAGCGGCGCTCTGCAATATCGTCATAAATAAGCGAGGAGAAGATGGAAATACTGGAAGGGCATAACAAATTTTATGTTAACGACGCGCAGGGAAACCAGGTGGCGGAGATTGTTTTTGTTCCCACCGGCGAACACCTCAGCATTATCGAACATACCGATGTTGATCCCAGCCTGAAAGGCCAGGGCGTGGGGAAACAGCTGGTGGCGAAGGTAGTGGAAAAAATGCGCCAGGAGCAGCGGAAGATTATCCCTCTCTGCCCGTTTGCCAAACATGAATTCGATAACACCCGCGAATACGACGATATTCGCGCATGACGTACCGGCACCGGTGCTAACCGGTGCGCTTTTCTCGCACCCTCAACGTTTCGCCGGATCGCGCTGGTGGGAAAAGCGGCGGATCAGATCCGGGAGATGTTCGCGCCGCATCGGTGGTGAAAACAGATAGCCCTGGAAGCGATCAATCCCCAGCGATTTTAACTGCGTAAATTTCGCCAGTGAATCCACCCCTTCCGCCACACAGCGACTGTCGCTTAACTGGCAGTAGTAGGCCAGGCTTTTTATTAGCGCAAGCGCCTTTGGATCGTGCTGGGCGTCGTTGACGATGCTCATATCCAGTTTATACGCATTGAAGTGCAGTCGACGCGCCGGAAAGATAACGCTCCCCTGAGAAAAGCAGTCGTCCAGCATCACGCGCACGCCAGCACGTTGCAGCTGCGCCACGTGGGCGGCGGAGCGGCTCTGATGGCGAAAATCGATAGTTTCAGCATATTCCAGCACCAGCCTTGCCACGCCCTCTGGCTGCCGAAGCTGCTGGCGAGCGGCTTCCACCATCCGCAGCAGGCTGTCACTGTCGGCGAGCGAGGAGGGTATGTTGACCGAAAAATAGAAGGCGCCTGGATACTCATTAATATTCTGCACGGCCTCCTGCAGAACAAAGGCCGTAAGCAGCAGCCAGGTGTAGTCGGCGCGGAAGTGCGGCAGAAAGGTCTGGGGGCGAAGTACCTGGCCGCGGTGGCGCCAGCGGATCAGGATCTCCACCCCCTGTAGCTGTGAGCGACTATCGACGATAGGTTGAAAAACCGGGAAGACCTGGCGATCGTGAATCGCTTGTACCCATTCCTGTTCAAACGCCGTCAGTGCGTTTGCGGGTGAGCGCGGCAGCAGCGTGCGCGGAAAGCGGGGGGCCAGATGCGGATGACATTCCACCAGCTTTTTCACCCCAGCCAGCCGCTGGGTGTAGAGCGTTTTCTGGCTCAATCCGAGACGTTGGGCCTGCTCGCCTATCGTCTGCCCTTGCAGCAGGGCGAGGATCACCTTGAGCTCGGCGTGGGTCAACCCGACGACCCGTTTTCCGTGGATCAGCGCGGCTTCGCTGGCAAGCCGCTCAAGCCGCGGCGCATTCTCCAGCCGATGGGCCAGCTCCGCGCAGGACAGATCGGCGGGGGCAGTATGGACGTTGCGCAGACGATCCGGATGACTCACCTGATAGAGCAGCGTTTGCCACAGCCAGATGGCCGGGCTGCGGCTCAGAATCAACATCGGTAACGGCGGCAAGGCCTCGTCGAGTAGCCTTGCCGCCTGGCGCAGCGTGGTGAGCATCCACAGGGGATCGTCAGGGAGATACACCACGATCCGCTTCACGGCGGCCAGCTCGCGCAGGGACATGCCCTCGACCGGCAGCTCAACGGGCCGCTTCGCGGCGTTCAGCATCAGCTGGCTCAACCCGCGGGCGGCCAGCGAGCAGGGCGAGAGGATATAATCGGTCATCATTGATAGACAAAGGTGATGCCGATGATCGACTGCACGTTGCCGGCGGTAACCTGGCCTGTGGTCCGGGCATAGGTGGCCGTCAGGCCGAGGTTGACCGGCGAGGTGCCGACGGTGCCCAGCGAGACCGTGCTGTTCGCCGGGACGGTGCTGCCGTTGCGCGTCAGCTGAACGCCTATCCCCTGCGCCGGCGAGGCGGAGGCGGTATTGGTGAAGATCGCGTTGGCGCTGTCCGCGGTGGTGCCGGAGAGGTAATACCCCAGCTGCTGGCTCTGCGCGCAGTGGACGGTGAGCGGCACGGCCATCGATCCCGGGTAGTCGGGGAGGGTGACGGTGACATCGCGGGCGGAGACGTCGCAGCCGCCGGTGGGGACCACCACGTCGTTGTTGGCGTAGATGTTCCAGATGAACTGGAAGGAGTCGCTATTGTAGTTGTTGGTCTGATGCAGGATCAGCACCGCGATTAACGATCCTGCGGTGATGGCCACTCCACCGGCAGTGCTCACCGGCGTCAGATACAGGACGGCCGGCCAGGGTTTATCGGTCCGTGAATCATAAATCACCCGCGCGGTTTCCGTGGTGGTCGGGAACGGGTAAGAGGTGCCGTTATATTTCACGGTGCCTGAAAAACTCGACAGCACACCGCCATAGGCGGATCCGCGCTGCAGGGTCACGTAGTCGGTGATCGTTTCCGGATAGTCGTTATGGCAAAAAATCTGCGTGGAGAGGTCGACCACCAGGTTTTGCCCGACGTTCACCGCCGGGGTCAGGTTAACGTAGACGTTGGCTGACCCGCCGCCGATGGGAATCGTCGCCCCGGTGGCCGTTTTGCAGGCAAAGGACCAGGCGTTCATCGACCAGCCCAGCAGCAGCAGGGTGGTGAACAGGGGGATTATTTTTTTCATCATGATGCTCTCCTGGCTCAGGCGTAGGTATAGGTGACGTTAATCACCGCCTGAATGGTGCCTTGCGTGGCGCCGCCGTTGACGGACAGCGCCCTGACCTGCAGCGGGAAGCGAGCGGACTGGCTGGCCTCATCCACCTGTACCGACTGGCTGCTGCCATTGTTCAGCGTGGTGCCGTCCTCGTTCTGCAGTTCGAGCTGAATATTGCCCGCCGTTCCCTGGTTTTTGTAATAGCCGGTGCTGTCCGCCGTTCCGCTGAAGGTGGCTTTCACCCGTGAAGTACCCACGGGGCAGTTGCTCAGATCCAGCGCCACGCTGTGCCAGGCCGATGCCGAGCCCGCACCGATCAGGCTAAAGGTATAGAGATCGCCCAGCTCGACGGTGGCATTGACGGTGGAAACCGTGCAGGGTCTGGCCACCACCTTGCCGTTGACGGTGAGAGTGACGTCGGCCGCCCGCAGGGAAGCGCTCGCGGTTAACAGGCCGGCCAGCAGCCAGCCCACATGAGTCCATTTCATTTCAGCCTCCGCTTACTGAAATTCCAGGGTGAATGTTGCTGTCGCATTGACATGCCCGGCGGTGACGGGCACCTGAGTGGCCATCAGCCGGGCGTAAAAGTTGAGAATATTGGTCTGGCCCGGGGTCAGCGTGGTCCAGGTCATGGTAGATGACGGCGCATTGACCGGCAGCCGGGACTGCTGCTGATCGAGAATTTCCACCCCCATTCCTGCCGCCGCCGAGGTCCCGGCATCGAGTTTTAACAGGCTGGTGTTGATGCTGTCCGCCACGCCGGTGAAACCGACCTTCACCGCGGTGACGGAAGTGCCGCAGGGCGACAGCACGATGCGGAACGGCACCGGCGGCGTCGTCGCCCCAACGGCATAAAACTGCTTCGCGGCGTTATCCTGTAAATCGACAGTAAAATCCTTCGATTCGCCGGCTACCGCGCAGGCGTTATCGCGGACATAGCCGCTGATGGCGATCGTGCTATCGGCGGCAAGCGCAGCCGGTGCGCCCAGGGTGAACAGGGTGCCCAGCAGATACTGCAGTGTTCTCATCATGATCTCCTTAGCGGCACGCGACCGAAAGCTGACTGAGCGCCTGCTGCTGGCTCTCCGGCGGCAGACGGTAATCGGCCACGCACTGAGCGTCCGGGCCATCGCCCCATTTCACCCGCACTTTGCCCGCCAGCGGCATCCCGCTCAGGTAGACCTGGCCGTTGTCCGCGACGATGCTGCCGCTCTGGTTGCTGTCGCCGGTGGCGAGGGCGCCAAACGGCACCGGTTTGCCGCGATGGGTCAGCGTCATCAGGATCTTCATCCCTACCTGGGCGTTAAAGTTGGCGCGGACAATCGCCCCATGGGTGGGCACCACGCTGACCACCGCATCGTCAAGGTCGACATTGTCCGCCAGGGTGTTGGTATCCAGCGCGATCCGGTTTTCGCGATACTCAGTGGCATAAGGCAGGACGGCATACCCGCGCCAGTCGGTGCGTACCCCGGTCTGGTTTTCCACTTTCACGCCGCCGGCGCCGGGGGCTTTCACCAGCACCACGGTATCGTTTAACGGTTGGCTCAGGGTGATGCCGTTGGCGTGCGCCAGCACGCCGCCGCTGACCCCGTAGTAGAGCTGTTTAAAGCCATCGCTGCGGCTGTAGCCGACGTTGGCGTTGCCGTAGCCGCCGCGGTAGTTGAGGGCGGTGTAGCCTGTGCTCCCGTTGTCGCCGTTGCCGCCGCCGGCATAGCCGGTCTGCACGCTATAGCTGAGGTTGTTGTCTTCCAGCAGGGTGCCGTACAGGCCCGCCAGATTGGTCATGCGGCCATTGAGATCGTGCGACAGGCTGTAGCTGGCGCTGGCGTGCCGCCAGACCGAGCGGCTGTCGGAACGCAGCCAGTGGCTGAAGGGGATATTGATATTGATCGCCAGCATTTGATCGCGCCCCTGCTGCCAGGCGTTTTTTGTCAGGCTGTAGCTTAGCGACCAGTTGATATCGTCCACGGCGGCGTTGAGGCCGGCCTGCAGCTGCTCATCGGCATCGTCGGTGCCCCAGTAGGTCTGGTGGCTACCGCTGAGATAGAGGGTGGCGGTGCGCCCCAACTGCTGAGTCACGCTCAGCTGCACCTTGCCGCGCTTGCTGTAAGCCAGATTGTAGTAGTCGGTAAATTTCGGTTTTACCTGGATAACGCCGTCCTGGGTTTCCACACTGTAGCCGCTCATCCGGCGGTAAGTGGTATCGGCAAAGTTATAATAGCCGCGGGTAGAGTAGCGGTAGCCCACCAGCTGCAGGTTGGTGCCGGTCTCATCCAGGGATTTGTTATAGAGAAAACGCACCGACTGCCCCTGATGTTCGCTGTCGTCAGCCAGGGTGGCGTTGGCCTGAGTGATATCCAGCGACAGGGCGCCGAAATAGCCCATGTTTTTCCCCACCCCAAGGTTAAAGGCGCGATAGCGGTCTGCCAGCTGGGTGCCGCCGTAGAGCGTCCAGCCTGCCGGCAGGCCATGCATGGCCGTGCCCTGGAAAAAATCGGGCGTTTCCTGCTGACTGTTGCCGCTGCGGTACTCCCCGGCGGTGAGGGCGAAGCGGGTATGGCCTTCACGCTGGAGAACCGGCACCGTTGACCAGGGCACGCTGAAGACCTGGCGGGAGCCATCCGCTTCTTTGATCGTGACCTGCAGATCGCCGCCATTGCCCGCGGCGTAGAGATCGTCGATGGTAAATGGTCCCGGCGGCACTGTGCTCTGGTAGATTTCGTAGCCGTTTTGCCTGATTGACACCTGCGCCGTGCCGCGGGCGATCCCGTGGATCACCGGCGCAAAGCCTTTCTGGCTGTCCGGTAGCATATTGTCGTCGGAGGCCAGCTGGGCGCCGCGGAAGTTGATCCCGTCGAAGACATCGCCGTTGGTGTAGCTGTCCCCTAGGGTGAGTCGCGAACGCAGAGGCGTGATGTCCCGCTCAAGCCAGCTGTTAACGTGCTGCCAGCGATTCTCGTTGGATGAGGTGCTACCGCCGCTGCTGTAGCTCCAGGTGCTGTTATCGCGCAGACGCCAGGCGCCAATGTTCAGGCCGCTCTGTAGATTCAGATAGGCGTAACGGCTGCTGCCACCTGTGGTGTTATGGGCGTTATTGCCCGTGAAGTTATAGTTTATCAGCCCGGCGGTGATACCGTTATCCCACAGCTCCGGCGGAATATAGCCGCGCGCATGGTTACCCATAAATGCCTGGGGGACGGTGAGGTACAGGCGCTGCTGTCCGACGTCGAAGCGTGTGGTAGCTTCGCTGATAAGCGTGGTCAGCGGCACGCAGGCCGTGCTGTCCAGCGTCGCCATGCCCGGCACCCGACCAGTATCCACACCCATGCTCGCCAGCTGGCCGCGCGTCAGGCAGGGTGACAGACCGTGACCCTGGGCATCGGCCTGGAAAGTGACGTCCCGGGTGGTCATAAAACCATTGTTGAGATAAATATCGACGCGATAGGTGCCTGGCGGAACCTCCTGGCCTTTTTCAAATCCCGACAGGTCAGCCACCGCCGCCGGATCGTCAGCTAAAAAGCGGGGGTTAAAATAGAGGTCCGCCCGCGCGGCAAACGGCTGTGAGCAGAGCCACAGCGCCAGCGCCGGAGATACCAGGCGCCGGGCAGTTCGGCAACCTAAATGATCCAGTCCATATTTCCGATGTGACATTATCCCTCCGGTCCGACGTTGCCCGGCTGTCATTGCTTCTGGTCATGCGCAGCGTGTCCCGCGCGGCGGGGCGCTTCTGGGTTAGCGCAGCACGCCATTCATTTTCGGCGTCAGCGCGCCGTAATCATTAATCGTGCGATAGGTGATGGTGTTCCCGGCATCCGCGGGTAGCTTGACGCTGGTTTTGCCCATCGGCGGTACGAGGGCGTTCTCCAGAATGCGTGTCCCGGCGTTCAGTTCGGTCACCGTCAGGTAATAGGGGGTGGGGTTCGTCAGCGTCAGCGACGATCCGCTACGGCTAAAGGTCAGCTTTTCCGCCGCTTGATCCGGAGGCAGGGCCAGTTTTCCCGGACGGTAGTAGAGCTTGATGCGGCTGATAATCGCCAGCTGCAGGGTATTGTCGCTGAGCTTTGATTTATCCATCGAAGGGATCGCCTTCACGTTCATCCAGAACAGACTTTCCCGATCCTGCGGCAGCTGGTTATTGGTGGCGTCGATAATGCGCAGGGTGTTCTCTTTTTTACCCTGCATGGCAAACAACGGAGGAGTGATGACAAACCGGCCGTCTCGCTGACCATCGGCATTTTCCACCCATGACTGAATAAGCCAGGTACTGTTGTCATCATTATTGGTCACCGCGAGCTGGACCTGCTTCTGTCCCGCCGGGTAGATAACCCGGGTCGCGCCAAGCGCAACGCCCGCCTGCGCGCTGGCGCTAAAGATACTGGCGGCGAAAAGCACACATCCTGCCAGTAAGCCATGCGCCATCGTTGCCGTTTTTCTCACATTATCTCCTTGTCTGCTCACCGTGTTGTCCTGTTTGTCTGCGGATTAATTACTGATAGGTCAATGAGAACCAGGCCTGGGCATTGGCTGCACCGCCGGTGACCTGGCGTCCGGTCGCCCGATATTTGGCGACGAAATTTAGCGTCGTCGGTCCGCGGTAGAGTGATATCCAGCGATCCGCTGGACGATTGAGCGGGAGCTGCTGGCCCTGGCTGTCGAATAGCGCAATACCGATCCCACTGGCGATCCCCGGACCTTCACCCACCGACAGCACGTCGGGGTTTTTTCCATCAGCCACGCCGTGAAAGGTCACACCCACATGCTGGCTGACCGCCGTACTGCAATCCTGTAAATGAATCGCGAAAGGGATTGGGTTGCTGTCTTCGCCGACAGCATGAAATCGATTACTGCTGATCTGCCCCAGATTGACCGTCATCTGCCGATCGCCGGCTTCGACGCGGCAGGAGCTCGCCATTATCAGGCCCTGAAAACGCATGCTGCCCCCCGGCAGCGTGACGTTCCAATGATTACCGGCCAGCGCCAGCGGAGGCAGTAGCAGCAGCAGACCAGATTTCATTCCCTGCATCGTTTCACTCCGGTTGAAAATAGAGAGCGGGCCCTCCTGGCCCGAATAGCTTCCCTGCCTGACTCGGGTCTTACTCGTACTGCACTTTGAACGTGGCATCCGCGTTCGCTATACCAGCCGTCGCTGCGCCGGTCGCGTAGTAACGTGCCTGGAACGGGATGATGTTGGGGCCGTCATTCAGCGTGGTCGCAGCACTGAAGGTGGCGCCGTCCAGTGCCAGTGGCGTACCGGTATTGTCGAGGATCTGCACGCCGACGTTGGTTGCGCTGCCAGCGGCAGAGTTTTGCAGGGCCAGAACGGTGGTATTGCTGCTGTCGATGGCCGTACCGGCGAAGGCGACGGACGCTTTGGTGGCTACCGTAGTGTCGCAATCATCCAGCTGGATGTTGAAACCGACGGCCGAACTGGTGCTCCCCGCCGTGGCCAGTTTCGCGGAACGCACCTGGCCTAACTGAACGGTTTGATCGATAGAGCCGGCATCCACCGCACAGGCCGCATTAACGACTTCTCCTTTAAAATGCACGGTCCCGCCGTTGACCGTGGTGGTATCGGCCAGAGCTGCCGTGGAGCTCAGTGACAGGGCTGACACAACAATCATTGCCAGTGTTTTGATTTTCATACTGTTTTCCTTTGAACGATGTCGAAATAACGAACCGGATTGGCAGCCGTTGTGCCTTCCAGGCATTTCAGATTTCAGCCGAGTGGTCCGGCTGCCGGCTCTGCACAGTTTTCGCCCAACCGATGAGACAATTGGGGCCATTTTGACTCGTTGGGATAAATGATCTGTATTTTGTGTCAATTGGGTATTCTGTGGTTTTAAATTCTGCCAAATTTGGTTTTTATGGTAATATAATCTGGTGTGGTGGGAGGGGGTGCGAAAGGAAAAGCGATGGCGTTGGCGACGGATCGCCGGTGCAGCAGAGATATGGTTAGAGAAAATTGAGTAATTGCAGGTTTAAAAATAGATAATAATCAATTAGATATGATTTTTTTTGCGGAAATATGGCGCAGTGAGTTGCAAAATATGTCAAAACATTTTTATGATATAAACAGTTTGGCCCCAATTGACCTGTTCGTTATTTTTTTAATTATTTAAAATCAATCAGTTATTTCATTTTTCGTCTTCTGGTCTTTTTCCTCTAAAAGATTATTTCTTTCCCAGATGCCAGCGAAACGTGCCGCATTACTGGCGGTGTAACGTACTGTATGACGAATATTGCGATGTCCTAGATAATCCTGTATCAAACGCGTATCTGTCCCTCTTTCCGCCAGTTCATAGCCGCAGGCGTGACGCAGCATATGGGGGTGAGTGTGCGTGACGGTACCCGCATTTTCCCCGGCGGAGCGAATAATACGATACGCCTGCTGGCGGGAGAGCGCGGTGCCGCGGCGGGAGATAAACAGTGCGTCCGTTTTGTCCGCCGCTTTCCAGCCGGCACGGACCAGGCTCCAGCGCTCAATCGCCTCGCGCTCATCAAAACGCAGTGGATGAATCGTCGAAAAACCATTCTTTAATCGCCGCACATTAACCCGCCCTTCATGGAGATCCAGATCGTGATAATGCAGATCCAGCAGTTCGCTAATGCGCATGCCATGGCGAAAGGCCAGCAGAATGAGGCAGTAGTCCCGTTCGCCGGTAGGGCCCTGACGAGCAGCCTGCATCATGGCCTGAACTTCTTTGGCGGTTAGAAAACGACGTCGGTTCACAATAGTTGCTCCTGAAAATAGGTATGAATGACCGTCACAGCGAAACCATACGCCATGACGAAATAGGTTCTGTAATGCTAAAACGGTACAGGGTGAAGATGATTAATCATGAATTGATAACATATTACATTGCCAGACACTAAAAATATCGTCGGGTGATAATTCTTAATTTTAAAGATTTTAATCATCGGCTCAATAGTATCTGTGCGGGTTGCCGCCAGGTATATAAAATGAAAGGATATTTTTCACTACCAGCCGTTATTAAAAACACAGCCGCGGAAATTTTTTCCCACCAATAAATACCCAGTCTTATTCCTGAGTAAACGCAGGGTTATATTAACTCTCAGTCATAAGGATTAAATAAGAACTTGTGGGAACAGTAATCCTAATTAACGCAGGGTTAATAATCATGAATATTTTAATTTGTCGACCGCTCGCGATACAACGCCATCCATGGCGTCAAGGCTATTGGATCAGCGACGATCGCTGTTTGTCACGGGGATTGTCCCAGATGCCATAGAAGCGTCCCGCATTGCTGGCGGTATACCAGACGGTGTGGCGGATATTGCGATGCCCGAGATAATCCTGAATCAAGCGGGTATCGATCCCCATATTCGCCAACGCAAAGCCACAGGAGTGCCGCAGCATGTGCGGGTGGATCTCCAGTGGCAGCCCCGCCAGTCCCCCTGAGGACGCGATAATCTGATAAAACTGTTGGCGGGAAAGGGGATTACCTTTGCGGGAGAGAAACAGCCATTCGCTGGCGGCCTGCGGCCAGCTGCTGCGAATGGCCAGCCAGCGCTTTAGGGCGTAGATCTCTTTATCCAGCAACGGGTGGGTAGTCGAAAACCCTTTTTTAAGCCGATGGATGTAAACACATCGGGCAGCAAGGTCGATATCCGATATTCGTAGACGACAGATCTCGCTGGCGCGCAGACCATGGATGAAGCACAGTAACGTCAGGCAATAATTACGTGCAGCATAAGGACCGGTATCGGCCGCTTTAAGTAAAGACTCAATTTCATTCTGAGTCAGGAAGTTCCTTTTTTTTATGTCGGCGTTATTCGTCATGGTTTTCCCTTTTATTGCAGGCATATTTTTGGTTTTCCGAGCCTGCGTCAGGTCATTGTTAAATTTGACTGCCTTTTTATTTTGAAACAGCGTGGTGATAACGTTTTAATTTGCTACGAGCGCGAGCGGTATCATGGGCTAGCTCCATTGCTAACGATAAGAGGCCGCGATCTGAAGGGTAAAGAAAGGGTGAGCTGGCTGAACTGATGAATCTTTCCTGGGGGTTTCCACGTCCTGTACATCCCTGATCCTCTTGATGATACCCGCATGATGATGAAGGCTTGGGCTTCCGGCCACGGCAAGGCGGCTATCAATGCCGTCATGATTGATTGCCTGTTTACTGGGCAATGTCACCCCAGTAAACCAGCCTCCCTCGCCGACAACCTTCGGGAATGGCATGAGAAATTTCTCAGACAAAATACAACCTTAAGTCGTCTGGATAGCATTCACTGCAAAACTACAACAGTGATTAAACCATACTGCAAAAAGCCTGGTGATAATAGCATTGTCTGTAATAGAGCACATTACGCCGTATTTCAACGGGTAAGCTTAATCTGGTACATGCGGTTGAATGAGATGAAAACTCGTCACGGTCAACGTATACAGGAAGATATCAATGGGAGGTATAGAGGACAGGTAAGTATTGCGACACGGTCTGGCGGCGGGTTGGAATGCTCGCTTCGGCGCGGGAAGGACTCACATCCAGGATACGCCGAAGCCTGCCGGTTCACCACTTTTCGTCACGTGCCTCCTGGCGCTTGTCGCTGCGCCAGGTGGCCTGTACGGAAAGCGATGGCAGCAGTAACCAGGGTAAGTAAGCCTCTTTTCATGGAAGTGATCCTGCTGAAGAGTACAATAAATAGCAGTTAAAGAATATTCCTGCCGGAAGCGCAGCATAATAACTGACAAAAAATGCTCGCCAAGAAATAACTTATTTATTTTTATCTGTGATTTTTTGAGTAATTATTCCTGTTAAAAGGTATTGGTAACCAATAACGCATAAAAAGATATAGCTGTGGTATGCTCAAGATATTGAGGCATTCTGCGCTAATACGGTGTCGGGAAGATAGCGATCGGTAGATAATGCGGAGCCTGGTGACTACGTACAATCCCGTGAACAGCTTCGACAAATTCCTCACCCTTCAGCGCTGACACCTTCGCTCGCCTGTCGTAAAGTTGCTGTCAGGCGGTTTACGTTTACTACAATGGTATAACGATGACGACTCCGATTGCGCTCCGCGACTGGCGCCTGCTGGCGGCCGGGTGCGGCGGCCTTCTACTGCTGGCCGCCGCTATCACCTTGCACAGCCACTGGGGTGACTTTCTCCAGTGGTGTCTCGCCACCCAAATTACCCTGCATCGCTATCTGGTGATGTACCTTCTGTTGCTGAATAACCATCAGTACAGCGGCGGTATCTGGCTGCTGGTGGGGGCCTTTCTCTATGGCGTGCTGCACGCCGTCGGACCGGGACACGGTAAATTTATCGTGACGACCTACCTGAGCACCAATCAGGAGAGCCTGACGGCGGCGCGGGTGGTGCCCTTTCTCGGCAGCCTGTTGCAGGGCGTCACTGCGATACTCTTCGTCTTTATTCTTGCGGTGGGGCTGAATCTGGCCGCCGGCGATCTTAGCGCCAGCCGCTGGTACGTCGAGAAGATCAGCGCCCTGACCATCGGCGTCTTTGGGGCTTATGTTATCTTTCGCGCTCTGCAAAGCCTGTGGCCGACAAAACAGGTGATTCGCCGTCTGACGCCAGCGCATCAGCATGACGCCTCGTGCGGCTGCGGCCATCACGGCGTGGGGCAGGATCTGCAGGGCGCTGACTGGAAGACGCGCCTTGGCGTGGTGTTGGCTATCGGCGTTCGGCCCTGTAGCGGGGCGATCATGATTTTATTATTCGCCAATGCGTTGGGGATTGTTAGCTGGGGCATCGCCGCGGTGATGAGCATGGCGCTGGGCACCGCGCTCTCGATCCTCGGTCTGTCGCTGCTGGTTCACTATGCGCGCCATCGGACGGTCAAACGATTGGTCACGAAACACCGCCCGCGGCCCTGGCTGGTACCGTTGGTGAAGATCCTCGGCGGTCTGGCGCTGATCCTCTTTGCCGTGGGATTGTTTTTCAGCGTGGTGCCGATCAGCGCCAACGGCGACTTTATCGCCGCTGGCTGTTAGCCCGTTTCCAGCAGTCGCATCAACACCCGCAGCGCCTGATCCAACTGCTGGCGTTCACCGTCACTGAGTCCTGCCAGCAGTTGCCGTTCGTTGTCGACGTGGGTTTCCACTGCGGCATCGATCCGTTCGCGTCCGGCGGAAGTCAGGGCGACCAGCATACTGCGGGCATCCTCCGGATTGGGCAGGCGGGTAATAAACCCGCGTTTCTCCAGCGCCTTCAGACGATGGGTCATGGTGCCGGAGGTAATCATCAGCGTGGAGAAGAGCTGGGTGGGCGAAAGTACGAAAGGCGCCCCGGCGCGCCGCAGCGTCGCCAGCATGTCAAACTCCCAGCGCACCAGATCGTGGCGCGTAAAGGCCACTTCCACCTGCGGCTCCAGCAGCATAGCGCATCGTTTCAGGCGACCTATCGGCCCCATGGGGCTGCAGTCGAGGTCTGGCCGTTCCCGCTGCCACTGGGCGAGGATGCGATCCACGGCGTCGATCGGCGGTGATTTGTCCATTAGTGCTCACTTGTCTTGATATCAAGATACTTGGCGGTACATACTTCACTCACTAATTTACCTTGAAGTGAAGATAAAATCATGGCTTTTCTCTCACGTAATCTGATTCTCGACCTGCTGCTCACCGCGCTGGCGCCCGCTATCTGGGGGACGACCTACATTGTCACCTCCCAGTTTCTGCCCCCTGACCGCCCATTTATTGCTGCGCTGCTGAGGGTGCTGCCGGCAGGTATCGCCCTGCTGATCTGGAGCCGTCGTTTTCCGCAGCGCGGCGAATGGGCAAAGCTGATCGTTACCGGCATCTTAAATATCGGCGCGTTTCAGGCGCTGTTGTTTATCGCCGCCTATCGCTTACCCGGCGGGCTGGCGGCGGTGATCGGCGCGATCCAGCCGCTGCTGGTGATGCTCCTCGCCTGGTGCGTCGACCGGCAGCGCTCGCCCTGGCTGGCCGTGTTATCCGCCATCGCCGGCATACTCGGTATGGCCATGCTGCTGCTGTCGCCGCACACCGTCCTCGACCCGCTGGGCATCGGCGCGGCGTTTCTCGGGGCGATCAGTATGGCGCTGGGCACCTGGCTCTCCCGGCGCTGGGCGCTCTCCCTGCCGATCGTCGCGCTGACCGGCTGGCAGCTGACGATCGGTGGGGTGGTGCTGGCCCCGGTGGCGCTGATCGTTGACCCTCCTTTGCATCAGGTAACAGTGCTGCAGGCGGCCGGCTATCTGTGGCTGTGCCTGGCGGGCGCCATGCTGGCCTATGGCCTGTGGTTTCGGGGGATTGGCCGCCTCTCACCGGTGGCCGTGTCGGCGATGAGTCTGCTGAGCCCGGTGACCGCCGTGGTACTGGGATGGATATTCCTCGGACAAAAGATCCAGGGGATGGCGCTGATGGGATTGATCGTGGTGCTGGCGAGCGTGCTGTCTATCCAGCGCGCGCTGGCGCGTCAGGCGGCGGGAGCAAAAACGAAAAAAGCCCCGTAACGGGGCTCGACATTGCTGCGTGCGGGGTGGGCGGCGGGAGCCAGACCAGCCACCCGCAGGCGGCCTGTCCGGCAGCTCCCTCTGCAACCATTCGCTTATTTAGACAGCTCGGCGGTCATATGGACCTGGTTGCCGGTGTACGCTTCGGTAATGTGATAGGAAGCGCCTTGTTCTTTCGCAATGGTTGCGATTTTCGCTTCTGCGCTGTCCAGGGTGTCTGCTGTCACGCTCACCGGATGAGCGAAGCTAGCGAAAGAGACCAGGGAGAGCATACCGGCAGCGGCGAGTAATTTTACGTTTTTCATGGTGTTTGTCCTTTTAACTTTTATGGTGGAAAGCATGTTTGCTTTCGATGGACTTATAATAAGTCTGCTAACTATAACGCGAGTGGCAAAAAGTGCGATTTAGATCACATTTTTATGGCGGTTTGATGGCGAAAACATGATCGTTTATCTATTTTTTAATTTAAAAACAATGAATTAATGATTTATTTCTGGAAGGGGATATCACATGGGCTGCCCTTGTTCAGGGAGAGGAATGCGCCTCATTCATGCTTTCATCATTCGTTGTGTGAATGATTTGGTGCTGTTTTCACCACCGCAAAGGCAGATTCAGACTTATCGCGATGGCCTTCCGAGGGCTTTTTCTGCATGCTGTTGCGGTCACTTTCTCTCGCTCTGGCGTTAGGCTTGCTGCGCTGTAAACAACCACCCTCGCGTTTTCATCTATCAATGACTGTTTATTAATAGTCGATGGTTATCTGTTATATAACTTAATGAAACGTGAACAAATGTATATTTGTCGGCGAATAAATAGCATTCTTTGACGCCGATAGCACCAGCGAACTTATATTTTTAGGTTCGTTACCTGACGCCTTAAATATTGCGGCTCCCGGTCAGTCGAAGATTCTATTAGCAGTGGCATAAATCAGCATCGCCTGATGTTTCTGGTTCTATGCGAATTCACAGTGTGCTCATTGATTCGTAATTCACTCTGACAAGGAAATGGCAATGAAAAAGGTTCTTCTCTCTGCAGCAATGGCAACCGCGTTTTTTGGCATGACTGCTGCCCATGCAGCTGATACCAATGTTGGCGGCGGCCAGGTTAATTTCTTCGGTAAAGTTACCGATGTATCCTGTACTGTTTCCGTTAACGGCCAGGGCAGCGATGCGAACGTTTACCTGTCTCCGGTAACCCTGACTGAAGTTAAAGCGGCAGCAGCGGATACTTACCTGAAACCGAAATCTTTCACCATTGACGTCTCTAACTGCCAGGCTGCTGATGGCACTAAACAGGATGACGTAAGCAAACTGGGCGTGAACTGGACCGGCGGTAACCTGCTGGCTGGCGCAACCAGCAAACAACAGGGCTACCTGGCGAACACTGAAGCTTCCGGTGCTCAGAACATCCAGCTGGTGCTGTCTACTGACAACGCTACCGCGCTGACCAACAAAATCATCCCGGGTGACAGCACTCAGCCGAAAGCGAAAGGCGACGCTTCCGCTGTAGCTGATGGCGCGCGTTTCACCTACTACGTAGGCTACGCCACCAGCGCGCCGACCACGGTAACCACCGGTGTGGTTAACAGCTACGCGACTTACGAAATTACTTACCAGTAATTCCGTCAGAAAATAAAACTGCCCCGCGATGGGGCAGTTAATAACAATAATAAAGCGGCAATGTCCGCCGCTTGTATTTTTATTCTGAGGTCAGCATGAAGCGTATTGCCCTTTTTTTCTGTTTCATTTTTAGTTTTGCGGCCCATGCCAACAATATTATTGTTAACGGTACCCGCTTTATTTATCCAGGAAATGAAAAAGAAATAACGGTACAGCTTTCAAATAACGCCGACCGTCCGGCGCTGGCGCAGGCCTGGCTGGATAACGGCGATGCCGATGCCACACCGGATACCATTACCACCCCGTTTATTATCACCCCGCCGATTTCGCGCGTTGACGCCAAGAGCGGCCAGACGCTGCGTATTAAGCTCGGCAGCAGCGCCGGTCTGGCGAAAGATAAAGAGACGCTGTGGTGGCTGAATCTGCTGGAAATTCCGCCGGTGGTGGCCAATCAGAAAAATGAAGGCCAGAACGTGCTGCAGCTGGCGATCCGTTCGCGCTTTAAATTTATTTATCGTCCTGCCGGACTGGGCAACCGCGATGCGGCGGCCGAGAAGCTGACCCTGACCGCCAGCGGCAGTAGTCTCGCCATCAACAACCCGACGCCGTTCTACATTACCGTCAGCCGTATTTCCCGCGACGGCGGTAAAGCCCTGAACAGCAAAACCGTGATGCTGGCGCCGCAGTCCAGCCAGACGGTGGCGCTCTCCTCCGCCGTCAACCGCGGCGAAACCCTGACCGTTAACAACATTAATGACTATGGCGCCGATGTCGCAGTGAAAGTGGCCGTTAAATAAGGGAAAAGCTAATGAAGCAGAGGTCATTCTGCCCGGGAAGATTAAGCACCGCGATCGCCATCGCGCTGTGCTGCTTTCCGCCATTTTCCAGCGGACAGGAAAACCCGGGAACGGTATATCAGTTTAACGACGGCTTTATTGTCGGCAGTCGCGAAAAGGTCGATCTGTCGCGCTTTTCGACCAGCGCGATTACCGAAGGCACTTACTCCCTTGACGTCTACACCAACGACGAGTGGAAAGGGCGCTACGATTTACGCATCGCGCGCGATAAAGATGGTCGGCTGGGCGTCTGCTACACCAAAGCGATGCTGGCCCAATATGGCATCGCGGCGGAAAAGCTCAATCCGCAGCTGAGCGAGCAGGAGGGCTACTGCGGTAGCCTCAAATCCTGGCGCAACGAAGAAAACGTCAAAGACAACCTGGTCCAGTCCTCCCTGCGGTTGAACATTTCGGTACCGCAGATCTATGAAGATCAACGCCTGAAAAACTATGTCAGCCCGGAGTTCTGGGACAAAGGTATTACCGCGCTCAATCTTGGCTGGATGGCGAACGCCTGGAACAGCCATACCTCTTCGGTGGGCGGGTCGGATAACAGCAGCGCCTATCTGGGCGTCAACGCCGGACTGTCGTGGGACGGCTGGCTGCTGAAGCACATCGGCAACCTGAACTGGCAGCAGCAGCAGGGTAAAGCGCACTGGAACAGCAACCAGACCTATCTCCAGCGCCCTATCCCACAGCTCAACTCCATCGTCAGCGGCGGGCAGATTTTCACCAATGGTGAATTTTTCGACACCATCGGTCTGCGCGGGGTTAATCTTTCCACCGATGACAATATGTTCCCGGACGGCATGCGCTCGTATGCTCCGGAAATTCGCGGCGTGGCGCAGAGCAACGCCCTCGTCACCGTGCGCCAGGGCAGCAATATTATCTATCAGACCACCGTTCCGCCCGGACCGTTTACCCTGCAGGATGTCTATCCTTCCGGCTATGGCAGCGATCTTGAGGTCTCGGTGAAAGAAGCGGATGGCTCGGTAGAAGTGTTTAGCGTGCCTTACGCCTCCGTTGCTCAGCTGCTGCGCCCGGGCATGACCCGCTACGCGCTCTCCGCCGGTAAAGTGGACGACAGCGCGCTGCGCAACAAGCCGATGCTCTATCAGGCGACCTGGCAGCACGGGATCAACAACCTGTTGACCGGCTACACCGGGGTCACCGGTTTTGACGACTATCAGGCCTTCCTGGTGGGGACCGGGATGAACACCGGCATCGGCGCGCTCTCTTTTGACGTCACCCATTCGCGGTTGAAGAGCGATGCCCATGATGACTCGGGTCAGAGCTATCGCGCGACCTTTAACCGCATGTTTACCGATACCCAGACCAGCATCGTGTTGGCGGCGTATCGCTACTCGACGAAAGGTTATTACAACCTCAACGACGCGCTGTACGCCGTCGATCAGGAAAAAAATAGTCGCAGCAACTACACCCTGTGGCGGCAAAAAAACGGCATGACCTTCACGGTGAACCAGAACCTGCCGGACGGCTGGGGCGGGTTTTATCTCAGCGGCCGTATCTCCGATTACTGGAACCGCTCCGGGACCGAGAAGCAGTATCAGGTCAGCTACAACAATTCATTTGGTCGTCTCTCCTGGTCGGCGAGCGCGCAGCGCGTCTATACGCCAGACAGCTCCGGTCATCGTCGCGACGATCGTATTTCACTCAACTTCAGCTACCCGCTGTGGTTTGGCGATAACCGCACCGCCAACCTGACGTCGAACACCTCGTTCAATAACTCGCGCTTTGCCAGCTCGCAGATTGGTATCAACGGTTCGCTGGACAGTGAAAACAACCTTAACTACGGCGTGTCGACCACCACTGCCACCGGCGGTCAGCATGATGTGGCGCTCAACGGCAGCTACCGTACGCCATGGACCACCCTCAACGGCAGCTACAGCCAGGGCGAAGGCTATCGTCAGAGCGGCATTGGCGCCAGCGGGACGATGATCGCCCACAGCGGCGGCGTGGTGCTCTCACCGGAAAGCGGCTCGACGATGGCCCTGATTGAAGCCAAAGACGCGGCCGGGGCGATGCTTCCGGGATCGCCGGGCACCCGTGTGGACAGCAATGGTTACGCCATCCTGCCGTATCTGCGCCCGTACCGGATTAACGCCGTGGAAATCGACCCGAAAGGCAGCCATGACGACGTGGCCTTCGATCGCACCGTGGCGCAGGTTGTGCCGTGGGAAGGCAGCGTGGTTAAGGTCGCGTTCGGCACTAAGGTGCAGAACAACCTCACCCTGCAGGCGCGCCAGGCGAACCACGAGCCGTTGCCGTTTGCGGCAAGTATTTTCTCCCCCGACGGCAAGGAGATCGGCGTTGTCGGCCAGGGCAGCATGATGTTTATCAGCGATGCGAACGCCAAACGCGCGATTGTGAAGTGGAGCGGCGGGCAGTGTTCGGTGGATCTGGGACAGCAAACAACAAAGGATAGCGTATGTCGCTGAGGAAATTACTAACGCTTTTTATCGTCTTAATGGCGCTGGGAACCACCTCGTCCTGGGCCTCCTGTACGCGTCTCTCATCGCCAACGGTGATGCTGGACATGGTGGTGGGCAGGGTGGTGGTGCCCCCGGATCTGCCGGTGGGCTCGGTGATCCTTACCCGCGACTGGACGATGAGCGCTCCCGGCGGGGCAAGCTATCGCTGTACTTCCGGCACCAACCGCTTTGCGGCGAAGATCGTGTCGCCAGGGGCCACGGACCTTGGAAATAAAATCTACTCCAGCAACGTGCCGGGAATCGGCATGCGTTTCAGCCGCGGCGGCGCAACGGTAAATATCGTCTATCCCGACGTCTTTTCGTCCCGGGTATATAACACCACCAACTATTCCCTCGAAGGGTCGCGCTTTACGCTGCAGATTATCAAAACCGCGGCAACCACCGGCAGCGGCACCCTGGCGGCGGGTAAGTACACCTCCTACGACTGGGAGAGCGGCGGTAACCCGATCCTCGAAACCTATCTGAGCGCCAACGCCATCACCGTGGTCTCGCCCTCCTGTTCGGTGCTGAGCGGGAAAAATATGAATGTCGATGTGGGTTCCATCCGGCGCACCGACCTGAAAGGGGTCGGCACCACCGCCGGCGGGAAGGATTTTAATATCGACCTGCAGTGCAGCGGCGGCCTGAGTGAAACGGGATATGCCAACATTAGCACCTCGTTCTCCGGTACCCTGGCCACCAGCACTACCGCTACCATGGGCGCCTTGCTGAATGAAAAAGCCGGCAGCGGGATGGCGAAAGGCATTGGCATCCAGGTGCTGAAGGATGGCTCCCCGCTGCAGTTTAATAAGAAATACACCGTCGGCCGCTTGAATAATCAGGAGACCCGCTACATCACCATACCGCTGCACGCGCGTTTTTATCAGTATGGCCCGACGACCAGCACCGGCGAGGTGGAGTCGCATATGATCTTTAACCTGACGTACGATTAATACGGGAGGGGGAATGAAGGGATTGCCGAAAAACACTATCGCGTGGCTGCTATTTTGCGGCAGCCTCGCCGCCCCCTCGGCGTGGGGTTTTGAGACCAATTACGATCGCGGACGGGTCGATTTTGCCGGGCGGGTGACGGATATTTCCTGTAGCGTCGCGCTAAACGGCGGCCAGCATGCCGGCAGCGGTAATGTCTGGCTGGCGCCGGTCAGCCTGGCGGAAGTCCACGATCGCGGGGCCGGGGCGTTTATGAAACCGCAGCCGTTTACCCTGGCACTGTCAAACTGCCAGCTGCGCCATGATGGTGGAGCAGCCTCGCAGGATGAGGTGCGTCGGGTCAGCGTGCGCTGGGTCGACGGTTTTTTACTGACGGCGGTCGGTAACGAAAACGCCGGGTATCTGGCCAATACCTTGCCGGATGGAGCGCAGAATATTTATCTGGCCCTATCGACTAACGATAATAATACGCTGGATAAGAGTAATAAAATTGTCCCGGCGGACCCGCAGCAAAATCAGGTGCGTTTGCAGGAAAGCGCGGTCAGCGGCGGCCTGTTCACCTATTACGTTGGTTATGTTTCGCCAACGCCGAAAAGCGCCACCAGCGGGCCGATTACCAGCTGGGCAACGTGGGAATTAGTTTATAATTAAGTGACGTTAAAAAGCCGGGAATTCCCGGCTTTGTTTACATGGCAATATCGTCGGCGACCAGTTGTTCAATACTGACTTCCCGCCAGTAATGTCCCTGGATAGCAAACCACTCCATTCCCTGCAGCCATTCTTTATGGGCTTCGCTTTCGACACCTTCAATAATCACATTATGATGGTTGCGCGATAAAAAGGTCACCAGCGCATCCATCAGCTGGCGGCCGGACTCTTTGCGCATCAGGTGCCAGAAAAAATCCTTATCAATTTTCACATAGTCAAAGTGATAACCGCGAATAGCGTTAATTCCCGCGTAGCCGGAGCCGAAGTCGTCGAGCCACAGTGAGGTATCCTGTGGGCTCTGCCAGGCGGCAAGAGAATTATGCAGCAGATTCTCGGCGTTTTCGGTTACCTCGAAATGGACGCAGGTCAGGGCGGCGACTTTGGCTTTTATATCCTTCTGGCGCAACAGGTTCAGGATATGGTCATCAACGTTAATTGTTGCGGAAATATGGTTACGTAAAAACCAGGCTTTATGCTTTTCAATCAGTGCCAGTTGTTCGAGAAAAATACGTTCACGAACGGCGGCGGTAGCATGGCGGAAAAAATCTTCGGGGGAAATAGAAAGATTATCAAAGCGGCTTAAGCATTCCACCGCGACCAGAGTACCTTGTGGGGAAAACATTTTCTGAAAGACGTAGCGTACAGCGATATCATTACGAGATAAAATGTTGTCTTCGAATATTTTAGTGTTCATTATCCCTCTTCACGAGGTTAGTCAGACAATAGGCAGAGGATACATTAATTATAGGCTACCTGATGATTAATGGGAATGGCGGGAAATGTAAATCAACAGCGAATAAGTACGCTTTATCCGCTACTGATTTACCGGGAGAACATTTAGCATTGATGGAGAGCGGCAATACGCTGATTCATAGTGCGGGAATTATCTATACCCAGTTTTTGCATGATATGGATGCGGTGGCTATGAACCGTTTTATGAGCAATGCCGAGCAGGGCGGCAATACGCTTATTATTATTGTTGGCAATGAGCAGTTCGAGGATCTGACACTCCCGTGGTGAAAGCTGTTTGCGCAATCCTCGCGGCGGCAGTTCGCTGACGCCTTTGGCGCGCTGGACGATAGATGAAAAAAGAGTTAGCGGAGATTTCTCACTAATAATCATAGCGTTGTCAAAGTTTATCAACTCTCTGCACAGCCCGACAATGTCGCTTTTCACCATTAGCACCGGCTGCTGGCAGCGCAGCAGGGAAAGGCGGAGCGCATTCAGCAGATCGACGATTCTGATGGCAGAAATATCCTTATTAATTAAATTGAAAATAATCGTCTGGGCCAGTGGCAGATGTTTCTCATGGATGACATCGGCATAACTCAGACGGGTGGCATTTTCATGGCTATCAATAAGGTAGTGATAGATTGAGTGACCAATGAGATTGTCATTGGTGTACAGCAATATACTGTCCAAGGTTGTCAGATTCTCTTTTTGCGCTTGGCTTCTAAGATCAGGTCCAGCAGTATCTTCTCTATTCTGCGCTGGTCATCGAGATGGCGGAACTTAAACTGGCAGGATATCTGATAGTAGCTCTCACTCTCTTCATTAGCGTTATCCAGGGTGATAACAATGACATTTTTGACCACCAGGTCGATGGTGATCTCGCCATATTCTGCAAGCATAAGTACGGCGTTTTTCAGTAAGGCGTTGTGGCTGAGAAATTTAAGATTCGGCGTTTTGGTCATCAATGCGCAACCGCCATCTGAAATGTCTTTGATATCGAAAAGATAGTTTTCGCCGTTTTTATGGCGGCCGCGGCAATAAAAGTCATGCTCATGGCGTAAACGAAAGCGGGGATCGCGGCGACGCTGCACTACCTGCAGGCATTCAGGCAATGAAAAAGCGTAGCGGATACCTTTATCGACACCGCTATTGTCATGTTTTGTCAGGGCCGCATTAAACTCTATTTTCCCTGAATCGCTATGCAGGAGAAAGCGAATTTTATGCCCGGACGGGATTTTGCGATGGGTCTGAATATGAAACTCGGCAAAGTCCACGCGCGTCAGTTGGGTTATGATACTGGTGTTGTTAAAAAATATTTCAATTTCAGTACGTTTGCGCAACTCCTCTCTGAAAATAGCAATAATTTCATACTTACTGGTCTTTATCGTTCCCTCTGTCATATGCATCCCTTGTAAATAGTTGTCGTGAGGCGTTTGATTTTTCTTATAGCAATAGCAACATTCTGATTGGGTTAATCAGATGTTTTTATGAGCGTTTGATGTTATTGACTATCTTTGCAGCCAGATTGATATGTATAAACTTGGAATTTGATATTGTATTTCCTGTAATCAAGAGTTTCGAATTTTGGTCATGACAAAAACGACAACGGTCTCCAAGCTGGAGACCGGTCGAAGGATAAAAACTTAAGTTTAATTAACGGGGATAATGAGAGAACGATCGTCGATCACGCCCCATTTGTAGGATCTATAGTGCCAGTAGCGGTGAGGTTTTTCCAGGCAAATATTGAGGAGGGATAGGGTTCCCTCCATTTTGTCTCGCAGGTCAGCGGCGCGCGGCGGTGGCGATATTATCGAGGGTGCGCAGCGCTTCCGCGGGCAGGACCAGCTCAGCAGCGGCAATATTTTCCGCGAGGTGCGTGCGGGAGGAGGTGCCGGGGATCAGCAGAATATTTGGCGCTCGCTGGAGCAGCCAGGCGAGGGCGACCTGCATCGGCGTCGCCTCAAGCGAAGCCGCGACCTCGTTCAACTCCTGCGCCTGCAACGGCGTAAAACCGCCCAGCGGGAAAAAGGGCACCCAGGCGATGTGCTGGGCGGCCAGCGCATCCACCAGCGCGTCGTCGGCGCGATGGGCAACGTTATAAAGGTTTTGCACGCAGACGATGGGCGTCATTTTCTGCGCATCCGCGACCTGCTTTGCCGTCACGTTGCTGAGGCCGATATGGCGGATTAATCCTCGCTCTTTCAGTTCCAGCAGGGTGGCGAGTGGCGCCTCCAGCGAACCCTCCACCGGGCCGTGCGGGCTCAGCATACTGCGCAGATTAACCACTTCCAGTACCTCGAGCCCCAGGTGACGCAAATTGTCTTCAACGGCCTGGGTCAGTTCGGCGGGCGACATGGCCGGTAGCCAGTTGCCTTTCTCGTCACGGCGGGCGCTGACCTTGGTGACAATGCACAGATCGTCAGGGTAGGGGTGGAGCGCTTTGCGGATCAACTGATTGGTGACATGTGGACCGTAGAAATCAGAGGTATCGATATGGTTTATCCCGGCCTCGACGGCGGCCTGCAGGACGCGCACCGCTTCTTCAGGATCTTTGGGCGGGCCGAAAACACCGGGGCCGGCCAGCTGCATCGCGCCGTAACCTAAGCGATAGACCTGGCGATCGCCGAGCGTGCCGCGACCGGATAAGGTGACACTGGACATAAGAACTCTCCTCACGGTGGCTAAGCCGTAAGTGTAATCCGCTCACAAGGAAGGCAAGGGGGAGAATATTGTCAGAATGTGCGACAGCAGCTCAGGCAGCCGCTGTCGCCAGAGGGGATTAGCCGAAGAACATCACCGACACGCAGAGCAGACCAACCACCAGCGTAATGGCGTTACCCACCGAGCGGTACGGCTTCAGCGCCGGAATGAGCCATGTCGACAGCGTGGGCATAATAAACAGGATCATGGCGATTAGCGGTCCGCTGATAGCGTAGATCATTGAGATCGCATTCGGGTTGATAAAGCACACCGCAAAAGTGAAGGCGGAGACCAGCAGGATCGACATCGCGCGGTTGAAAGCGCGGCTCTTACGCACGCCCAGCAGGCCCAGCGAGCTTTTGACGATTTCGCTGGCGCCTTCAATCACTCCGAAGTAGGTTCCGAGAAACGATTTCGACATAGCGACGACGGCGACGATGATGCCGGTCACCGCCAGCCATCCCGGCGCGCCTGGCACCATCGACAGGGCGGAGAGGATAGTCACCCCCTGATCGCGGGCGGTCTCTATATAGGTTGCCGGGATCGCCAGCAGACAACTGAAGACAAAAAACAGCACGCTGGCGCAGATGATGGTGTAGGCCACCTTCATGATTTTTTTGCATTTACCCATGGCCAGGTCGCCGTGTTTCTCCTGCTGATCGATAGCAAAAGTCGAGATGATCGGCGTATGGCTAAAAGCGAAAACCATCACGGGAATAGAGATCCAGACCTGGTGGAGCGTCTGCGGGCTGAACTGCATCTGGCTGGTGAGATGCTCCGGATGCCAGTCGCGGATTAAATAGAGGGAGAGAAACAGGAAACAGGCGATAAGCGGGAAGACCAGAAAGCCCATCACCTTGATGGTGACCTGCCGTCCCATGAGAAAGATCAGGTTGAGGACCAGCACGACCCCCAGACTCAGCAGCGCACGCAGCCCTGGGGTCATCGGCGTGCGATGCGCCACCTGTTCGGCCAGCGAGTTGGTGATGGCCACGGCGTAGATGAGCACCACCACAAAGAAGGCAAGGAAATAGAGGCCGGTGATCAGGTTGCCAATTTTCTTACCATAGTAGTGATTAACTGCGCCGGTGATCCCGGTTCCCGGCGCGATATTGGCCGAGAGAATAAACTGGCTCAGCGCTTTGTGGGGCCAGTAAGTGAGCGGCCAGGCGACCAGCGCGGTGATGAACAGCACAATGGCGCCAGCCGAACCCAGCTGGATCGGTAGAAATAGCGTCCCAGCGCCTACTGCAGTGCCATATAAGGCAAAACTCCATAGAGTTTCTTCTTTAGACCAAATTTTAGACATTATGCGACTTTATCAACCGTCAAACCAAAAAAAAGGAGTGCAATTTACCATATTTATGGTTCGTCTGTTGCGATAGTTTTTGGTGATAAAGTCGCGGCGGATCGTCGAAGATCCGCGCCGGGATTAACCGCGCGCCGTCTGGCGCGGGCGGCGGTGACGAATAACGCGCTCGCGCAGGGTGTCCCATACCCAGTTAAAGGCCATGGTGTAGGGCAGGAAGAAAAGCATAAAACCGATCTCCAGCATAAACGCCTGCAGCAGCGAGACGCCCAGCACGATCGCCACCATGGTGACGCCAATGATGACGAATCCGGTTTCGAAACCGAGCGCGTGCAGGGCGCGTACTTTCAGCTGGCGGGGGAAGCGGGAGACCGGCCACAGGCGATCGAACGCCGCGTTATAGATAATGTTCCATACCATCGCCAGGGTGGCGAGCAGAATGCTCAGTCCGCCCATCTCCACTACCGAGCGCTGCATCAGCCAGGCGGCGGTAGGGGCGAGGATCAGCGTCGCCAGTCCTTCGAAGGTGATGGCGTGGATAACGCGTTCGGTGAGCGTCTTGCGCTGATGTGGGGTCTGTTGCATGGCGAGCTACCTCCAGTTTTAGCCTGAACAGGAAATTACCCGGCAGTTTATGGAAAAATATGATAAACAAAAGATAGGACCCATCGATATTGTAGATACATCATGCGTTATTCACCGGAAGCCTTAACCGCCTTTGTCGAGGCGGTCGACAGCGGATCGTTCTCCGCCGCCGCCCGCCGCCTGCGGAAAAGTCAGTCGACGATCAGTACCGCCATCGCCAATCTGGAGGCCGATCTCGGCGTAACCCTCTTTGACAGGGCAACGCGGCAACCGACGCTGACCCCGCAGGGGGAGCAGGTGCTGAGCTATGTCAAAGCGATTCTTGCCGCCAGCGAGCGGCTGGACGAACTGGCTGTGTCGCTGTCCGGCGAGACGGAGCCGCGGCTGACCTTCGTGCTCTCCGATACTCTGCACCCGGACGTGCTGGAAGATCTGCTGGTGCAGTTTGACCGCCGCTTTCCTCATACCGAGTTTGAGTGTTTGATTGGCGAAGACGAGGATGTGATCGATCTCCTGCAAAAATCCCGCGCCCAGGTGGGGCTGATTGAGGCGAGGGAGCGCTACCCCACCGATATCGGCAGCACCCGCCTGCCGCTGCAGACGGCGATGGGCATTTATGTAGCCCCTGGCCATCCGCTGGCGGCGCAGGGTAAGGTCGCCTGGGATGAGCTGCGCAGCTGGCGCGAGCTGCGTTTGAGCACCTTTCTGGCCAGCGCCACCGAACCTGCCGCAGGCCAGGTCTGGTCGGCGCCAAACTACCTGCTGCTGCTCAGCATGGCGGCGCAGGGGTTCGGCTGGTGCATTCTGCCCAGCGCGCTGGTGGCGGAGTTTGCGCCGCAGGGCGGGCTGGTGGCGCTCGATATCCCCGGCTGGCCGCGGGCGATTTCAGTCGATCTGCTGTGGAATAAGAAAGCGCCGCCGGGAGCGGCCGGCAGCTGGCTGCGTCAGCATCTGCAGCGGCGTGAACGTTAACGAATAGCTATTTCTTTGTGATTGGCTTCACTTTTTTTAAACAATTACAAAGTTTTTTGATAACAATTATCTAGTATATCGCTGTTTCTTTGCGCAAATGCATGGGCAGGGGTAGAGGATGAAGGATGTCGTGATCGTCGGCGCGCTGCGAACGCCGATTGGCTGCTTTCAGGGCGCATTATCGCGCCATTCAGCCGTCGAGCTGGGGAGCGTGGTGGTGAAGGCGCTGGTGGAGAAGACGGGAATCGATCCGCACAGCGTGGATGAGGTGATCCTCGGCCAGGTGCTGACCGCGGGGACCGGACAAAATCCGGCGCGTCAGTCCGCTATTCGCGGTGGGCTGCCTAACACCGTATCGGCTATCACCATTAACGATGTCTGCGGTTCCGGCCTGAAGGCTCTGCACCTCGCTACCCAGGCGATCCAGTGCGGGGAAGCGGACGTGGTGATCGCTGGCGGCCAGGAGAATATGAGCCGAGCTCCGCATGTGCTTACCGACAGCCGTACCGGCGCCCAGCTGGGCAACAGCCAGCTGATTGACAGTCTGGTGCATGATGGGCTGTGGGATGCTTTCAACGATTATCATATGGGCGTCACGGCGGAAAACCTGGCCCGGGAATTTGGCATCAGTCGCGAGCTGCAGGACGCCTGGGCGCTCAGCTCACAGCATAAGGTGCGCAAGGCGATTGATTCCGGTCGCTTTCGCGATGAGATCGTCCCGGTTGTCACCGAGCATAACGGCGCGGCGCGCACCGTGGATACCGATGAACAACCGCGGGTGGATGCCAGCGCGGAAGGGCTGGCCAGCCTGCAGCCCACCTTCGATCGCCTTGGATCGGTAACCGCCGGCAACGCCTCAAGCATCAATGACGGCGCGGCGGCGGTAATGATGATGAGCGAGGCTAAAGCGCTGGAGCTGGGGCTGCCGATCCTTGCGCGGATCCGCGCCTTCGCCAGCGTCGGCGTCGATCCGGCGCTGATGGGCATTGCCCCGGTGCATGCCACCCGTCGCTGTCTGGAGCGGGCCGGCTGGCGGCTGGACGACGTCGATCTGATCGAAGCCAATGAGGCCTTTGCCGCTCAGGCGATCTCGGTTGGCCGGGTACTGGAGTGGGATGAGCGCCGGGTCAACGTCAACGGCGGCGCGATCGCCCTCGGCCACCCCATCGGCGCCTCCGGCTGCCGGATTCTGGTGTCGCTGGTGCATGAAATGATCAAGCGCGATGCCCGCAAAGGTCTGGCGACGCTGTGCATTGGCGGCGGTCAGGGCGTGGCGCTGGCGGTAGAACGCGCATAGCGCTATACCTCGATTTCCATGGCCTCCTGCGGGAGGCCTTTTTTATGCGCCGTGCTTTGCCGAACCCTTATTTTTCCCTCCCTCTTTCACTCTCCCCGGCGAAATTATTGAGCTTCGTCACGTCTTGTTGTGCCACCTTTTTTGAAACAAATAACTACGATCCTGGTCACTAAAACTATGGTGCCTAAAAAATAAAATGATGTTTCATAAAAACGAAATGTCATTTTATTTATTGTAAGGGTACCCTATGTTAAAACGCTCTCTGGTTCTCGCCGCCCTCTGCGGTATGTCTTTTGCAGCAACCGCGGTAACGATAGATTTACGTCATGAATTTATTGATGGCGGAAAGAGTGATAAAAGTAATGCTGACCGCGTCTCCGTTTCTCACCGCTTTGCCAACGGCTTAGGCTTTACCGTCGAGGCCAAATGGCGCTCAGGCGGCGACAACGGTTCGCAACCCTATTCGGACGTGGTGGGCAATGGTCATGAAGACACCATCAGCTGGCGCTGGAAAGCGACGTCGAACTTGTTCCTCACCCCCGGGTTTACCATTGAGAGCAACGACAGCCGCTCCATCTACAAGCCGCACCTGCACGCGCAGTACAGTTTCGACAACGGCTTCTATGTCGCCGCTCGCTATCGCTATGAATACACCCGCTATCCGAACAACGCCGGCAAAGATGATGACAAAGTTAACCGCGGCGACGCGTGGGCCGGATTTGTCCTCGGCGACTGGCGTACAGAGCTGAACTATGTCTATGCCCGCAGCTCGGAAGGGGTCAGCCGCAACGACAATAAACCCTACTCGCAGGAATTTAACGTGAAGGTGGCCTATAAGCTGGATAATAACTGGTCGCCGTATGGCGAAATTGGCAACGTCGGGGTCAATGACCGCAGCGATCGCCAGACCCGCTTCCGCGTTGGGGTGGCTTACTCGTTCTGACCGACCATTCATCCCTCATCGTTTGTTTTCCCCGGCGCCGTCAGCCGGGGTTTTTTTATGGGGGAAGAGAAGGGACAAAAAAAGCCCTCCATGAAGGAGGGCAAGGCCAGTTACAGAAAAAAGTGTGGCGTGGATCAGGCGCTCAGCATTGACGGGTGCGCGGGTAATTTCGCGATATAGATGGCCGGTTTACCGTCTTTATCGGAGCTGAACAGAATGGCGCTATCGTCCGGGGTAAATGAGGGGTGCGGGTGCGTTACCTGGCGGCTGTTGGCCACCGTCGCCCACGAGGTATCATGGCGCGCGACGCGGAAGTAGCGCTTTTCCGCCACGTTAAAGACATACAGCCAGGGATCGTTATCAATGGAGTAGCCGCCGGTATCCTTGACATCCACCGGTGTACCTGAGCCATCGCCTACCAGCAGCGTGCCATCGAAATTGCTCATCAGATGCGAGCAGGCCGGCATCGTCATCAGGGCCTCGTTGACGCCGCTTTCGGGATCAAAGCGATAGATCGTCCGCCCCTGCTGGCCTTTCAGATAGGAGACGTAGATCAGCGCCGAACCGTCCGGCACCCAAAATTCATGAGTACAGCTTTCGCCTGGAGCATGCGCTTTGACTTTGCGAACATGGCTGCCATCCTCGTTGACCAGCCACATGCGGGCGTCCACCAGATCGTGCGGCCCTTCATGGCAGAAGGCGACGGTATGGTCGTCGAAGGGACGATAGATCGGGTGTCCCAGCCAGATTTTTTCCTCATGGATCACCTGGCTCTCACCGCTGCGCAGGTCGACGCGCAGCAGGCGGCAGTGCGGTCCTTTATGGAAGAAATCATGGAAAATCTGCCAGTCGTTGAGTGGCGTCCAGTCGCTTTTGGCAATCTCAATGCCCACCAGTTTGCTGCAATCGCTGTTTGCCACCCAGGTGCCATACCCTACCCAGTCATCGCTAACGCGATAAACTTCGCGCTCGGCGAGGGTGGTCAGGTTGACTTCCAGCAGGATACGGTCATTTTTCACGTAATAAAGCGACTTATCGTCCGGGGAGAGGAAGCCGCCGAAGGTGTTATCCCCGGCGCCTTCGGTTAGCTGGACGGCCTCGGCGCTGGCGATATTCAGCAGATAGTAGTTCCAGTGGCCGTCAAACTCGCCGGCGAACAGTAAATGGCTGCCATCGTTAAAAAAGCACTTCTGATAGAAGTAGTTGCGATGACAGGTGACCTCCGGGGGGGTTAAGCGGGTGACTTCCGCCCCGGTATCCGGATCGTGGCTGACGTGATAATTCAGTTTGACCCGCATGCCTTTAGCCATGTAGTGCTCCTTTCTTTCCTGCGATGCCGCTGGACCAGAGGCGTGTCGCTGAGTGATATGTTTTAAAAGACGGGTATTAATTTATCAAAACATTGTTTCATTATTTGTGATGGCTCACGCAGTTCAGCGTAATTCCCGCGTTTTCAGCGGGCTGCTGGCTTCGCTTCGGCACCTCTGCAGACAATCGGTTGAATCTTCATCTTTTCAAAACCTTTTCCGGCCTGGCGCGTGCCGGGAGGCTCCTTTGCTTTTTCTTTTTTTGTAATCATCATCATAAAAAATGAAACATCGTTTTAAATAATATTGAAAATGGCTGGGGGCGGGGCTAAGATGGCACCCATCAGCAAAACGGAACTCTGTTTTATTTTCATTATGGTGGGCTATGCCCGAGAGTTCGCCCCACGCTCAGTCGCGCCGCCGGCGCGGACCGGGCCGAGAGAACCTTGCCTGCAAACAGCAGGCTCTGAACGACTAAGGAACATAATATGATTCTTGATGCATTCTCCCTGCAGGGAAAAGTGGCCGTCGTGAGCGGATGCGATACCGGTTTAGGTCAGGGGATGGCCCTCGGGCTGGCGGAAGCGGGCTGCGATATTGTCGGTATCAATATCGTCGAACCGGTGGAGACTATCGAGCGAGTAACCGCGCTGGGACGCCGTTTTCTTAGCCTGACCGCCGACCTGCGCCAGATCGACGGTATTCCTCAGCTTCTGGAGCGGGCGGTGGCGGAGTTCGGCCATATTGATATTCTGGTCAACAATGCCGGCCTGATTCGCCGCGAGGACGCGCTGGCGTTCAGCGAAAAAGACTGGGACGACGTGATGAACCTCAACATCAAGAGCGTATTTTTTATGTCCCAGGCGGCGGCGAAACACTTTATCGCCCAGGGCAGCGGCGGGAAGATCATTAACATCGCCTCCATGCTGTCGTTCCAGGGGGGGATCCGCGTGCCGTCGTATACCGCATCCAAAAGCGCGGTGATGGGCGTCACCCGCCTGCTGGCCAACGAGTGGGCCAAACACAACATCAACGTCAACGCCATCGCCCCGGGGTATATGGCGACCAACAACACCCAGCAGCTGCGCGCCGACGAGCAGCGTAGCAGCGAAATCCTCGATCGCATTCCCGCCGGGCGCTGGGGGCTACCGGCCGATCTGATGGGGCCAGTCGTGTTCCTTGCCTCCTCAGCCTCCGATTACATCAATGGCTACACGGTGGCGGTGGACGGCGGCTGGCTGGCGCGCTAACCGTCCGCGATGGCCGGAGTCTGTGGTATCGCTCCGGCTATCTGAGCAATTATTGTCCATACGGCAAAGTGCGGATCGTCCATACTCCGGAACACGGGTATAATGTTACCGCTCTGTATAAACAGGGTTATTAACTATTGGAAACGCATTTTTTGTTACTTTGAAAGTTTAATGTCCATCACAAAACCCATCCTGCCAGCAATATAGTCCATATCTTTGGCTTATCCTGCCTGACCCATTCATCCACCAGTCACGTACTTTCGTCTTATGTCTTACTCTGTGTGGCAGGAAAAAAATGACTTCAATCAGTAACGACTCTACATTATCGCCGCGGACGCAACGTGATACCCGGCGGATGAACTGGTTTGTTTCCATCGCCGCGGCGGTGGCGGGCTTGCTTTTTGGCCTGGATATCGGCGTGATATCCGGAGCGTTGCCCTTTATAACCGACCATTTCACCTTATCCAGCCAGCTTCAGGAGTGGGTGGTTAGCAGCATGATGTTGGGGGCGGCGATAGGCGCGCTGTTTAACGGCTGGCTGTCGTTCCGCCTTGGTCGTAAATACAGCCTGATGGCGGGGGCCGTACTCTTTGTGGCCGGCTCTATCGGATCCGCTTTTGCCGCCAGCGTGGAGGTACTGCTGGTGGCCCGCGTGGTGTTGGGCGTGGCAGTCGGGATTGCCTCTTATACCGCGCCGCTGTACCTCTCCGAGATGGCCAGCGAGAACGTGCGCGGGAAAATGATCAGTATGTATCAGCTGATGGTCACCCTTGGCATTGTGCTGGCGTTTCTTTCCGATACCGCCTTTAGCTACAGCGGTAACTGGCGCGCCATGCTGGGCGTGCTGGCGCTGCCGGCGGTGATCCTGATCATTCTGGTCGTCTTTTTGCCGAACAGCCCGCGCTGGCTGGCGGAGAAGGGACGCCATATCGAAGCGGAAGAAGTGCTGCGGATGCTGCGCGATACCTCGGAAAAGGCGCGCGACGAGCTTAACGAGATCCGTGAGAGCCTCAAGCTGAAGCAGGGCGGTTGGGCGTTGTTTAAGGCCAATCGTAACGTGCGCCGGGCGGTGTTCCTGGGCATGCTGCTGCAGGCGATGCAGCAATTCACCGGCATGAACATCATCATGTACTATGCGCCGCGTATCTTTAAAATGGCGGGCTTTACCACTACTGAACAGCAGATGATCGCCACCCTGGTGGTGGGCCTGACCTTTATGTTTGCCACCTTTATTGCGGTGTTCACAGTGGATAAAGCGGGCCGCAAGCCAGCGCTGAAAATCGGCTTTAGCGTGATGGCGCTGGGCACTCTGGTGCTGGGCTACTGCCTGATGCAGTTCGACAATGGCACCGCATCCAGCGGCCTCTCCTGGCTCTCCGTCGGCATGACCATGATGTGTATTGCCGGGTATGCGATGAGCGCGGCGCCGGTAGTGTGGATCCTCTGCTCCGAGATCCAGCCGCTAAAATGCCGCGACTTCGGTATCACCTGCTCGACCACCACCAACTGGGTGTCGAACATGATCATCGGCGCCACTTTCCTGACGCTGCTTGACGCGATTGGCGCCGCCGGCACCTTCTGGCTCTACACGGCGCTCAACGTGGCCTTTATCGGCATCACCTTCTGGCTGATCCCGGAAACCAAGAATGTCACCCTCGAGCACATTGAGCGCAACCTGATGGCGGGCGAGAAGCTGCGCAACATCGGTAATCGTTAATGTGAGGCGCGCGGCAACCACGGGCTGGCGACTTTGCGCGTCTCCCGATGGTTGTCGCCGTGAATGATATGCAGGGCGCTCAGGCGCCCGATGTCATAATGCGGCAGTTGCACTGTGGAGAGCGGCGGTAGAAACAGATCGCCAATGCCCACCATGTTGTCGTATCCCACTACCGCCACGTCCTGTGGAATGCGTAACCCCTGGCCCAGCAGCGTCTGGTAGACCATAAACGCGATGCGATCGTTGCCGCAGATCACTGAGTCAAAGCCAGGTTTACCCTCGCGGATATGCGCCAGCACCGCCGCCGGGATATCGTGGTAATGCTCATCGCCCTGGCCCATATACGAATGGCTCAGATGGTCCGGTTCGATACCGGCCTCCCGGCAGGCGCGCTCCAGCCCCCGGCGGCGGCGGATCGTCGCCGGCTGGCTGGCGGGTAAGTGCAGGCACAGCGGACGACGATAGCCAGCGGCAAGCAGGGCTTTCACCGCGTCGTACTGCCCCTGTTCATCGTCCGGGATATAGCTGGCCACCGGCTGGCTGAGGCTTTCGCAGTTGGCCAGCACGCAGGGCAGAGTCAGCAGTTTTTCCGGCAGCGGTACCTGGCGCAGGCCCATGGTGGTAAAGATAATGCCGTCCGGACGGTGGGAGAGGAGCAGGTCGACCACCGCTTCCGGACGATCGTCAGAAAACATATTGACCACAAAGCTATTCCAGCCGTGGGCGCGGGCCGTCTCTTCGATCGATAAGGTGATCTCCACCGAAAAGGGCGTGGTCACGGTATCCAGCGCCAGCACGCCGATGGTGCTGGGGGTTGCGCGCGCCCCGCGGATCTTCTTCGCCGACAGGTCGGGGACGTAGTTGGTTTCGGCGATGGCGGCCTGCACGCGGGCCAGTGTCTCAGGCTTCAGCCGCTCCGGGGTGTTCAGCGCCCGTGAGACGGTCATCAGAGATACATTCGCCAGTTTTGCTACATCTTTCAGGGACGCCATTTTTTCCTCCGCCATTGCCGCAGAGTACAGGCTATACAACTAAGTCGCTGATGTAAAAGAGTGAAACGATTTTCTGCTATCGCCGTCGTGAGCTATGTTGCGGTTGATTTTTGATCGCGATCGCATCTTCATTATGTTAACGTTAACTTTTGTGATTAACATCATATATCGCAGCGAATCCACCTGCGTTTTGTTTTTTGTTAACGTTACCATAATTGCATTCCTCTAACACGAGAATGTCATGATGAAAGCGCCTCACTCACACAGCTACCCGTTGCTCAGTGCCTTACTGTTTTTCTTTTTCGTGACCTGGTCGTCATCCGGCTCCTTGCTCTCTATCTGGCTTCACCAGGAGGTTGGGCTGAAGGCAGGCGATACCGGTATTATCTATGCCGTACTGTCGGTTTCCGCGCTGTTTGCGCAAGTTTGCTATGGATTTATCCAGGACAAGCTGGGGCTGCGCAAACATCTGCTCTGGTATATCACCGCGCTGCTGATCCTCTCTGGTCCGGCGTATCTGCTGTTCGGCCACCTGCTGAAAATCAACGTCCTGTTGGGCAGCATCTTTGGCGGGATCTATATCGGTTTGACCTTTAACGGCGGCATCGGCGTGCTGGAATCTTACACCGAGAGGGTGGCGCGTCAGAGCCAGTTTGAATTCGGCAGGGCGCGGATGTGGGGCTCGCTCGGCTGGGCGGTGGCCACCTTCTTCGCCGGCCTGCTGTTTAACATCAATCCGCAGCTAAACTTCCTCGTCGCCAGCTGTTCCGGGCTGGTGTTCTTTATCCTGTTGGCGCGGCTGCGGGTCTCCTCGGCGCCGCATGCGATGCAGGAGGCGGTATCGGGCGGTAAGGTGACCCTCGAAGATGCGCTGCGCCTGCTGACGCTGCCGCGCTTTTGGGCGCTGGTCTTCTTCGTCATCGGCACCTGCATTTACGGCGTCTATGACCAGCAGTTCCCGGTCTATTTCTCATCGCAGTTCGCGACCCTGCAGGAAGGCAATGAGATGTATGGCTACCTCAACTCCTTCCAGGTGTTCCTCGAGGCGGCCGGCATGTTCTGCGCGCCGTGGCTGGTGAACCGCATCGGCGCCAAAAACGGTCTGATTTTCGCCGGCATGGTGATGGCGATGCGCATGGTGGCCTCCGGTCTGGTGGAGGGGCCGCTGCTGATCTCCATCACCAAACTGCTGCACGCGGTGGAGTTGCCGATACTGCTGGTGGCTATCTTTAAGTACAACAGCCTCAACTTCGATAAACGTCTCTCCTCCACCCTCTATCTGGTGGGCTTCGCCTGCACCAGCTCGATTATCGCCAGCGTATTGTCGCCGCTGGCGGGCTACAGCTATGAAAAATATGGCTTCGCCCAGTCCTACCTGATCATGGGCCTGCTGGTGTTCTGCACCACCTTTATTTCCATCTTCTTGTTGCGCTCCGGCAAATCCTCCGCCGATCCGCTGGTGTCGCAACCTACCGCTATCTGAATCAAAAAGAGTGAAAATGATGACTTACACAATCTCCCGGGCTGAACAGGTACTCCAGACACAACGCCAGGCGCTCAATCTGCGCTGGTATCCGCACTATCACCTGGCGGCCCGCGCCGGGTGGATCAACGACCCAAACGGTCTGGTGTGGTTTGACGGCTGGTACCATGCCTTTTATCAACATCACCCGTACTCCACCCAGTGGGGACCGATGCACTGGGGGCACGCGCGCAGTAAGGATCTGGTGCACTGGGAGCATTTGCCGGTAGCCCTGGCGCCGGAGGGCCCGGAGGATAAAGACGGCTGCTTTTCCGGCTCGGCGGTGGTCGATGGCGATACCCTGGCGCTGATTTACACCGGGCATAAGTTCCACGGCGATCCTGGCGACGAAGCCAATCTGTATCAGGTGCAGTGTCTGGCCACCAGCCGCGACGGGATCCACTTTGAGCGCCAGGGGATGGTGGTCGACACCCCGCCGGGTATGCACCACTTCCGTGACCCGAAGGTCTGGCGTGAGGGAGATAGCTGGTACATGATCGTCGGCGCGCGCGAAGGCGATACCGGCCAGGTGCGGCTGTACCGTTCAGCCGATCTGCGCCAGTGGCAGGACGCGGGGGTGCTGGATGAAGCGGAAAGCACCATGGGCTATATGTGGGAGTGCCCGGACTTCTTCACCCTCAACGGCAAACGCGTTCTGATGTTTTCCCCACAGGGGATGCAGGCCGCGGGGTTCAGCAACCGCAATCTGTTCCAGAGCGGCTATCTGATCGGCGAGTGGCAGCCAGGCCAGCGTTTTATTCGCCATGGCGAATTCCGGGAGATGGATAACGGCCACGATTTCTATGCCCCGCAAAGCTTCGCCACCCCCGATGGCCGGCGGATCGTGATTGGCTGGCTGGATATGTGGGAATCGCCGCTGCCGGAGCAGCAGGACGGCTGGGCGGGCATGCTCTCCCTGCCGCGCGAGCTGAGCCTGAGCGCGGATGACCGCCTGCAGATGCGCCCGGCGAAAGAAGTGGAGAGCCTGCGCGGCGCCTGGTTCCCGTGGCCGGTCAGCACCCTGAACAACCAGCAGACGACGATGGTCGACAACTGCGAGGCGATGGAGGTGAATCTGCGCTGGGACTGCGCCCGCAGCAGCGCCGAGCAGTATGGTCTGCGCTTTGGCGATGGCCTGCGCATCTACGTGGATGCCCAACAGCAGCGTCTGGTGCTGGAGCGGCATTATCCGCAGTATGGCCTGTGCGGGACGCGCAGCGTGCCGTTGACCGCCGGGGCGGATCTCAACCTGCGAATATTTTTCGATAGCTCTTCGGTGGAGGTTTTTGTCAATGACGGCGAAGCCTGCCTGAGCAGCCGTATCTATCCGCAGGCTCCCCGCCGTGAATTAGCGTTATTTGCCTGGAGCGGCTCGGCGGCATTAAACGAAGCCTGCGCCTGGCAGCTCGAATAATAATAAGGCTGTTGTCGTTAATAACCCGTCTTTGACGATGGGCGGGTTATTATTGCCTGCATCGTCGTGCGTTACCCATTAATAAAAAATTCAGTTCATTCCATAATAAAAGGGTTTACCGATGAATAAAATCTGGGTCGGGTGTTTTCTGACGTCTCTGTATCTGCCATCCGTTATGGCGCAGGCGCCGTTATCGCTGGAGGAGCGACTGGCGCAAATGGAGCAGCGGCTAAAGGCGACGGAGGCGCGCGCCGCCAGCGCAGAGGCGGAAATTAAGACGCTGAAAGGCCAGCAGCAGGCCGCGACGGTCGCCCGCGCGGCGCCTGCTTCGCCGCGTTTGCAGCTAAATGACAATGGCGAATTAAAATTTTATGGCGACGTCGAATTTAACCTCGATGGTGCCAGTCGCACCGGCAGCCTGACGTCGGTCAAAACCAGCGCGAATAAAAGCTGGGCGCCCGGCGATAAAGAGCGCTGGGATATTAACGGTCGTATTCTGCTGGGTTTCGATGGCAGACGGAATGGCGCCGACGGGCAATATGCCGGATTCAGCGTGCAGCCTCTGGCGGATATGGATGGCAAAATGAATCTTGATGATGCGGTATTTTTCTTCGGCCAGCAGGATGACTGGAAAATAAAAATAGGCCGCTTTGAAGCCTGGGATATGTTCCCGCTGAATCAGGATACCTTTATTGAATATTCAGGTAATACCGCCAACGATCTCTATTCCGATGGCTATGGCTATATTTACATGATGAAAGAGGGGCGCGGGCGCAGCAGCAGCGGCGGTAACCTTCTGTTTAGCAAAACGGTGGATAACTGGTATTTCGAAGTTAACACCCTGGTGGAGGACGGCAGTTCGCTGTTTGTCGATCAGAACTATCATGGTAACGCGCTGGAAAACCGCAAAAATGTGGTGTACGTGCGGCCGGTGGCGGCGTGGCAGTCCGGCGCCTGGTCGGCGGCCGCGGCGATAGAGAGCAATCTCGTCAACAATGCTTACGGCTATCAGAGCCAGAGCGGACGCTGGGTCGACCAGTCAAACCGCACCGGCTACGGGCTGACCATGAGCTGGAACACCCTGAAAAGCGATCCGCAGGATGGGGCGGTGGTTAATCTGAGTACCGCCCTGCTGGACGCGGCGGACGAAACCGACTTCAGCGCCGGGATCAACGCCCTTTGGCATCGCGTGGAGCTGGGCTATATCTATGCGCACAATAAAATCGACCAGTTCAATATGGCCGGGGTGACCAGCGAATGCGATGGCGATTGCGCTATCCTGGCGCCGGGGCGCTATGACATCCATACCCTGCACACCTCCTGGCAGTTGCCGAATATCATGGCGATGCCGAACTTCAATATTTACCTTGGCGCCTATGCCTCGTGGCTCGATTCCACGGCAGCGAAGAGCGGGAATCCCGATGAACGCTACGGCGCCCGGGTGCGCTTTAAATATTTCTTCTGACAGGGCCGTCTGGCAGACCCTCCCGCGGCGTGCGCCGCGGGAGAGTTCAGACGGGCAGGTTAGCGCATCGCGCGGCGCAGAATGCGGTCGGTCTGGCGCTGGAAGTCCTCGGCCGCTTCTTCCACCGACTTTTTACCGTAGTCGATGTACTGCAGGGTGGTGCCGAACTGGGCGACGATCTGCGGATCGTCGAAGTAAGGGGAGACCGGCAGAGCGGTGGGCAGGGATTGCGCCAGCTTCAGGCCGGACACCGCCGGATCGTCGGCTTTGATTACCCCATCCTCGGTCAGGTAGGTGACCGCCGCTTTACTCAGCGGCACGCCGCGCTCCAGTCCAAGAATATCCACCCCTTCTTTGCTGTTCAGCAGGAAGTTAATCACTTTCGCCGCCGCCTGCGGGTTTTTCGTCGATTTGCCAATCGATAACATTTGCGCGGGCTTGAAGAACAGTCCGGCATCGGTGGCGCCCGGCAGCATCGGGTATTCCCCCAGCACCAGCTTCGCCGGCGGCTTCAGGTTATCGGAATATTTGTTGATGGTGGAGTTCCACATGTAGGTCCCGCCCCATTCGCCCTGGATCCACGGCTTCATTTCGTACATGTTGCTCTTGCCGAAGGAGGCATAGTAGCGGGTGTCCGGCATCACATGGCTGTCGATAAGCTTCTTATACATACCGAAGAAATCCGCCCACTGCGCTTTGCTGTAGGAGAATTTTCGCCCTTTCTCATCGATGGCCGGCTGATTGTATTTTTGCACCATATAAGAGTTGAGCAGGGCCAGCACGTCCTGGTGTTCGAGCACCACCGGGTAGTACTGTTTCCCGAGCTTGCTTTCGAAAGTTTTTCCCGCCGCCATGAGTTCATCCCAGGTTTTCGGGAAGGGGATGCCCGCCTTTTTCCATGCTTCGTCGTTAAAGTAGAAGACGCGGGCGGTGACGGAAATTGGAATACCGTTAAGCTTGCCGTTGACCGTGGTGGACTGCAGTTCTTTGGCGTCGAACTGGCTGAGGTCGATCTCGTCTTTCAGGGTATTCAGATCGTAAAAACCATCGCCATTTTTCGAAAAGATCGGCAGCCAGTTCCAGTTGGTCTGCATCACGTCAGGCTCGGTACCGCCGGCAATCTGGGTGGTCAGGCGTGAAAGATGGCCGTCCCAGCCGGTGTATTCTGCTTTGACGTTGATGTCGGGATGTTGTTTGTGGAATTCCTCCAGCGCCTTGAGGGTGACCTGATGGCGGCCGTTGCCCCCCCACCAGGACATACGCAGGTCGACATCCTGCGCTAGCGAAGAGAAGGCGCTAAGGCCCAGGGTGGCGGAGAGGGTGGCGCTTATCAGCACGTTTTTCATTGTTATGCTCCAGGGTTCACAGAGAGAGGTTCTGTTCGGTTTTGGCGTCAAAGATGTGACACTTGTTGAGATCAAAGGTGAAATAGACTTTGCGATTCAGTCCCTTGGCAATCATCGGCTTCGCATCGTCCGACGGCACGCGGGCGGTCAGCTCATAATCAGCAACCCTGAGATAAACAAAGAATTCATGTCCCATGTTTTCTACGCGTACCATTTCACCCGCGCAGGAACCTTCGGCAAACGGTTCATCGGAGAGAGAGACAAACTCCGGGCGCACGCCAAAGAACACCTGCTGATTCTTATGGGTTTCAACTTTGCTTTGCAGCCGATCGTTGAGCGGCAGCCGCTGATCGCCCAGCGTCAAATGCAGGCGACCACCGTGCTCAACCAGCTGGCTGGGACGAATATTCATCTCCGGCGCGCCGATAAACCCGGCGACAAACATATTTTTCGGCTGGTGGTAGAGATTGTCCGGGGTATCAACCTGCATAATGTGGCCGAGCTTCATCACGCAGATGCGGTCGCCCATGGTCATCGCTTCCGTCTGATCGTGGGTGACGTAGACGGTGGTCGCCGGTTTGCCAGATTTTTTCAACTGCTTATGCAGATCGGAAATGCGGATCCGCATCGAGGCGCGCAGCTTGGCGTCAAGGTTGGAGAGCGGTTCGTCGAACAGGAAGACGTCCGGTTTTTTGACGATCGCCCGGCCCACCGCCACGCGCTGCGCCTGGCCGCCGGAGAGCTGGCGCGGCAGGCGATCGAGCAGTTCTTCCAGTTCGAGAATTTTCGCCGCTTCTTCCACCTGGCTGTCGATTTGCGCCTTCGGCAGCTTGCTCAGCTTCAGGCCAAAGGCGAGGTTTTCGCGCACCGTCATATGCGGATAGAGGGCGTAGTTCTGGAACACCATCGCGATGCCACGGGATTTAGGCGCCAGGTTGTTGACGATTTTGTCCCCAATCCGCACCTCGCCGCCGCTGATGGTCTCCAGACCCGCCAGCATGCGCAGGGTGGTCGATTTGGCGCAGCCGGAGGGGCCGACGATCACCATAAATTCGCCATCGGCAATCTTCAGGTCGATACCATGCACCGCTTTAAACCCGTTGGAGTAGACTTTTTCCAGTTTGTTGAAAATCACTTCAGCCATGATATTTCCCTCTTAACCTTTGATTCCGCTGCTGGTCACGCCCTGCACGAAGTAGCGTTGAGCCAGGAAGAAGACAATGATGGACGGCAGAATGGAGATGCTCGCCATTGCCAGAATTTCGTTCCACGGCGCGCCTTCCGTAACGTCGATAGACATTTTTAGCGCCAGCGCGATGGGATACTTATCGACGCTGTAGACGTAGATCAGCGGACCGATAAAGTCGTTCATCGACCACATAAACTGGAACAGCGCCACCGAGATAATGGCCGGCTTGAGGATCGGCACCACCACATACCACAGCACCTGGATGGAGTTGCAGCCGTCGATCTGCGCCGCCTCTTCCATATCGCGCGGCACGCCGCGCAGAAACTGGATCAGCATGAAGACGAAGAATCCCTGGGTGGCGAAGGCCAGCGGCAGGTACAGCGGCAGATAGCTGTTCAGCATCCCCATTTCGCGGAACATCAGGTACTGCGGGATCAGCAGGACGGTGCTCGGCAGCAACATGGTGGTGATAAGCGTTGCGAACCAGAACTTCTTCCACGGGATCTCAAAGCGTGCGAAGCCGTACGCCACGATGGTGGAGGAAATGATCGTTAACACCACTTTCGGGATCACATACTTAAAGGTGTTCAGCATATAGTGGCCGAAATGGTATTCGGTGCCGGTCTTCCAGCCGTTGATAAACCCGTCCCAGGTGGCGTGGGCAGGCCACAGCCCGAGGGTGGTGAAGATCTCATGGTTCGGCTTGAACGAGGCGGAGAACATCCACGCCAGCGGGTAGAGCATCAGCAGGCCGACGAATATCAGCACGACGTAGCGCACCACCCGGCTCACCTTTTCCCGGCGCAGCGTACGGGCGACCTCACGATCGGCGTCGCTCATCACCGGCGCCATCTGTTGAATATCAGCCATTTTTGCCTCCCTTATCGGCGGAGTAGAAGACCCAGTATTTCGATGACTTAAAGGCGATCGACGCAAAGACCGCCACGACGAGGAACAGCACCCACGCCAGCGCGGCGCCATAGCCCATGTCGAAGTACTTAAAGGCGGTATCGTAGATATAGAGTGAGAAGAGGTAGGTGTAATAGGTCGGACCGCCGCCGGTTATCACGTACGGGCCGGTAAACTCCTGGAACGCCTGGGTGGTCTGCATAATAAAGTTGAAGAAAATCACCGGGGTGATCAGCGGCACGGTGACCTTCATGAACATCTGCCACTTTGAGGCGCCGTCAATCATTGCCGCCTCATACTGCGACTGCGGAACGTTCTGCAGCGCGGCGAGGAAGATGACCATCGCGGAGCCAAACTGCCAGACGCGCAGCAGGGTGACCGACATCAGCGCCAGGGAGGGTTCCCCCAGCCAGTTGATGGCATCAATGCCAAAGACGGCGAGAAAACTGTTCAGCAGGCCGTCAATGGCGAACAGGGCGCGCCACAGCACGGCAATCGCCACCGAGCTGCCAAGGATCGACGGAATGTAGTAGGCGGTGCGGAAAAAGCCGATGCCGCGCAGTTTGAAATTGAGCACAAAAGCAATGCCGAGGGCGAAAGCCAGTTTTAAGGGGATGGTTAAAAAGACGTAGGCAAAGGTCACCCCCATCGATTTCCAGAACAGGCTATCCTCGGTCAACATATAGCGATAGTTTTCGATGCCGTTAAATACCGGCGGGCTCATCAAGTCGTACTCGGTAAAACTGAGAAAGAAAGATGAAACAAAGGGAAAAGCGGTAAAGACGATCAGCCCGATGATATAGGGCGATATCCATGCCAATCCCAGCAGCTTGTTTTCATTCATACATACCTACCTGGCTTACGAGTTGTAATACGGATCCGGTGACGCCGCGCTGTCGGCCTTTTACGCCTGACAACGCAAAAATGTCTGAACGCTTCCTCTGCTTAACATGTCCTTGTTAATTAATGGGTTATTCTTTAACTGGTCTAGCAGGTAAGGGCTGACAGCCCTTTTTTTATGCTGAACTGTTTTTTATAAAACACCGTTTTAATTTCATTTTATTGCGATTTGTTTCTGCGTCATGCAGATCAGGATGGAAATGTGATCAAAGTCGAAACGATGTTTCAAAAAGGTGAGGTGGTAAGCATTTTGGCCGTAAAGGGCGCCTGAAAGAAATGAAAAATTAGGCTTAACTGAGCGGGAAATATAATTACCAGGATAATGATTGTGGCCGCATCTTTTTATTGAAGGGCGCCGGGCAGTAACCGGGGACGGCGAACGCCCCCGTTATGGATTAGCCTTCAAGAAAATCTTCGCGAATGGGAGTAAAGGTATCGAGCAGCGTGCCGGGCTGCAGGCAGACGCAGCCGTGCATAATCCCCGGCCGCTTATACAACGTATCGCCGGCGCTGACGACGCGCGTCTCCTCGCCGATGGTGAACTCGAACTCGCCGGAAAGCACATAGGTGAGCTGTTCGTGAGGATGGTTATGCATCGGGCCGACGGCGCGGGCGGCAAAATTCACCTCCACGGCCATCATTTTGCCGTCGTGGGCCAGAATGCGGCGGGTTACGCCATTGCCGAGGTCTTCAAGGGTGGTGTCTTTATGAAAAATAAACATCGGGCGATCCTGTTGTTAAAGTGAAACATTGTTTCATTTAACTTATCCCACTCTTCATGAAAAAGAAATACGCGGCCAGAGAAGTGGAAAGTTGATCACAAGTTTGCTTCACTGGCAGAAACGACATAAGGAGCAGAAGATGAAAACCATTGGCCTGTTAGGCGGCATGAGCTGGGAGTCCACGATCCCCTATTATCGGTTGATCAATGAGGGCGTTAAGGCGCGACTGGGCGGCCTGCACTCTGCCAGCCTGGTGCTGCACAGCGTCGATTTTCACGACATCGAAGCCTGCCAGTCCGCCGGCGACTGGGATCGCGCCGGAGAGATCCTTGCTGAGGCCGCGGTCGGGCTGCAGCAGGCGGGGGCCGAAGGCATTGTCCTGTGCACCAACACCATGCATAAAGTCGCAGATGCCATCGCCGCCCGCTGCCAGGTTCCCTTCCTGCATATTGCCGATGCCACCGGACGGGCGATTGCCGCCAAAGGTCAGCGCCGGGTCGCGCTGCTGGGCACCCGCTATACCATGGAGCAGACCTTTTACCGCGGTCGTCTGCAGGAGCAGTTTGCCATCGAGACGCTGATCCCTGAGGCTGACGATCGGGCGCAGATCAATCAGATCATCTTCGACGAACTTTGTCTCGGCACCTTCAGCGAGGCGTCGCGGGATTATTATCTGCAGACGATCGCCGCCCTGGCGGAGCAGGGGGCGGAAGGGGTTATTTTCGGCTGTACGGAGATTGGCCTGCTGGTGCCTGCCGAGCTCAGCCCGCTGCCGGTCTTTGACACCGCGGCGATCCACGCGGAAGACGCGGTCAACTTTATGCTCTCTGCAGGACCGACGCCAGCGGCGTGAGGATCTGCGGCAGACTCTGCTGCAGGTGGGCAACAAAGGCGTCGACCAGCGCCGAGCGCGGGCGGTGGAGGGGGCGGATCAGGCTGACGGTAAACGGCACCTCGACGCTGAAGCGGCGCACCACTACGCCGCTATCGGCATAGTCCAGGGCGGTTAACGGATTCACCACCGAGATCCCGGCGCCGGCGCGCACCATGGCGCAGATCGAGGCCGCGCTGTGGGTTTCGACCACCATCCGCCGTTTAACCTGATGCTCAAGGAACAGGGCGTCGAGCAGCTGGCGATAGCTGTCGGTGCGCGACAGGCTGATATAGTTTTCGCCCTGAAAATCGGCGGGGGTCAGTGTCGCCTGCGCCGCCAGCGGATGGCCGGCGGGCAGCACGCAGACTTCATTCAGCGTCAGCAGCGGGGTGCGTTCGGTGCCCGCGGGGGTATGCAGGGTCTCCGTCAGGCCAAGGTCATGGCGCTGGGCGGAGAGCCACTCCTCCAGCAGCGGCGACTCCTGGGGGACGATCTGCAGGCTGACCTCCGGGTAGCGAGCGAGAAACGGCGGCAACAGCAGCGGCAGAAAGGACTGGGAAAACACCGGCAGACAGGCGATCGACAGCTCGCCCTGGCGGAACTCGCGCAGGCTCTCGGCGGCGCTGACGATACGGTCCAGGCCATACCAGGAGCGCTGAACCTCCTCAAACAAACGCAGGCCCTGCACCGTCGGCTGCAGGCGACCGCGGGTCCGCTCAAACAGCTGCAGGCCGAGCACCTTCTCAAAGCGCGCCAGCTCGCGGCTGACCGTGGGTTGCGAGGTGTGCAGCATCCTCGCCGCTTCGGTCAGGTTGCCGGTGGTCATCACCGCGTGAAAGATTTCGATATGACGCAAATTGACGGCTGGCATGCGGTCTCCGTGAGGCTCGGCTGGAACCATATCATTTTTGCATAGAGTCGCGATAAAACGATATTTTTTATTCGTCTGTCACTGTGGCGTAATCAGAAAAAACAGCGACCAACACACGCACTGCACCGGAGTTCTTATGCCACACTCGCTTTACGCCACCGATACTGACCTGACCGCGGACAACCTGCTGCGCCTGCCGGCGGAATTTGGCTGCCCGGTCTGGGTCTATGATGCGCAGATTATTCGCCGCCAGATAGCCCAGCTCAGCCAGTTCGACGTTGTGCGTTTTGCGCAAAAAGCCTGCTCAAACATTCATATTCTGCGTCTGATGCGTGAGCAGGGGGTGAAGGTGGACTCGGTGTCGCTGGGGGAGATCGAGCGGGCGCTGGCGGCAGGCTACGATCCGCAGCAGAATCCCGAGGATATCGTCTTCACCGCCGATCTGATCGACGATGCCACCCTCGATCGGGTGAAGGCGTTACAGATCCCGGTGAACGCCGGCTCGATCGACATGCTGAGCCAGCTGGGCGAGGTGTCGCCGGGCCATCGCGTCTGGCTGCGCGTCAACCCGGGCTTTGGCCACGGCCACAGCCAGAAAACCAATACCGGCGGTGAGAATAGCAAGCATGGCATCTGGTACAGCCACCTGCCGGCGGCGCTGGAAGTGATGCGTCGCTATCAGCTGCAGCTGGTCGGGATCCATATGCATATCGGCTCTGGCGTTGACTATGGTCACCTGGAGCAGGTGTGCGGCGCGATGGTGCGCCAGGTCGTCGACTTTGGCCAGGATCTGCAGGCCATCTCCGCCGGCGGCGGTCTGTCGATTCCTTACCGCGAAGGTGAAGAGGCCATCGACACCGCCCACTATTATGGCCTGTGGAACCGCGCCCGGGAGCAGATCGCGGCCCATCTGGGGCACCCGGTGAAACTGGAGATTGAGCCAGGACGCTTCCTGGTGGCCGAGTCCGGCGTGCTGGTGTCGCAGGTGCGCAGCGTGAAAGAGATGGGCAGCCGTCACTTCGTGCTGATTGACGCCGGCTTTAACGACCTGATGCGCCCGGCAATGTACGGTAGCTATCACCATATCACCGCTCTGGCGGGGGATGGCCGGGATCTCAGCGCCGCGCCGCAGGTCGAAACCGTGGTGGCCGGGCCGCTGTGCGAATCCGGGGATGTCTTTACCCAGCAGGAGGGGGGCAAAGTCGAGACCCGCCTGCTGCCGGCGGTGGCGCCTGGGGATTATCTGGTGCTCCATGACACCGGCGCCTACGGGGCTTCGATGTCGTCCAACTATAACAGCCGTCCGCTGCTGCCGGAGGTGCTGTTTGATGGCGGTAAGGCGCGGCTGATCCGCCGTCGCCAGACCATCCAGGAGCTGCTGGCCTTAGAGCTTATTTAAAAAAAGGTCCCGTCGTCACCGACTCGCGAAGCACCAGCGTGCCGGTAAACGGCGGGATCGTTTCTATCGGCTGCTGATTGGCAAGCTTGATCGCCTGGTCGATAGCCGTAGTGATCATGTTGTCGATCGGCAGATAAACCGTCGACAGCCCCGGCTCCAGCCATTTCGCGCTTGGCGCATCGTCGAAGCCAAACAGCGACACATCCTGTGGAATACGCAGCCCCGCCTGATGCAGCGCCTTTGACGCCCCCAGCGCCATATCATCGTTACAGGAAAACAGCGCGCTGAAGCGGGCTTTCTCGTCCAGCAGTTCCCGGCACAGTTCGTAGCCGCGAGTCATCGTCGAGTCCCCATACTTCACCCGGCTCGGATCCCACTCAATACCATGTTTTATCAGCGCGTTGCGGTAGCCCTGCAGGCGAGCCTGGCCGGTAGGGGTATGCATCGGGACGGTGATGCAGGCGATATCGCGGTGGCCCTGGGTAATCAGATACTCCACGGCCTGGAAGGCGGCTTCCTGCTGTTCGAAGAACACGCAGCGTTCGCGGGCCTGCGCCACATCGCGGTTAATCACCACCAGCGGCATGGCGATCGAGTTAATCAGCGACATGATCGCCTTCTCGCTCATGTGCCGGGTATAGAGGATGATCGCATCGCACTGCCGGTCGGCGAGCATCTGCACCGCTTCCTCTTCGCGCTCCGGCGTATCATGGCCGTCGGTGACGATAAGCTGCTTTCCCCAGGCTTCGGTCTGGCGTGACGCCTGCTGCAGCAGACGGCCAAAGTAAAAGCCGTCAAAGGTGGAGACGACCAGCCCGATACTATTGCTGGTCTGATTGGCCAGCGAGCGGGCAAGGAAATTGGGCCGGTAGCCCAGCTCTTCCATCGCTTTAAAGACCTGTTGGCGGGTGCTCTCTTTCACCTGACCTGTGCCGTTCAACACGCGGGAAACCGTCGCTTTCGAGACGCCTGCGCGAATTGAGACATCCAGCATTGTAGCCATTCATCGATTCCTGATTTCACGTGGTAAAGCGCAGTTTATCACAGACCGAAAAGGGACATATCGACGGGGCGGGGCGGAAAAACCATCGCGATCACGCTTTTGGCAGGAACTGACGAGCCGACAGACTCTGGTATGCCAATGTCGATTTTATCGGATATTTGGGATACCACTGTGCGCGTTGCGAGCGCTGTCACAGAACTATTTTTGCCTGGCGACTATGTTTTGGTATGCCAAAAGTCTCTGGCTGTTCACCTGGCCACAATAAGCCCTTTACTCTGAGGTACTCTTTTATGGCATTACAGGACAAACTGATCGACGCGCTGGGGCGTTTCGCGACGACATTCAACAGCTATCGCTACATTATGGCGATCAAATCGGCGTTTATTACCCTGATGCCGGTGATCATCGTCGGGGCCTTTTCGGTGCTGATCTCCAATATGGTGCTGGATCCGAAGAATGGGCTCGCCAGCTTTTCCTCGCTCTCCTTTCTTGCGGCGCTGAAGCCGATCACCAGCGCGCTTAACTACGCTACGCTCAACTTCCTCAATATCGGCGCCGTGTTTCTGATCGGTATTGAGCTGGGGCGGATCAACGGCATCAAAAGCCTGTTTCCCGGCCTGTTGGCGGTGATCTGCTTTATCTGCGTCACGCCGACCACGGTGGAGATGATGGTCGATGGCCAGATGCACGTGGTGAAAGATGTCCTGCTGCGCCAGTTTTCCGATACCCGCAGTCTGTTCCTTGGGATGTTCATCGCCATTCTGTCAGTGGAGATTTACTGCTGGCTGGAGGGGCGCAAGGGACTGAAGATCAAAATGCCGGATACTGTGCCGCCGAACGTCTCTGCCTCTTTTTCCGCGCTGATCCCGGCGATCATCACCACCACCGCGATCGCCACCTTTGGTTTTCTCTTTCACCAGCTGACGGGAATGTATCTCTACGATGCGGTCTACCAGGTGGTGCAGCAGCCGCTGGAGCGGGTGGTGCAGAGCCTGCCGGGGATCCTGCTGCTGATGTTCGTCGCCCAGCTGTTCTGGGTGATCGGCATTCACGGCAACCAGATGATCAAGCCGATCCGCGAGCCGCTGCTGCTGGGAGCGATCACTGTCAATATGAGCGCTTTTGAGCAGGGGAAAGAGGTACCGAACATCATCACGATGCCCTTCTGGGATGTCTACATGAGCATCGGCGGCTCGGGGCTGACCATCGGCCTGCTGATTGCGGTGATGATCGCCACCAGGCGCAAAGAGATGAAAGAGATCGCCAAGCTGTCGATAGGCCCGGGGCTGTTCAATATTAACGAGCCGGTGATCTTCGGGATGCCGATCATGCTCAACCCGATCCTCGCCATCCCGTTTATCATCACCCCGCTGGTGACCGGCAGCATCGGCTATTTCGCCACCCTGACCGGCTTCGCCGGCAAGGCGGTGGTGATGGTGCCCTGGACCACACCGCCGCTGATCAACGCCTGGCTCTCCACCGCCGGCTCGATGGGGGCGGTGGTGACCCAGCTTATCTGCATCGTCGTCGCAGTGCTTATCTATCTGCCTTTCGTCAAAATCGCCTCCCGCCGTGCCGATGCCGCGCAGCGTCAGGTAGACAATCAACAAACCGCCAACCCTGTCTGAGGAGCCTATGACTACCGTACGGATGACCATTCCCGATGATTTTATCCTTGGCGCGGCGGCTTCCGCCTGGCAGACCGAAGGCTGGAGCGGGAAAAAACCAGGGCAGGACTCCTGGCCCGATCTCTGGTACAAAAACGATCGCCACGTCTGGCATAACGGCTATGGCCCGGCGGTGGCCACCGATTTTATCAACCGCTTTCAGGAAGATGTGCAGCTGATGAAGCTGGCCGGGCTGACCCACTACCGCACCTCAATCAACTGGTCGCGCTTTCTGACCGACTATGAAAACGTCACGGTGGATGAGGAGTATGCGGCCTATTATGACCAGCTGTTCGATGCGCTGCTGGCCAACGGCATCACGCCGATGATCTGCCTTGAGCATTATGAATTGCCCGGCTATCTGCTGGAAAAGTATGGCGGCTGGGGGTCGAAAACGGTGGTTGAGCTGTTTGTGCGCTACGCGGAGAAGGTGTTTGCCCGCTACCACCCGAAGGTAACGCGCTGGTTTACCTTTAATGAGCCAATTGTGGTGCAGACCCGGGTCTATCTGGATGCTCTGCGCTGGCCCTATGAGCAGAACACCAGCACCTGGATGCAGTGGAACTATCATAAGGTGCTGGCGACCGCCAGCGTCGTGAAGCGGTTTCGCGAGCTCGGCTATCCCGGGACCGTCGGCTGCATCCTCAATCCGGAGGTGACCTACCCACGCTCACGCGCCCCCCATGACCTGCGCGCGGCGGAGATCTACGATCTGTTCTACAACCGCATGTTCCTCGACCCGCTGGTGCACGGCGTCTGGCCGCCGGAGCTTCTCGCGCTGCTTGAGCAGCATCAGGTGACGTGGGAGACCAGCGAAGAGGATCTGGCGGTTATCCGCGAGCACACCGTCGATGAGCTGGGGATTAATCTTTACTACCCGCACCGGGTCAAAGCCCCGTCGCGGGCCTGGCATCCGCACACCCCGTTCCATCCGGCCTGGTATTATGAGCCGTTTGAGCTGCCCGGCCGGCGGATGAACGCCTCCCGCGGCTGGGAAATCTACCCGCAAATCATCTTTGATATGGCGATGCGGATAAAAAATGACTATCGCAACATCCCGTGGTTCGTGGCGGAGAGCGGGATGGGGGTGGAAAACGAAGGCCAGTTCCGTAACCGCGAAGGCGTCATCGATGACAGCTACCGCATTCGTTTTATCAGCGAACATCTGTGGCACACCCTGCGCGCCCGCGAGGCAGGGGCCAACTGCCAGGGCTATATGCTGTGGGCGTTTACCGACAACGTATCGCCGATGAACGCCTTTAAAAACCGCTACGGGCTTATCGAAATCGATCTGCAAAACCATCGCGCCCGGCGACCCAAAGCCTCGGCGCACTGGTTTCGTCAACTGGGCGAACGGCGTGAACTGGTGCTGGATATCGATGATGAATACCGCTAGCCGGGGGCAATATTTGCTAAGATAGCGGCGTATTTGACTCGCAGGCATGTAACGCACAGGTGATTTTGTGGAAAAAGCGATAGTTCCGCCGGAAAAGAAGCCCTATCAGGAGATTGGTGATGACCTGCGCGCCCAGATCGCGCAGGGGCGCTACCCGGTTGGGTCGCGTTTGCCGCCGGAACGCCATATTGCCGAAACCTATGGCGTCAGCCGGACCATCGTGCGCGAAGCGCTGCTGATGCTGGAGCTGCAGGGGACGGTGGATATTCGTCAGGGATCCGGGGTGTATGTCATGCGCATTCCCCACGAGAACGACAGCGAAGAGGAGCAGCTGCTCAGCAGCGACGTCGGCCCGTTTGAAATTCTCCAGGCGCGCCAGCTGCTGGAGAGCAACATCGCCGCCTTTGCCGCGAAAATGGCCACCCGCGCCGATATCGACAATCTGAAGCGGATTATTGAACAGGAGCAGCGGGCAATCGCTCTCAACGACACCGCGCAGGATAACGCTCGTCTGTTCCATCTGGTGCTCGCCGGGGCGACGCAGAACCAGATGCTGTTGGCGACGGTAGAGCGGATCTGGCTGCAGATGGACAGCAGCCCGCTGTGGCAGCAGTTCAATGTGCATATTGCCAGCCGCGCCTGGCGGCTGAAATGGCTCGGCGACCGGCAGACCCTGCTCGCCGCGCTGCGGCGTCGCGATGTGATGGGCGCCTGGCAGGCGATGTGGCAGCATCTGGAAAACGTCAAAAACAGCCTGCTGGAGCTGTCCGATGAGGACGCCCCCGACTTTGACGGCTATCTGTTCGACTCAGTGCCGATTTTTCAGGGGAAGCTGGTATGACGATCCTGCCGCTGTACGCTGCGCCGCAGTTCGCCCCGCAGGTGACCGACTGGCTGTGGCAGGCCTTTGGCGGCGAGACGCTGCCGCGGCAATTCTTCGCCAGCATCGTGCAGCATAGCCAGACGGCGGAGGCGCTGCCGTTGACCTTTATTGCCGTGGAAGGCGAGCAGTTGCTCGGCACGATTGGCCTCTGGCGCTGCGATTTGATCAGCCGCCAGGATCTGTTTCCCTGGCTGGCGGCGCTGTTCGTCGCGCCCGCCGCCCGCGGTCAGGGGCTGGCCGGAAAACTGCAGCGGCATGTGATCGATTATGCCCGCCTCGCGGGCTTTCGGGAGCTCTATCTCTACTCCGCCTGCCGGGATTTCTATGAACGCTTCGGCTGGCGCTACATCGGCGAGGGGCTGGATTACCCGGCCACCGCCGTGCACCTCTATCGCTATGACTTATCGCCTTCCTGCGGGGCGACCACCGAGTGACGACGGACCAGCGTCGGGCTGAACAGATGGGTGATCTCCGGCGCCGGCCGCTGCTCCGCCAGGGCTAAAGCCAGCTCGGCCGCCTGGGTCGCCATCGTGACGATCGGATAGCGGACGGTAGTCAACCGCGGGCGGACATAGCGCGAAATCAGGACATCGTCGAAGCCAATCAGCGAAATCTCCCGCGGAACGTCGATGCCGTTGTCATTCAGCACCCCCATCGCGCCGGCGGCCATCGAGTCGTTATAGCAGGCGACGGCGCTAAAGTGGCGGCCGCGGCCAAGCAGTTCGGTCATCGCCTGTTCGCCGCCGCTTTCATCCGGCTCGGCAAACGTGACCAGCCGGTCGTTGCACGGCAGGCCGCTCTCCTCCAGCGCCGCGTAGTACCCCTGCAGCCGATCTTCCGCATCGGAGATATCATGGTTTGAGCACAGATAGCCGATACGCGTGTGCCCCTGCTGGATCAAATGGCGGGTCGCCAGCCAGGCGCCGTAGCGGTCGTCCAGCGCGACGCAGCGGGTTTCATATCCGGGCAGGATGCGGTTGATCAGCACCATGCCGGGGATCTGCTTCATTAACCCCGCCAGTTCCTCATCGGGGATCATTTTGGCGTGCACCACCAGCGCCGCGCAGCGATGGCGGATCAGCTGCTCTATCGCCTGGCGCTCCTTCTGCACGTTGTGGTAGCCATTGCCAATCAGCAAAAAATTGCCGGTGCGGTAGGCCACCTGTTCGACGGCTTTGACCATCGCGCCGAAGAAGGGGTCGGAGACATCGCCCACCACCAGGCCGACGGTTTCCGTTGACTGCTGGGCCAGCGCCCGGGCGTTCGCGTTGGGGTGATAGTTCAGGGTTTCCATCGCCGCGCCCACGGACTGACGCGAAGCTTCGCTGGCTTTGGGAGAGTTGTTGATGACGCGGGAGACGGTAGCGACGGAGACTCCTGCGAGTCGGGCTACATCCTTAATAGTCGCCATACCATGCCTTTTCTAGGGTAAGCGTTTACATACTGCTATGTTACGGGAAAGAGCGGCAGATTCAAGGCGCGGCGGCGAAGGAATGGCGCAAATGTGATTCAGCGCGGGCTTATCGGTGACCTGTTTACATTGACGCGATCGGTAATTGAAACCGGCGCAGGGAAATACAAACCTTTGCTTACACTTTGCGATGCGCTGTTGCGAATGTTCGCTGGTTTGTTCGCGGATCCGGTTGATATTCTGGCTATCCCAGAGGTATTGATAGGTGGAGTCAACGTCACGTTGACCACTTTACTTACACCAGCCTGCGCAGATGCGCAGGTTTTTTTTTGCCCGCTATCGGCGTTGTTACAGATAGCGAAAATCGTAATACCTCGTTGCACTTAGGCTCACTCCCTTGCGTTTTCCCGCTGGCCCGTTACGGCCAAAAAACGTGACAATCGAGATCCCAGAGGTATTGATAGGTGAGTTTCTCAGGTACGCTCTTCGTACTGAACGTCTTACACCGACCTGCGCGGATGCGCAGGTTTTTTTTATTCCGAAAATCCCCCGCTGCACTGCTTTCCCATGCCTTCTCGTGTAACCTGCTTTGACTCATCAACCGGTCACATGGAGTTGTTATGCTTTTGGGATTTTTCAGACTGCTGTTCAAGGGGTTATACCGGGTCAGACTGACCGGCGACACGCAGGCTTTATACCAGCAAAAGGTCTTAATCACCCCGAACCACGTCTCTTTCCTCGACGGCATTCTGCTGGCGCTGTTTTTGCCGGTCCGACCGGTTTTTGCGGTCTATACCTCAATCAGCCAGCGCTGGTTTATGCGCGCGCTGACGCCGATTATCGATTTTGTGCCGCTGGACCCGACCAAGCCGATGTCGATCAAACATCTGGTGCGCCTGATTGAGCAGGGGCGGCCGGTGGTTATTTTCCCGGAAGGGCGAATTTCGGTCAGCGGCTCGCTGATGAAAATTTATGACGGCGCCGCCTTTGTCGCCGCCAAATCGCAGGCGACCATTGTGCCGCTGCGTATTGAAGGCGCCGAACTGACGCCCTTCAGCCGGCTGAAGGGGCTGGTGAAACGTCGCCTGTTCCCGCGTATTCAGCTGCATCTCCTGCCGCCCACCCATCTGCCGATGCCCGAGGCGCCGCGCGCCCGCGACCGGCGGAAGATCGCCGGGGAGATGCTGCACCAGATCATGATGGAAGCCCGGATGGCGGTGCGCCCGCGGGAAACCCTGTATGAGTCGCTGCTGGCGGCGCAGGACCGCTTCGGCGCGCGCAAACCCTGCGTGGAGGATATCAACTTCCAGCCGGATACCTATCGCAAGCTGCTGACCAAAACCCTGTTTGTCGCCCGCATTCTGGAAAAATACAGCCAGCCGGGCGAGAAGATCGGCCTGATGCTGCCTAACGCCGGCATCAGCGCGGCGGTGATTTTCGGCGCTATCGCCCGCGGGCGTATTCCGGCGATGATGAACTATACCGCCGGGGTGAAAGGGCTCAGCAGCGCGATAGCCGCCGCGGAGCTCAACACCATTTTCACCTCGCGCACCTTCCTCGATAAAGGCAAACTCTGGCACCTGCCGGAGCAGCTGACCCAGGTGCGCTGGGTATTCCTGGAAGATCTTAAAGGCGATATCACCCTCGCTGACAAACTGTGGATTTTTGCTCATCTGCTGGCGCCGCGTCTGGCGCAGGTTAAGCAGCAGCCGGAAGACGCGGCGATGATCCTCTTCACCTCCGGTTCCGAGGGCAATCCGAAAGGGGTGGTGCACAGCCATAAGAGTCTGCTGTCCAACGTCGAGCAGATCAAAACTATCGCCGACTTTACCGCCAATGACCGCTTTATGTCGGCGCTGCCGCTGTTCCACTCTTTTGGCCTCACCGTCGGCCTGCTGACGCCGCTGCTTACCGGGGCGGAAGTGTTTCTCTATCCCAGCCCGCTGCACTATCGCGTGGTGCCGGAGCTGGTCTACGATCGCAACTGTACGGTGCTGTTCGGCACTTCGACCTTCCTCGCCAACTATGCCCGTTTCGCCAATCCGTACGATTTTTACCGCCTGCGCTACGTGGTCGCCGGGGCGGAGAAGCTGCAGGAGAGCACCAAACAGCTGTGGCAGGATAAATTCGGCCTGCGCATTCTCGAAGGCTATGGCGTGACCGAGTGCGCGCCGGTGGTCTCGATTAACGTGCCGATGGCGGCGAAGGTCGGCACCGTGGGCCGCATCCTGCCGGGGATGGACGCCCGCCTGCTGGCGATGCCAGGCATTGATCAAGGGGGGCGGCTGCAGCTGAAAGGGCCGAACATCATGAAAGGCTACCTGCGGGTGGAAAACCCCGGCGTGCTGGAAGCGCCTGCGGCGGAAAACCAGCACGGCGAGATGGAAGCGGGCTGGTATGACACCGGGGATATCGTTACCTTCGACGAGCAGGGCTATGTCCGCATTCAGGGCCGCGCGAAGCGCTTCGCCAAAATCGCCGGCGAGATGATCTCCCTCGAGATGGTGGAGCAGGTGGCCCTCGGCGCGTCGCCGGACAAAATGCACGCCACGGCGATTAAACAGGACGCCAGCAAAGGCGAGGCGCTGGTGCTGTTTACCACCGATAATGAACTGACTCGTGAAGCCCTGCTGCGCTACGCCCGCCAGCACGGCGTACCGGAGCTGGCGGTGCCGCGAGATATACGCTGGCTGAAACAGCTACCGGTGCTCGGCAGCGGCAAGCCAGACTATGTCACCCTGAAAAATATGGTCGACGAGGCGGAAACAACCCATGAGTGAGTCAGTACATACTAACCCTTCGCTGTACTCGAAAGGGATGCTGGCGGTGATCTGCGCCCAGTTCCTGTCGGCCTTCGGCGACAATGCGCTTCTCTTCGCCACCCTGGCGCTGATGAAGCAGCTCTATTATCCGGAGTGGAGCCAGCCGGTCCTGCAGATGTTGTTTGTGGGCGCTTACATCCTCTTTGCCCCCTTTGTCGGTCAGTTCGCCGATAGCTTTGCCAAAGGCCGGGTGATGATGGTGGCCAACGGCCTGAAACTGCTCGGCGCCGGCTGCATCTGCTTCGGCGTCAATCCGTTTATCGGCTATACGCTGGTGGGGATTGGCGCCGCCGCCTATTCGCCGGCCAAGTATGGCATTCTCGGCGAACTCACCACCGGCGATAAGTTAGTGAAGGCTAACGGACTGATGGAGTCCTCGACCATCGCGGCGATCCTGCTGGGCTCCATGGCCGGCGGGATCCTCGCCGACTGGCACGTGCTGGCGGCGCTGATCGTCTGCGCGCTGGTCTACGGCGGGGCGGTAGTGGCTAACCTGTGGATACCCAGGCTGCCGGCAGCGCGTCCGGGGCAGTCGTGGCGTTTTAAGCCAATGACGCACAGCTTCTTCAGCGCCTGCCGGACGCTGTGGCGCAACGGCGAAACCCGCTTTTCGCTGATGGGCACCAGCCTGTTCTGGGGCGCTGGCGTGACCCTGCGTTTCCTGCTGGTGATCTGGGTGCCGGTGGCGCTGGGCATTACCAGCAACGCCATGCCCACCTATCTTAATGCGATGGTGGCGGTGGGGATTGTGCTGGGTGCCGGGGCGGCGGCGAAGCTGGTGACCCTGGAGACGGTGTCGCGCTGTATGCCGGCCGGGATTTTGATCGGTATCGCGGTGATAGCCTTTGCGGTGCAGCAGTCGCTGCTGCCGGCGTTCGGTCTGCTGCTGCTGCTCGGGGTGTTCGGCGGGTTCTTTATCGTACCGCTGAACGCGCTGCTGCAGGAGCGTGGGAAACATTCGGTCGGGGCAGGTAACGCCATTGCGGTACAGAACCTCGGTGAGAACGTGGCGATGCTGCTGATGCTGGGGCTCTATTCCCTGGCGGTGAGCGTGGGCGTTCCACCGGTCGCCGTGGGGATAGGCTTTGGCGCGGTATTCGCCGTGGCCATTGCCGCGCTGTGGGTCTGGGGGCGGCGTAAATAACCTCCCGGCTTGCGCTGCGCTTGACTGGGCGAGGGGGTCGCCAATATCTGCTCTTCAGTAGCCCGGGTAAGGCGTATAAGCCTTACCCGGGGCTTTGCTTTCTTACGGCGCCGGGTAGGTATAAACCTGATGCACCGCCTCAATCTCCGCTAATACCTCTTCGCTCAGCTCAAGCTGCAAACTTTCCACGTTGGCCTGCAGCTGCGTCATGGTCGTCGCCCCCAGCAGGGTGCTGGCGACAAACGGCTGCCGACGCACAAAGGCCAGCGCCATTTGCGCCGGATCGAGGCCGTGGCGTTTGGCGATATCCACATAGGCCGCTACCGCTTTCTGCGACTGCTCGCTGCTGTAGCGCGTAAAGCGGCTGAACAGCGTATTGCGCGCCCCTGCCGGCTTCGCACCGTTGAGATACTTGCCGGTCAGTGTGCCGAAAGCCAGACAAGAGTAGGCCAGCAGCTCCACGCCTTCGAACTGACTCACTTCCGCGAGGCCGACTTCAAAGCTGCGGTTCAGCAGGCTGTAAGGATTCTGAATAGTCACGATCCGCGGGAGGTCGTGCTTATCCGCCAGGTGCAGATAACGCATCACGCCGAAGGCGGTTTCGTTCGACACGCCGATGTAGCGGATCTTCCCGGCGCGCTGGAACTCGGTCAGCGCTTCGAGGGTATCCAGCAGCGTCACGGCGGGCGCGGCGTCGGCCCAGGTATAGCCCAGCTTGCCAAAGCAGTTGGTTGGCCGCTGCGGCCAGTGAACCTGATATAAATCGAGATAATCGGTCTGCAGCCGCTTCAGGCTGGCGTGCAGCGCCTCGCGGATATTTTTGCGGTCCAGGACGTGATTGGGCCGAATGCTGCTGTCGTTATTGCGCGCGGGCCCGCTGACTTTCGAGGCGAGCACCAGCTTTTCGCGATTGCCGCGTTTCGCCAGCCAGTTGCCGACGTAGGTTTCAGTCAGCCCCTGGGTTTCCGGGCGCGGCGGGACCGGGTACATTTCAGCGACATCGATCAGGTTGATGCCGTTGGCAACCGCGTAATCGAGCTGCTGGTGGGCATCGGCCTCGCTATTCTGTTCGCCAAAAGTCATGGTTCCCAGCCCGAGGGTGCTGATTTCAAGAGAACTGTGTGGGATACGGTGATACTGCATAGCCAGCTTCCTTTTTATTTATAAGGTCAGGCATTCCCCGACAAAGGAGTATCAACATGGCAGAGGGTGAGAAAAAGAGGAAGTAAAAAATCAAAAAAGCCGGGTGACGAGGAGGGGCGGTGGGTGAAACCCGCGGCGTCCTGGTATATCCCGACTCTTCTCAAAAGACTGGTGGTCGGTAAGCGCAGCGTCAACAGAAGCTGGGGCCGACAGGGAAAGATTAACGCTTAATGATTTGCGAAACGTCGTCACGATTGATCTGCATTTTATTACCCTGCTGATCTTCGTAACTGATTAAACCGGTATCGTCATCCACGGTAGGTTTACCGTCGGTCAGGATCATTCGCCCATCTTTGGTCGCCATGACGTAATCGCTGCTGCAACCGGAAACCGAGAACGCCAGTCCTACGGCGGAAATCAATACTGCCCATTTCTTCATCGTCAACACCTCTTCAGTAGCTGCACCCCATACCCGTCTATTAATAGCCTGATTTGTGAGACATAAAAAGCAGTAAAGTCTGAAAAAGGGTTGCAGCCTGTGACCAGGCTGCAATTTTGTGGTTTACAGCGGGTTTTTCTTATTACGCAGCAGGTTAAGGCTCTCCACCGCGATAGAGAAGAACATGGCGAAATAGATGTATCCCTTCGGCACATGGACGTCGAAGCTTTCCAGCATCAGGGTAAAGCCGACGAGGATCAGAAACGACAGCGCCAGCATTTTCACCGAAGGATGACGGTCAACAAAATCGCCGATGGGTCGCGCGGCGAACATCATCACCCCCACCGCGATCACCACTGCCGCCATCATGATGAACAGATGATCCGACAGGCCGACGGCGGTGATCACTGAATCGAGGCTAAAGATGATATCCAGCAGCATGATCTGCACGATGGCGCCGAGGAAGGAGTGGACGTTGGTCTTCAGCCCCTCCTCTTCACCTTCGATAGATTCATGGATCTCTTTACTGGCTTTCCAGATAAGGAATAGCCCGCCGAGCAGCAAGATCAGATCGCGAAACGAGATCTCCTGACCGAAAACGGTAAAGAGCGGGTTGGTAAGCTTAACGACCCAGGCGATTGAGGCCAGCAGCGCCAGACGCATGACCATCGCGCCCATCAAACCGATCCGGCGCGCATGGGCGCGCTGGGCGGTGGGGAGCTTAGCCACGACCAGAGAGAGGAAAATAATATTGTCGATCCCGAGCACGATCTCCAGCAGCGTCAATGTGCCCAGCGCCAGCCAGGCGTTAGGATCGGTTATCCATGCAAATAACATTGTTCAAAGTCCTGCAAAATAGAAAGCAGCAATTATATGCAACCCCCAACGCAGAACAAAAAATTAATCGTGTTGTAACAAGAAATGGCGGGCAAGCAGAGCGGCGGTAAAATTCTTTTTCAGATAGAAACCGCGCGGCAGCGTGAGGATTGTCTCCCCGCGGGCGCCGATGGCTTCGGTCAGCGCCTTGCTGTTGGCGGCTTTCGGTCTTAACTGCAGCACCTCGCCGTGGCGGGCGGTAATGCGCTCGACCTCACCGAGAACAATGAGATCCATCAGCTCTTCCCAGTCCATGCGCAGCTGGCGCTCCTCGTCTTCGTCCGGGCTCCACAGCAGCGGTGCGCCGACGCGCCGCGCCGCCAGCGGGATGGTGCGTTCACCCTCCACCGGGATCCACAGGACGCGCTGCAGCTTATGCCGTACATGGCTGCTCTCCCAGGTGACGCCGCTATTGCCGGTTAACGGGGCGACGCAGACGAAGGTGGTCTCCAGCGGGCGTCCCCGGCTGTCGATGGGGATCGTTTTGAGCTCGACCCCCAGCGCGGCGAAATCCTGCTCGGGTTTACTGCCTGCGCTGGCGCCCAGCCACAGCTCCAGCAGAATGCCCGTCCAGCCTTTATCGCGCTTCAGATCGCGCGGAATGGGGATCCCCGCCAGCGCCGCCAGCTCGCCCAGCGAATAGCCGGCCAGCTGGCGGGCCTGGGCCAGCAGCTGCTCCTGACTTTGCGGCGGTGAGGCGAGCGGAGCGATAGCGGGCATAGGGTAATACCTTTGGTTAAAAAGTGAGCGCTAATTTTGCGCGTTGTGGATAGAGTTTACCGTTTTCTGAGTAACTATACCAATCTCATGATTTATATGGCTTTTTAAACTCATCATACGGCTTATGAAAACGGTGTAAACGGGTTTTCCAGAACTGGTCACTGACAATAAACAGGATCTTACACCATGTTATCCACAGAAAAGTGGGATAACTGGGGAAAAGACTCACTACTGGTTCGATTTACAGCCTTGACGTGCGACGAAAATCGAATTTTTAGAGAAAATCTGCCGGTGGCCTGCGCGTAATCTGTGGATAAAATCGACATTGCTCGATCTTTCATCAGTCGGCGGATCGCATGTGTGATGATCGTCACGTTATGCTGTAATGTGTGAAAGGAATATATTCTAACTTTATGAATATGATACTATTATTTTCAGATGCTAGCGATGCGATGTTCGGATTACTCTGGGTTTTCCCGGGTTAATTCCGTACTTCTTCACAACTCTATCCACAGAAAAAGTGAATAAAATCGGCTGTCACGCGCTTTCATTGTTTATAACTCTGGCAATTACTGTGAGTTATTCAAATGTTATCCGTTCTCAGTGTGCGAACAGAGTGGTTTACCGTTTCCGGCGAGTGTGAAACAATCATTCACATTGAAGCTTATCTTGAGGTAGTCCGGTGATTGATGACGATGGCTACCGCCCAAATGTCGGTATTGTAATCTGTAATCGTCAGGGCCAGGTGATGTGGGCCCGGCGCTATGGTCAGCACTCGTGGCAGTTCCCGCAAGGGGGCATTAATCCAGGAGAATCCGCAGAGCAGGCGATGTATCGGGAATTGTTTGAAGAGGTCGGGTTAAGCCGTAAAGATGTGCGGATCCTGGCCTCAACCCGTAACTGGCTGCGTTACAAGTTGCCTAAACGTTTGGTGCGTTGGGACACAAAGCCGGTTTGTATCGGCCAGAAACAAAAGTGGTTTCTTTTGCAGTTGATCGGCAATGATGCGGACATCAATATGCAAACCAGCAGTACACCTGAATTTGATGGTTGGCGCTGGGTGAGTTACTGGTACCCGGTTCGCCAGGTGGTGTCGTTTAAGCGCGACGTCTACCGCCGGGTGATGAAAGAGTTCGCCAGCGTGACCATGTCGCTGGCGGAGAGCGCACCTAAGCCGCAAAACGCGCCTGCTTATCGACGTAAAAGAGGTTAAGCCACGCACATTATGCTCACTCGGTTGCGAGAAATAGTCGAGAAGGTCGCGAGCGCGCCGCGTTTAAACGAGGCGCTGGATATTCTGGTGACGGATGTCTGCCAGGCGATGGAGACGGAAGTCTGCTCGGTTTACCTGGCTGACAATGACCGACGCTGCTATTACCTGATGGCCACCCGCGGGTTAAAAAAACCTCGCGGGCGCACCGTTGCGCTGGCGTTCGATGAAGGCCTGGTGGGGCTGGTTGGCCGCCTGGCGGAACCCATCAACCTCGCCGATGCGCAAAAACACCCCAGCTTCAAATATATCCCCGCCGTCAAAGAGGACCGCTTCCGCGCCTTCCTTGGCGTGCCGATCATTCAGCGCCGCCAGCTGCTGGGCGTGCTGGTGGTCCAGCAGCGCGAGCTGCGTCAGTTTGATGAAAGCGAAGAGTCTTTCCTCGTCACCCTCGCCACCCAGATGGCGGCGATCCTCTCCCAGTCCCAGCTGAACGCCCTGTTCGGCCAGTATCGTCAAACGCGCATTCGCGCTCTGCCGGCCTCTTCCGGGGTGGCGATCGCCGAGGGCTGGATGGACGTCAGCCTGCCGCTGATGGAGCAGGTGTATGAAGCCTCGACGCTGGACACCGCCTCGGAACGCGAACGCCTGACCGGTGCGCTGGAAGAGGCGGCCAACGAGTTTCGTCGCTACAGCAAACGCTACGCCGCCGGGGCGCAAAAAGAGACGGCGGCGATCTTCGATCTCTACTCGCACCTGCTCTCTGACGCCCGCCTGCGTCGCGAGCTGTTTGCCGAAGTTGACAAAGGCGCCGTCGCCGAGTGGGCCGTCAAAAAGATCATTGAGAAGTTCGCCGAACAGTTTGCCGCGCTGAGCGACGGCTATTTGAAAGAGCGGGCCGGCGATCTGCGTACCCTGGGCCAGCGTCTGCTGTTCCATCTCGACGACAGTATTCAGGGGCCCAACACCTGGCCGGCGCGCATTATCCTCGTGGCGGACGAGCTGTCGGCCACCACCCTCGCCGAAGTGCCGCAGGATCGCCTGGCCGGCGTGGTGGTGCGCGATGGCGCCGCCAACTCCCATGCCGCTATTATGGTGCGGGCCCTCGGCATCCCAACGGTGATGGGCGCCGATATTCAGCCCTCGCTGCTGCATGGCCATACGCTGATTGTCGATGGCTATCGCGGTGAACTGCTGGTGGATCCTGAACCTGTCCTGTTGCAGGAGTATCAGCGCCTTATCAGCGAAGAGAACGAACTCAGCCGCCTGGCGGAGGACGATCTCCAGCGCGCGTCGGAGCTGAAAAGCGGCGAGCGGGTGAAAGTCATGCTCAACGCCGGCTTAAGCCCGGAGCACGAAGAGAAGCTCGGCAGCTTTGTTGACGGCATTGGCCTCTACCGCACCGAAATTCCCTTTATGCTGCAGAGCGGCTTCCCCTCAGAAGAGGAGCAGGTCGCCCAGTATCAGGGCATGCTGCAGATGTTTAACAGCAAACCGGTGACCCTGCGTACCCTGGACATCGGCGCGGATAAACAACTGCCGTATATGCCGATCAGCGAAGAGAACCCGTGCCTCGGCTGGCGCGGGATCCGCATCACCCTCGATCAGCCGGAGATCTTTTTGATCCAGGTGCGGGCGATGCTGCGCGCCAACGCCGCCACCGGCAACCTCAGCATTTTGCTGCCGATGGTGACCAGTCTGGAGGAGGTGGATGAGGCCCGTCGGCTGATCGATCGCGCCAGCCGGGAAGTGGAAGAGATGATCGGCTACGCCATCCCGCGTCCGCGCCTGGGGGTGATGCTGGAGGTCCCGTCGATGGTCTTTATGCTGCCGCAGCTGGCCAGCCGGATCGATTTTATCTCGGTAGGGACGAACGACCTGACCCAGTACCTGCTGGCCGTCGACCGCAACAATACCCGGGTCGCCAGCATGTATGACAGCCTGCATCCTGCGGTATTGCGTGCGCTGGCGATGATCGCCCATGACGCGGAGCGCTTTGGCATCGATCTGCGCCTGTGCGGCGAGATGGCGGGCGACCCGATGTGCGTGACGATCCTTATCGGCCTCGGTTACCGCCATCTGTCGATGAACGGCCGCTCGGTGGCGAGGGTGAAGTATCTGCTGCGCCGCATTGATATCGAAGAGGCGCAGGAGCTGTCGCGTCGCAGCCTCGATGCGCAGATGACCGCCGAGGTGCGCCATCAGGTGGCGGCCTTTATGGAGCGTCGCGGTCTCGGCGGCCTGATCCGCGGCGGGCGGTAGCGCCAGCCCGGGTGAGGCGTAAGCCGTAACCCGGGGATCCTCTGCTCGCACCCTCCGGCAAAGTAGGGTACCGCCGGGAAAACGGCATTCTGTTAGCATCCGTATACATATCTTTTACACGTTCGGCGCGGATCGCTCTTGTGGCTTATGCTATGATTCGCCTCCTTCGGCGTGCCCGTTTTGTTCGGGTATGGATCATCACCGCTGTCCACTTTCGGCGGAATAACAAGTCTTTATGGTGACAGATGAATAGTGGCTACCTGCATTTTCCGGAGTTCGATCCGGTCATTTTTTCTCTAGGCCCGGTCTCCCTCCACTGGTACGGTTTGATGTACCTGGTGGGCTTTGTCTTTGCGATGTGGCTGGCCACCCGTCGGGCGAATCGTCCGGGCAGCGGCTGGACGAAAAATGAAGTGGAAAACCTGCTCTACGCGGGCTTCCTCGGCGTCTTCCTGGGCGGTCGTATCGGCTACGTGCTGTTTTACAACCTGCCGGTATTTCTTGCCGATCCGCTGTATCTGTTCCGCGTCTGGGACGGCGGCATGTCGTTCCACGGCGGCCTGATCGGCGTGATCCTGGTGATGATTATCTTCGCCAGACGCACCAAACGCACCTTCTTCCAGGTCTCCGATTTTATCGCGCCGCTGATCCCGTTTGGTCTTGGCGCCGGGCGTCTGGGCAACTTTATCAACGGCGAGCTGTGGGGCCGCGTAGACCCGAGCTTCCACTACACGATGATTTTCCCGGGCTCCCGTGCCGAAGACCTGGCGCTGCTGCCGACGCATCCGGAATGGCAATCGCTGTTCGATACCTACGGCGCGCTGCCGCGTCACGCGTCGCAGCTGTACGAGCTGGCGCTGGAAGGCGTGGTACTGTTCCTGATCCTCAACCTGTTTATCCGTAAACCGCGCCCGACCGGCTCCGTTTCCGGTCTGTTCCTGATTGGCTACGGCCTGTTCCGCATCATCGTGGAATTCTTCCGCCAGCCCGACGCCCAGTTCACCGGCGGCTGGGTGCAGTACATCAGTATGGGGCAGATTCTTTCGATCCCGATGGTGCTTGCGGGTATCATTATGATGGTTTGGGCTTACCGCCACCGTCCGCAGCAACAGAATTCTTGAGGAACCATGAAACAGTATCTTGATTTGATGCAGAAAGTGCTCACCGAGGGCACGCCAAAAAATGACCGCACCGGCACTGGCACGATCTCCATTTTCGGCCATCAGATGCGTTTTAACCTGCAGGAAGGCTTCCCGCTGGTGACCACCAAGCGCTGTCATTTACGCTCCATCATCCATGAACTGCTGTGGTTCCTGCAGGGCGACACCAACATCGCCTATCTGCACGAGAACAACGTCACCATCTGGGACGAGTGGGCGGATGAGAATGGCGACCTGGGGCCGGTCTACGGCAAACAGTGGCGTTCCTGGCCTGCGCCGGACGGCCGCCATATCGACCAGATCAGCACGGTGATGAACCAGCTGAAAAACGACCCGGACTCCCGCCGGATCATCGTCTCGGCATGGAACGTCGGCGAGCTGGATAAAATGGCGCTGGCGCCGTGCCACGCCTTCTTCCAGTTCTACGTCGCCGACGGCAAGCTCTCCTGCCAGCTGTATCAGCGTTCCTGCGATGTGTTCCTCGGCCTGCCGTTCAATATCGCCAGCTACGCGCTGCTGGTGCATATGGTGGCGCAGCAGTGCGATCTGCAGGTCGGTGATTTCGTCTGGACCGGCGGAGACACCCATCTGTACAGCAACCATCTTGAGCAGACCAACCTGCAGCTAAGCCGCGAACCGCGTCCGCTGCCGAAGCTGGTCATCAAACGCAAGCCGGCGTCGATCTTCGACTACCGCTTTGAAGACTTCGAGATTGAAGGTTACGATCCGCACCCGGGCATTAAAGCGCCGGTGGCGATTTAACCCCCCAGCAGAGATGACTAACCGGCGCCCGATGGCGCCGGTTTTTTTATGCCCTTCGCACCACCCGATGGGAGCGCTTTCCGTTACCACCGGGAGAAGGTTGTTTTCACCTGCCCCCCAGGCCACAGGTGGTTGCGGTGGGCGAAGTTGGGTAGACGTTCGCAAAAAAATGTTCTTCTGTCGAGTATGCAAAGCTTTTTTGCGTATCTGGCCGGGAAAGCTATTTTCCGTCGTCGCGCCAGGGCCAATCGCCGCGGCATACTCGACGCCATGAACAGAGAACATGGCTACACCCTGATGGAAACCCTGGTAACGCTGACACTGATGATGATCCTCAGCGTCGGCGGCCTGTACGGCTGGCAGCGCTGGCAGCAGCAGCAACGACTGTGGCAAACCGCCGTCCAGGTGCGGGATTTTCTGCTCTTTCTGCGCGATGACGCCAACGCCTACAACCGGGACCGCGTGCTTCGCGTCGGCCAGGACGAAGTGGGCTGGTGCCTGAGCGCGGAGGGGGAGGGGCCTGACTGCGCCTCGGGGACATCCTTCACGCTGCGCCCGCGCTGGCCGGGGATCACGCTGGCTGGCGTTACGCCTGGTCTGGGGTTTTATGGTCTGCGCAGCACCGCCTGGGCGGGGAATCTGCGGCTGCAGAGCGCGGCCGGCAGCTGGAGCATTGTGATCTCACACTGGGGGCGGATTCGTTTATGCCGCAGCGACAGCGCAGGAGGGTGTCAGTGAGCCGCCGCGGATTTTCCCTGGCGGAGGCGCTTATCGCCATGGCCATCGGCTCGCTGCTGCTGACGGGGGCCTGCCGCTTTCTGCCTGCCCTGCAGCGTCATATTCTGCGCCAGGGCGAACAGCTGGCCCTGGAGAACGAGCTGTGGCAGCGCGTGCATGCCGTGGGAAAACATCTGCAGCGCGCCGGGTACTGCCGGGGAGCGTGCGGCGGAGCCGGGCTGGAGCTAGCCGCTGGCGGCGAGTGTCTGATTGTGCGCTGGGATGCGAACAGCAACGGGAGATGGGAAACCTCCCCCGCGGCAGCGGCGGAGAGCACCGGCTTTCGCCTGCACGACGGCGCGCTGGAGACCCTGCGCGGGGCCAGCGACTGCCGCGGCGGCGGATGGGAGAAAATCACCAACCCGGCCGCCATCGTGGTGACGCGCTTCTCGGTACAACGTCAGGTCACCCCGGGCTTCGCGCCGGAGCTGAGCGTGACGCTGGCGGCGCGCTCCGCGCAACAGACGGGCCTGACGAGCGAGGTTGAGCAGCGGGTGACGGGGTATAACCTGTGATCCGCCAGCGTGGAATGTCGTCGCTGCTGATGGTGCTCCTGTTGCTGACCCTCGGCAGCCTGTTACTCGAGGGGCTTAACCTGAAGCAGCGGGCGCTGCTGGCGCAAACCGCCAGCGAAACGCAAGCGATCCGCGATACGGCGATAGCCCATTCCGCGCTGCAGTGGGGAAAACAGCAGGTCTGGTCGGCGCAGGTGGCGCTGGCCTGCCGGGAGCAGGCGCCGCAGGGCTGGCGCGCCTGTCTGCGTATCTTCGGCGACGGTTCACTGGTGCTCAGCAGCGCCAGCGGCGAGGTGCAGGTCTGGCAGTCCGGCGAGGTGCGCGGCGGGCAGGTGCGTTTTTCCGCCCACGGCTGGAGCGATTTTTGCCCGCTCAGGGAGGCGAGCTTATGTCAAATGCCCTGAAGCGTCAGCGGGGGTTTAGCCTGCCGGAGACCGTGCTGGCGATGGCGCTGATGGTGCTGACGGTCACCGCGCTGGGCGGCTATCAGCGCGGAATGGCGCAAGGAATTGTCCAGTTGAACCAGACCCGTCAACTGTGGCGCGACGCGTGGCGCTATAGCCAGCTCTCCGCGCCGCCGTCGCCGGCACGCGGGCAGGTAAGCCGTATGCAGACATCGAGGCAAAGATGTGTCAGCATCACGGTAACGATCAGTAGACCCGTTGCAAAGCGGGTGCAGATGACCCGGCTGCATTGCCCGGTCAGCCAGTAGTCAGGAGCAATTATGTTAAGGGTATACCACTCAAACCGGCTGGATGTTCTCGAGGCGTTGATGGAGTTTATCGTCGAGCGCCAGCGGCTGGATGACCCTTTTCAGGCCGAAATGGTGCTGGTGCAGAGTACCGGCATGGCGCAGTGGCTGCAGATGACCCTGGCCGCGCGCTTCGGGATTGCCGCCAATATCGAGTTCCCGCTGCCGGCGAGCTTTATCTGGGATATGTTCGTGCGCGTCCTGAAAGATATTCCGGGCGAAAGCGCCTTCAGCAAGCAGAGCATGAGCTGGAAGCTGATGACCCTCCTGCCGCAGCACCTGGAGGAAGACGATTTTATCCTGCTGCGCCAGTATCTGAGTGATGACGGCGACAAGCGCAAGCTGTTTCAGCTGGCCGCCCGGGTGGCGGACCTCTATGACCAGTACCTCGTCTATCGCCCGGAGTGGCTGATGCGCTGGGAGGCCGGCCAGCGGGTGGAAGGTCTCGGCGATGCCCAGCAGTGGCAGGCGCCGCTGTGGCAGGCGCTGGTGAGCTACACCGCCGAGCTGGGGCAGCCGCAGTGGCACCGCGCCAATCTCTACCAGCGCTTTATCAGTACCCTGGAAAAAGCGGACGAACCGCCCGCCGGGCTGCCGTCGCGCGTCTTCATCTGCGGGATTTCCGCGCTGCCGCCGGTCTATCTTCAGGCGCTGCAGGCGCTGGGTAAGCATGTCGATGTCTATGTCTTGTTTACCAACCCCTGCCGCTACTACTGGGGAGACATTAAGGATCCGGCGTTTCTGGCGAAGCTGCTGTCGCGTCAGCGGCGCCATCACCGCGAGGCGCGCGCGCTACCTCTGTTTCGCGACACCGAGCAGGCGCCGGGGTTGTTTAATGACGCCGGGGAACAGGATGTCGGCAACCCGTTGCTCGCCTCCTGGGGGAAACTGGGGCGCGACTATATCTACCTGCTGGCGGGGCTGGAGCGCTATGAGGAGCTGGACGCTTTTGTCGACATCGCCCCCGATAACCTGTTGCATAACCTGCAATCGGATATCCTTGAACTACGCAACGCGGCGGTGGCCGGGCAGAGCGCAGAGGCATTCGCCCACAGTCGCGACAAACGTCCGCTTGCGCTGGATGACCGCAGTCTGAGCATTCACGTCTGCCACAGTCCGCAGCGCGAAGTGGAGGTTCTGCACGATAGGCTACTGGCGATGCTGGAGGCGGATCCGACGCTCACGCCGCGGGATATCATCGTCATGGTGGCGGATATCGACAGCTACAGCCCCTATATACAGGCGGTGTTTGGCGCCGCCAGCGGCGATCGCTGGCTGCCGTGGGCGATCTCCGACCGTCGCGCCCGAGAGTCGCACCCGGTGCTGCAGGCGTTTATCACGCTGCTCTCGCTGCCGGACAGCCGCTTCGCCAGTGAAGATGTGCTGGCGCTGCTGGACGTCCCGGTGCTGGCGGCGCGCTTTAATATCACGGAAGAAGGGCTGCGCTATCTGCGCCAGTGGGTGAACGAGTCCGGCGTCCGCTGGGGAATGGATGACGACAACGTCCGTGAGCTGGACCTGCCGGCGACCGGGCAGCATACCTGGCGGTTCGGCCTCACCCGCATGCTGTTGGGCTACGCGATGGACAGCCGCGAGGGAGAATGGCAGTCGGTGCTGCCGTATGACGAATCCAGCGGTTTGATCGCCGAGCTGGTGGGCAACCTCGCGTCGCTGCTGATGCAGCTTAATCTGTGGCGACGCGGCCTGACCCAGCAGCGGCCGCTGGCGGAGTGGCTGCCGGTCTGTCGCGATCTGCTGAATGACTTTTTCCTGCCGGACAGTGAGACCGAAGCGGCGCTGGCGCTGATTGAGCAGCAGTGGCTGGCGGTTATTGATAGCGGTCTGGAGGCGCAGTATGGCGAGCAGGTGCCGCTGACGCTGCTGCGCGATGAGCTGGCCCAGCGCCTCGATCAGCAGCGGATCAGCCAGCGCTTTCTTGCCGGCCCGGTCAATATCTGTACCCTGATGCCGATGCGTTCGATCCCCTTTAAGGTGGTGTGCCTGCTGGGGATGAATGACGGGGTTTATCCGCGCACGCTACCGCCGCTGGGCTTTGATTTAATGAGCCAGAAGCCGCAGCGCGGCGACCGCAGCCGGCGCGATGATGACCGCTATCTGTTCCTCGAAGCGCTGATGTCCGCCGAGCAGACGCTGTATATCAGCTATATCGGCCGTTCGATCCAGGACAACAGCGAGCGTTTTCCTTCGGTGCTGGTGCAGGAGCTGGTGGATTATATCGGCCAGAGCCACTGTCTCGCCGGTGACGAAGAGCTTGACTGCGACGCCAGCGAAGCGCGGGTTAAAGCCCACATCACCCATCTGCATACGCGCATGCCGTTCGACGTAGCCAATTTCCAGGAAGACGAGAACAAGAGCTACGCTCGTGAATGGCTGGCGGCCGCCGGCCAGCAGGGAGAGGCGCATAGCGATTTTATACAGCCGCTCACCGCGCCGCCGATTGACAGCCTGCCGTTCGATCAGCTCCTGCGCTTCTGGCAGCACCCGGTACGCGCGTTCTTTCAGCAGCGTTTGCGGGTCAATTTCCGCGCGGAAGAGGACGATATTCCAGACGACGAGCCGTTCACTCTTGAAGGGCTGAGCCGTTATCAACTGAATCAGCAACTGCTCAATACGCTTATTGAGGAGCAGGACGTCTCGGCTATGTTCCGCCGCTTTCGCGCCGCCGGCGAGCTGCCGTATGGCGCCTTTGGCGAGCTGGTCTGGGAGACGCAGCGCCTGGAGATGCAGGCGCTGGCCGAGCGGGTGATGGCCGAGCGCCAGCAGGCGCAGAGCATGGAGATCGATCTGCAGTGCGGCGGCGTGAACCTGACCGGCTGGCTGCAGCAGGTGCAGCCGGACGGTCTGCTGCGCTGGCGGCCTTCGCTGCTGAGCGTCTCCCAGGGGATGCAACTTTGGCTGGAACACCTTGTCTACTGCGCCAGCGGCGGCACCGGCGAGAGCCGGCTGTTTGTGCGGAAAGAGGGAGAGTGGCGTTTTCCGGCGCTGGCGCCCGCCGAGGCGCAGGCGTACCTTAACGAGCTGGTGGATGGCTATTTGCTGGGGATGTCGCAGCCGCTGCTGCTGCTGCCGGAAAGCGGTGGCGCCTGGCTGAAAGCCTGTTACGACGCCGAAAAGGATGTCATCTTAATGGACGAAGAGACGCTGCAGAAAGCGCGGAGCAAATTCCTGCAGACCTACGAAGGGAACATGGTGGTCAGCGGGGAGGGCGCCGATATCTGGTATCAACGCCTGTGGCGTTCGCTGGAGCCGGCGCATTACGAAGAAATCATTGCCCAGACGCAGCGTTATCTGTTACCGCTATATCGTTACCATCGGTCCACACAAATTTAAATAGTATAAAAATTGCGCACTGAATGGCGGTTCATTTAATATGCGCAACGTATCACGGACTGATGGACATAAAAGGCTGCACGCTGTGCAGCGCAAGTTTGTTAATGATGAGGTTCGTGAATGCCCCGCAGTTTATGGTTCAAGGTTTTTGTTGTGCTGGCCGCCCTCTGGGCGCCGTTTAGTCAGGCCGACACCGGATGGCAGCCGATTCAGGAGACGATCCGCAAAAGCGAAAAAGATACGCGTCAGTATCAGGCGATCCGCCTTGATAACGACATGGTCGTGCTGCTGGTTTCCGATCCGCAGGCGGTGAAATCGCTGTCGGCGCTGGTGGTGCCGGTGGGATCCCTGCAGGATCCGGCAGATCATCAGGGGCTGGCGCATTTTCTGGAACATATGACGCTGATGGGGTCGCAAAAATATCCCCAGCCTGACAGCCTTGCAGAGTTTCTTAAGCTGCACGGCGGCAGTCATAACGCCAGTACCGCGCCCTACCGCACCGCGTTTTATCTTGAAGTGGAAAATGATGCGCTGGACGGGGCCGTAGATCGCCTGGCCGACGCCATCGCCGCGCCGCTGCTGGATAAAAAATATGCCGACCGCGAACGTAACGCGGTCAACGCCGAGCTGACGATGGCCCGGACGCGAGACGGGATGCGCATGGCCCAGGTCAGCGCGGAGACCATCAACCCGGCTCACCCGGCGGCCCACTTCTCCGGTGGCAACCTCGAGACGCTCAGCGATAAGCCCGGCAGCCCGGTGCTTGATGCGCTGCACACCTTCCGCGATAGCTGGTACTCCGCCAATCTGATGAAAGCGGTGATCTACAGCAACAAGCCGTTGCCGGCGCTGGCGCGCATGGCTGCGGACACCTTTGGCCGCGTGCCGAATCGTCAGATCAGCAGGCCGGAAATTACCGTCCCGGTGGTCACGGATGCGCAAAAAGGCATCATTATTCACTATGTGCCGGCGATGCCGCGTAAAGTGCTGCGCGTCGAGTTTCGCATCGACAACAACAGCGATCGCTTCCGCAGCAAAACCGATGAGCTGGTCACCTATCTTATCGGCAACCGCAGCCCGGGCACGCTCTCTGACTGGTTGCAAAAACAGGGCCTGGCGGAAGGTATCCGCGCCGATTCCGATCCGGTGGTAAACGGCAACAGCGGCGTACTGGCGATCTCAGCCACCCTCACCGACAAAGGCCTGGCGCACCGCGATGAAGTGACGGCGGCCATTTTCAGCTACCTCGACCTCCTGCGTACTCAGGGCATCGACAAACGCTATTTCGACGAACTGGCGCATGTGCTGGCGCTCGATTTCCGCTATCCGTCGATCAACCGCGACATGGACTACGTGGAATGGCTGGCGGACACCATGATCCGGGTGCCGGTCGAGCATGCGCTGGACGTGGTGAATATTGCCGACCAGTACGACCCGCAGGCGATCAAAGACCGGCTGGCGATGATGACCCCGCAGAACGCCCGCATCTGGTATATCAGCCCCCAGGAGCCGCATAACAAGACGGCCTACTTTGTCGATGCGCCGTATCAGGTGGATAAGATTAGCGAGCAGACGTTCGCTGACTGGCAGCACAAATCGCAGGCCATCCAGCTGCAGCTGCCGGCGCTCAACCCCTATATTCCGGATGACTTCACCCTTATCAAAAGCGATAAAGCCTGGCCGCATCCGCAGCTGATCCTTGATGAACCGACGCTGCGGGTGGTGTATGCCCCGAGCCAGTATTTTGCCAGCGAGCCGAAGGCGGACATCTCCCTGGTGCTGCGTAATCCCCAGGCGATGGACAGCGCTCGCCGGCAGGTGATGTTTGCCCTCAACGATTATCTCGCCGGCATCGCCCTCGACCAGCTCAGTAACCAGGCGGCGGTCGGCGGCATTTCGTTCTCTACCGGCGCTAATAACGGATTAATGGTCAATGCCAACGGCTATACCCAGCATCTTCCGGCGCTGTTCAGCGATCTGCTGCAGGGATACTTCAGCTATACGCCGACTGAGGAGCAGCTGGAGCAGGCCAAATCCTGGTATGCGCAGATGATGGATTCCGCCGAGAAAGGCAAAGCCTACGATCAGGCGATAATGCCGATCCAGATGGTCTCGCAGGTGCCGTACTTCCAGCGCGAAGTGCGCCGGGCGCTGCTGCCCTCCATTACCCTTAAAGAGGTGCTCGACTACCGCGCCAACCTGAAAACCAGGGGGCGTCCTGAACTGATGGTGATCGGCAATATGACCGCCGATGCCGCCACGACCCTGGCCCGCCAGATCCAGCAGCAGCTGGGCGCCGACGGCAACGAATGGTGCCGTAATAAAGACGTGGTGGTGAACCGGCAGCAGCTGGCGATCTTCAACAAAGCGGGCAATAGCACCGACTCCGCGCTGGCCGCGGTGTTTGCGCCGCCCAACGTGGATGAGTTCAGCAGCACCGCCGCCAGCACCCTGCTGGGGCAGATCATTCAGCCGTGGTTCTACAACCAGCTGCGTACTGAAGAGCAGCTCGGCTACGCGGTCTTTGCCTTCCCGATGAACGTGGGGCGCCAGTGGGGCATGGGCTTCCTGCTGCAGAGTAGCGATAAGCAGCCGGCCTTCCTCTGGCAGCGGTTCCAGGCCTTCTTCCCCACCGCGGAGGCGAAGCTGCGGGCGATGAAGCCGGAAGAGTTTGCTCAGCTCCAGCAGGCGGTGATAAGCCAGATGCTGCAGGCGCCGCAGACGCTGGGCGATGAAGCCTCGAAACTGAGCAAAGATTTCGATCGCGGTAATATGCGTTTCGATTCACGTGATAAAGTAGTGGCTCAGATTAAACTGCTGACGCCGCAAAAACTTGCCGACTTCTTCCATCAGACGGTGGTGGATCCGCAGGGCATGACGATCTTGTCCCAGATTTCCGGTAGCCAGAATGGCAAAGCGGACTATGCCCAGCCGAAAGGCGGCAAAGTGTGGGAAAACGTCAGCGCATTGCAGCAATCCTTACCCCTGATGCGAGAGAATGAATGACCGACACCGCTGAGTCTTTGGATCCCCTGCGCTTGCCCCTGATCGGCGAGCGCCTGATAGAAGCCTCTGCGGGCACCGGAAAAACCTTTACCATCGCCGCGCTGTATCTGCGGCTGCTGTTGGGGCTGGGCGGTGAGGCCGCCTATCCCCGCGCCATCAGCGTTGAAGAACTGCTGGTGGTGACCTTTACCGAGGCGGCGACCGAAGAGCTGCGCGGCCGTATCCGCAGCAACATCCACGAACTGCGCATCGCCTGCCTGCGCGGCGAATCCGACAATCCGCTCTACAGCGCGTTGTTGGCGGAGATCGCCGATAAAGACGACGCCGCGAAGACGCTGCTGCTGGCTGAACGGCAGATGGACGAGGCGGCGGTATTCACCATCCACGGCTTTTGCCAACGGATGCTGAGCCTTAACGCCTTCGAGTCGGGCATGCTGTTCGAGCAACAGCTGATCGAGGATGAATCCCGCCTGCGCTATCAGGCCTGCGCCGATTTCTGGCGCCGCCACTGCTATCCCCTGACCCGCGATATCGCGGCGGTGATCCACGACGTCTGGAAAGGGCCGCGCGATCTGCTGAAGTCCCTTGACCGCTGGCTGCAGGGCGAAGCGCCGCAGCTTAAGTCGCCGCCAGCCCCTAACGAGACGCTGGCCGAACGCCATCAGCAGATCATCGCCCGCATTGACTCGCTCAAGCAGCAGTGGCGCGAGCAGGTGGGCGAGATCGAAGGCGTGCTGGAAAATTCCGGCCTTGACCGGCGGAAGTTTAATCGCGGCAACCAGGGCAAGTGGATGGAGAAAGTGAACGCCTGGGCGCAGGAAGAGACGTTAAGCTACCAGCTGCCTGACGCGCTGGAGAAATTTGCCCAGTCGTTTCTGCTCGAGCGCACCAAAGCCGGTGGCGAACCGCCGGTGCATCCCCTGTTTAGCGCCGTAGAGTCGTTGCTGGCCTCCTCGCTGACGCTCACCGATCTGGTGCTGGCGAGAGCGATGGTCGAGATCCGCGATGCGGTCGCCCGCGAAAAGCGCCGCCGCGGCGAGCTGGGGTTTGACGATATGCTCAGCCGGCTTGACGAGGCGCTGCGCGGCGACAGCGGCGAGACGCTGGCCAGCGCCATTCGCCAGCGTTTTCCGGTGGCGATGATCGATGAATTTCAGGACACCGACCCTCAGCAGTACCGGATTTTTCGCCGCATCTGGCGCCGGCAGCCGGAGACGGCTCTGCTGCTGATCGGCGATCCGAAGCAGGCCATCTACGCCTTTCGCGGCGCCGATATCTTTACCTATATGAAAGCGCGCGGCGACGTTGCCGCGCACTACACCCTCGATACCAACTGGCGCTCCTCGCCGGGCATGGTGGGCAGCGTCAATCGGCTGTTCAGCCTCAGCGATAACCCCTTCATGTTCCACGAGATCCCGTTCCTGCCGGTGAAGGCGGCGGCGAAGAACAAGGGGCTGCGCTTTACCGTTGACGCGGCGGACGTACCGGCGATGAACGTCTGGCTGATGCCCGGCGACACTGTCGGGTCTGGCGATTATCAGACCTTTATGGCGCAGCTCTGCGCCACGCAGATCCGCGACTGGCTGAGCGCCGGTCAGCGGGGGCGCGCGCTGCTGTGGCGCGGGGAAACCTCGCGCCCGGTACAGGCTTCGGATATTACCGTGCTGGTGCGCAACCGGCTGGAGGCGGCGCAGGTGCGTGAAGCGCTGCAGACGCTGGGCATTCCCTCGGTCTACCTCTCTAACCGCGACAGCGTTTTTGAGACGCTTGAGGCCCAGGAGCTGCTCTGGCTATTGCAGGCGGTGCTGGCCCCGGAGCGGGAAAATACCCTGCGCAGCGCGCTGGCGACGTCGATGTTTGGCCTGACCGCGCTGGATATTGAAAACCTGAACCAGGACGAGCAGGCGTGGGACGCGCTGGTGGAAGAGTTCAGCGAATACCGCCAGATTTGGCGGCAGCGCGGAGTGATGCCGATGCTGCGGGCGCTGATGACGGCCCGGCATATCGCCGAGAACCTGCTGGCGACCCGCGGCGGCGAGCGGCGTTTAACCGACATTCTGCACATCAGCGAACTGCTGCAGGAGGCGGCCAGCCAGCTGGAAAGCGAGCATGCCCTGGTGCGCTGGCTGGCGCAGCATATCGCCGAGCCGGACAGCAACGCCGCCAGCCAGCAGATGCGTCTCGAAAGCGATAAGCACCTGGTGCAAATTGTCACCATTCACAAGTCAAAAGGGCTGGAATACCCCCTGGTCTGGCTGCCGTTTATCGCCCGGTTTCGTAAACAGGACCAGGCGTTTTACCACGATCGCGAGACGTTCGCGGCGGTGCTGGATTTGGGCCAGGATGAGGCCAGCCTCGAGCTGGCGGAGGCGGAACGACTGGCGGAAGATCTGCGCCTGCTGTACGTGGCCCTGACCCGCGCGGTCTGGCACTGCAGCCTCGGCGTGGCGCCGCTCAGCAGCCGGAAATCCGGCAACAGCGATTTCCACCTCAGCGCGCTGGGGCGGCTGCTGCAGGCGGGCGAAGCCATGGACGCCGCTGGGCTGGCTGCGCGGCTGGCGGACTTCTGTCATGGCGATATTGCATTACAGATTCCGGGCGAACTGGATCTCACCCCGTGGCAGGCGCCCGCGGCGACCATCCCGCGATTGTCGGCGCGCGAGCTGCAGCGCCGCATCGCCGACGACTGGCGGGTGACCAGTTACTCCGGACTGCAGCAGCATGGTTTCAGCGGCGGGCAGGATTTGCTGCCGCGTCTGGATGTTGATGCCGCCGGCGTCGGCGAAGTCGTGGAAGAGCCGCAGCTGACTCCGCACCAGTTCCCGCGCGGCGCCGCGCCGGGGACCTTCCTGCACAGCCTGTTTGAGGAGCTGGACTTCACCCAGCCGGTGCCGGAAGGGTGGATGGCGGAGAAGCTGCAGCTGAGCGGGTTTGACGCGCAGTGGGCGCCGGTGCTGACCGACTGGCTGGGGGGCGTGCTGAAGACCCGCCTGCCGGGGCCGGATATCGCGCTCAATCAGCTTGCGGCGCGGGATAAACAGGTGGAGATGGCATTTTACCTGCCCATCGCCCAGCTGCTGACGGCGGAGCGCCTTGACGCGCTTATCCGCCAGTACGATCCCCTCTCTGCCGACACGCCGCCGCTGGATTTCCGCCAGGTGCGCGGCATGCTGAAGGGCTTTATCGATCTGGTCTTCCGTCACGAAGGCCGTTATTACCTGCTGGATTACAAATCCAACTGGCTGGGGGAAGATCGCGAGGCCTACACCCGGCCGGCGATGGAGCAGGCGATGCGTGCCCACCGCTACGATCTACAGTATCAGCTGTATAGCCTGGCGCTGCACCGCTATCTGCGCCACCGGCTGGCCGATTATGACTATGACCGCCACTTCGGCGGCGTGATTTATCTTTTCCTGCGCGGCATGGACGGGCAGGAGGGGGGGCAGGGGATCTTCACCACCCGGCCGGTGCGACCGCTGATTGACGGTCTGGATCAGCTTTTTGCCGGAGAAACTCAGGAGGAGGCCTCATGACTTTCGAACAACTACTGCTGGCGGCGGTGGAGCAGCGTCTGCTGCGGCCGCTGGACGTCCAGTTTGCCCTGATGGTGGCGCAAAACGACCCGCCGGCGGTCAAGCTGGCGGCGGCCTTGCTGAGCCGGGATGCCGGCGAGGGGCACGTCTGTCTGCCGCTCTCGCGGTTGAGCGGCGACGAGGCGCTGAGCGGTAAAGCCGGGGAGATCCGCGATCGGCTGCTGGCCGAAGCCGGCGCGCCGGAGGACTGGCCCGCACTGCTGCTCGCTTCGTCGGCGGTGAGCTGCGGCGATGCTCCGGCGCCGATGATTTTGTGCGGCGACCGGCTCTATCTCAACCGGATGTGGCGCAACGAGCTGACCGTCGCCCGCTTCTTCAATGAAGCCAACCGGGTGCTGGAGATGGATGAGGCCCGGCTGGCGTCAACCCTGAATGCCCTGTTCCCTGCCACCGGCGAAACCGACTGGCAAAAAGTGGCCGCGGCGGTGGCGCTGACCCGCCGCATCTCAGTGATCTCCGGCGGTCCCGGGACCGGGAAGACCACCACCGTGGCGAAGCTTCTGGCGGCGCTGATCCAGATCGAAGACAGCCCGCGCTGTCGTATTCGCCTGGCGGCGCCAACCGGGAAAGCGGCGGCGCGTCTGACCGAATCGCTGGGCGCGGCGCTGAGAAAATTGCCGCTGACCGACGCGCAGAAAGCGTTGATTCCCACCGAGGCCAGCACGCTGCATCGTCTGCTGGGCGCCCAGCCAGGCAGCCAGCGGATGCGCTATCACGCCGGCAACCCGCTGCATCTGGACGTGCTGGTGGTGGATGAAGCCTCGATGATCGACCTGCCGATGATGTCGCGGCTTATCGACGCGCTGCCGGCCCACGGGCGGGTGATTTTCCTCGGCGATCGCGACCAGCTGGCCTCCGTAGAAGCGGGGGCGGTGCTGGGGGATATCTGCGCCTGGGCGAGTTCGGGCTATACCGCCGCGCGGGCGCAGGAGCTGACCCGGCTGACCGGTTCGCCGGTGCCGGCGGGCGAGGGGGCTATCGCGGGCGCGCTGAGAGACAGTTTGTGCCTGCTGCAAAAGAGCTATCGCTTCGGCAGTCACTCCGGCATCGGGAGCCTGGCGCGGGCGGTGAACGCTGGCGCGCGCGCGGAGGTGAAGGCCACGCTGCGCCAGCCGTTTGACGATATCGCGCTTCATCCCCTCAGCACGACCGAAGAGTACGAAGCCATGCTCGGCGCGGCTCAGCAGGGCTATGAGCGCTACCTGCAGCTGCGCCGCGAGCGGGCCGAACCGCAGGCCATGCTGGCCGCTTTCAGCGAATTCCAGCTGCTGTGCGCGCTGCGCGAGGGGCCGTACGGCGTGAGCGGCGTCAATGAGCGGCTGGAGCAGCGGCTCAACCGCCAGCGGGCGATCGCCCTGCCGCGCCACTCTCGCTGGTATGATGGCCGACCGATCATGATATCGCGCAACGACAGCGCGCTGGGGCTGTTTAACGGCGATATCGGCATCGCCCTGGAGCGCAACGGCGAGCTGCGGGTGTGGTTCCTGATGCCCGACGGCGCCATCAAGTCGGTGCAGCCGAGCCGTCTGCCGGAGCATGATACCGCCTGGGCGATGACCGTGCATAAATCGCAGGGCTCGGAGTTCGAACACGCGGCGCTGATCCTGCCGGCGCGCAGCGTCCCGCTGGTGACCCGCGAACTGGTCTACACGGCGATCACCCGCGCGAAACGGCGGTTGTCGCTCTATGCCGACGAGCAGGTGCTCTCCCAGGCCATTGTGACGCGCACCGAACGGCGCAGCGGCCTGGCGGAGATTTTCGCCGGGCGCGAAGCCCCCTGAGACGCCGGGTCCGGGCGATGGAAAATGCTGCAGCCGTTGCCCGGGCTGGCGGAAAAATCAGTAACTGAAGAACAGAGGGATAAGCCAGAGCGCCGAGATCGAGTTCATGGTGAAAAAGCGGACTGCTGCGCCGCCGGTCAGCGGTGGGGTGGAACAGCGGGCACAAAAAATCACCAGCGAGGAGATGAGAAGATTCATGCCGGACGTCAGGGCCAGCAGAAATAATATCGCGATGGCGGCGCCGAGCGCGGCATAGCCATGCTGATGATGGCGCTGGTTATCCCAGAGGAGCAGTATCATCAGCAACCACGGATAGAGGGCGACCGCGGTGGTGATGAGATTAATATGTCTGACCAGCCAGTTCGGTTTGGGTTCCATTCTTTAAGCGATCCTTACAGGGCGGGTGGCGGCCGCGGCGCCAGTCGACGTCCTGTCGACAGCCAATAGCATATCGGTGAGCCAGCGAGAAAGAAATGGCCTGCGCGGAAACCAGGAATTTCGCCCGCGTGCGTACGCCAGGCTGGCGGGAAGAGGGGTGGGAGACCGGCCGGGGATAAAGCGATAAGCGTCGCGCTATCCCGGGCCGTTAGATAGAGAGGAGAAGGGCTTAAGCGAGGTCGGCCATCAGCACCTTCGACCGGCGCTGATAGTTATACATCTGCTTTTTACTCTCCGGCAGCAGGTCGATATCCACCGGCGTGAAGCCGCGCTCCTGGAACCAGTGGATGCTGCGGGTGGTTAACACGAACAGCTTGCTCAGTCCCATCTGCCTGGCCTGAGCGGCAATACGCTCCAGCAGCACCTCTCCCCGCGACGAGCTCCGGTAATCCGGATGCACCGCCACGCAGGCCATTTCGCCGATCTTCTCTTCCGGGAAAGGATAGAGGGCGGCGCAGGCGATGGTGGTGTTATCGCGCTGAATAATGGTGAATTTGTCGATCTCCATCTCCAGCTGTTCGCGGGAACGGCGTACCAGAATGCCCTGCTGCTCGAGCGGGCTTATCAGCTCAAGAATACCGCCGATATCATTGATGGTCGCCCGACGGATCTGCTCCGCGCTCTCCATGACGATCTGGGTGCCGATGCCGTCGCGTGAAAACAGCTCCTGCAGCAGCGCGCCATTTTCCTGATAGCTGATCAGGTGGCAGCGCCGTACGCCGCTGCGGCAGGCCTTCACCGCCCCGCGCAGGAAGCGCACGGTGCCGGAGTTATAGTCTTCGTCTGCTTCCAGCTCTTCGACGCGGGCTTGCGCCTCATTAGGGAACAGTTCGGAGACAATTTCCCCGGCCTGGTTGTAAACCCCTTGCGACGAACAGAAGCCGATCATTTTCTCCGCCTTCAGCTTGATGGCCAGCTGGGTAGCGATCTCTTCCGAAGTCAGGTTAAAGCTCTCGCCGGTGACCGACACCGCGACCGGCCCCATCAGGACAATGGCGCCGCTGTCGAGCTGACGATGAATCGCCTCTTCGTCAATGCGGCGAATGCGTCCGCTGTGGCAATAATCGACGCCGTCATCGACGCCCAGCGGCTGGGCAATGATAAAGTTGCCGCTGACAACGTTGATATGGGCCCCCTGCAGCGGGGTGTTGTTGAGGCTCATCGACAGACGGGCGGTGATCTCCAGCTGCAGCATCCCCGCCGCCTGCTTAACCAGCTCCAGCGTTTTGGCGTCAGTCACTCGCGTCTGCTTGTGATAGACCGGCTCGTGATGGTGCTCGGCGAGGTTAGCGTCAATCTGCGGGCGGGCGCCATAGACCACCACCAGGCGAATGCCCAGGCTATGCAATAATCCTATGTCATTGACAATATTTGAGAAATTTTCATGCTCAATGGCTTCGCCGCCCAGCATGATGACAAACGTTTTTCCCCGATGGGCATTAATATAGGGAACAGAATGGCGGAATCCTTCTACCAGTTCAGTGCGACGTTCCTTCACCATGACAAACCCTCAATGCATGATTATTCGTAATTATTGTATTTTTATTCTGTTTTGCCGTTAAACGCAAGCCCCAATTTGAGGCTAAGCCGCGAAAAACATGTGACCCGGCGCAGGGTGTCAATGAATGTTTACCCTTTTATAGATGACAGGTTATATGCCTTTCGTTAAAGTTTCTGGTCAATCTGTTTGTTTTGGGTATAAATGCGTTTTTATTGCTTGGGAGTGGCATGTCGGGAAACAACTCTGGATTAAGCCGTCGCCGTTTATTGCAGGGGGCGGGCGCCATGTGGTTAATGAGCGTGAGCCCTGTTGGGCTGGCCGCCGCCGCGCGGGTGGTCGCTGTTCGCGTCTGGCCAGCATCGACCTACACCCGCGTCACGGTGGAATCGAATCATGTGCTGAAATACCGGCAGTTTGCCCTCAGTAATCCGGAACGGGTAGTGGTCGATCTGGAGGGGGTTAACCTGAACTCGGTACTGAAGGGCATGGGGGGCCAGATCCGCGCTGACGATCCCTTTATTAAGTCCGCCCGGGTGGGCCAGTTTGATCCGCAAACCGTGCGCATGGTCTTCGAACTCAAGCAGAACGTTAAGCCGCAGCTGTTTGCCCTCGCGCCGGTGGCCGGCTTTAAAGAGCGTCTGGTGATGGATCTCTACCCCGCCAACGCTACCGATGTTCAGGATCCGCTGCTGGCGCTGCTCGAGGATTACAACAAAGGCGATCTGGAGCGGCAGGTGCCGCCGGCGCAAAGCGGGCCGCAGCCGGGCAAAGCCGGGCGCGACCGGCCGATTGTCATCATGCTCGATCCCGGACACGGCGGCGAAGACTCCGGCGCCGTGGGAAAGTATCGCACCCGCGAAAAAGACGTGGTGCTGCAGATTGCCCGTCGCCTGCGGGCGCTGATCGACAAAGAAGGCAATATGAAGGCCTATATGACCCGCAACGAAGACGTGTTCATCCCGTTGAAAGTGCGTGTCGCCAAGGCGCAGAAGCAGCGCGCCGACCTGTTCGTGTCGATTCACGCCGATGCCTTTACCAGCCGCCAGCCCAGCGGCTCTTCGGTGTTTGCCCTCTCCACCAAGGGGGCCACCAGTACCGCGGCAAAATATCTCGCCCAGACGCAGAACGCCTCGGATCTGATCGGTGGGGTCAGCAAGAGCGGCGACCGCTATGTCGACCACACCATGTTCGATATGGTGCAGTCCCTCACCATCGCCGACAGCCTCAAATTCGGAAAGGCAGTGCTGGAGAAAATGGGCAATATCAATAATTTGCACAAGAATCGGGTAGAGCAGGCGGGCTTTGCGGTACTGAAGGCGCCTGATATCCCCTCCATTCTGGTGGAGACGGCGTTTATCAGTAACGTGGAAGAAGAGCGGAAACTGAAAACGGCCAAATTCCAGCAGGAGGTGGCCGAGTCGATCCTCGCCGGGATTAAAGCCTACTTCGCCGACGGCGCGACGCTGGCCCGCCGCGGATAACCACACAGGAAAGGGACATGGCCTTACTGAAAAGCGCCCATGGCGGCAATATCCGCGAGGCCGCCGCCCTACTGGGCATAGCCCCCGGCGAGCTGCTGGATTTTAGCGCCAACATCAATCCGCTGGGGATGCCTGCCTCGCTCAGGCAGGCGATCGTTGACAACCCAGGCTGCGCCGAACGCTACCCTGACGTCGAGTATCAACAGCTGCATCAGGTGCTGGCTGCCCACCATCAGTTGCCGGCGGCGCATATCCTCGCCGGCAACGGCGAAACTGAATCGATCTTCACCCTCGTCCACGGCCTTAAGCCGCGGCGGGCGATGATCGTCATTCCCGGTTTTGCGGAGTACCGGCGGGCGCTGCAGACGGTGGACTGCGAGGTGGTGGAGTATGCCCTGCGGGAGCGCGATGGCTGGCAGCTGACCGACGCGATCCTCGATGCCCTGACTCCGGCGCTGGACTGCCTGTTTCTCTGCACCCCGAACAACCCCACCGGCCTGCTGCCGGAGCGGGGCCTGCTGGAAGCCATTGCGCAGCGCTGCCGGGCGCTGAACATCAGCCTGATCCTCGATGAGGCCTTCCTCGACTTTATCCCCGACCAGCCGGGGTTTATTCCTCTGCTGGCGCAGCATCCGCACGTCTGGGTTTTGCGATCGCTGACCAAATTTTATGCCATTCCGGGGCTGCGTCTCGGCTACCTGCTGAACGCTGATGCCCAGGCGGTGGCCCGACTGCGCGCGCGACAAATGCCGTGGTCCATCAACGCCTATGCCGCCCTGGCCGGGGAAATTATTCTCCAGGATCGGGCGTATCAGCGGGCCACCTGGCAGTGGCTGCAGGAGGAGGGAGCGCGTTTCTATGCGCAGCTGCAGGAGATGGCCGGGCTGACCGTGTGGCCCGGGCGTGCTAACTACCTGTTCTTGCGCTGCGACAGAGCCGATTTTGACCTGCAATATGCCCTGCTGCGCCAGCATGTGCTGATCCGCAGCTGCGCCAACTACCCGGGGCTGGATAGCCGCTATTTCCGGGTGGCGATCCGCAGCGCCGAGGAAAACGACCAGCTGCTGGCGGCGTTGCGCCGGGTGCTGGCCTGAGGCCTACTGCAGGATGACGCCCCCGGGCACCATTGCCAACAGATGCTGCTGCGGCCAGTGGGCGGCGATATCGCTCTCTGCCAGCCGCCATTGCAGAAATTCGACGTCATGCCGACGGCGGTCCAGTAGCAGGCCGACGACGCTGCCGCTGTGCGCCACGTTGAGACCATAGAGCCCTGCGCTTTCCACCAGGTCCAGCAGCGCGTCAAACCCCGGCTTAGGCAACAGCTGCTGGCTGGCAATGGCGCTGATGGTCGCTGCTTCGCCCAGCAGCTGCGGGTTGCCGCAGTGGCAGGCCTGCTGTACTTTCTCCCACGCCAGCTGCAGCCGGGAGGCGTTTGCCAACAGGCCCGGCTCGCGCGGCAGCTGGTGATAGTCGGTGGTGCGCAGCGTCAGCGGGCTCTCCAGCACTAACAGGTCGAGCGCCGGCGGAGGGGGACAGGCGATTTGCGTGGCGGCGGTATTATGGTCGAACAGCGTCAGCTGGCGAAACAGGGTGCTGTCGGTAGGCTCCAGCGCGACGCACAGGCGCGCCAGCGTCGGCTCATCCAGTAGATGGCCCAGATGATGGGCGGTGGCGACGGCGGTGGCAGCGATATCGGCGGTGCTGCTGGCCATCCCTTTGGCCACCGGGATCGTTGAGTGCAGGGTGATGCGGATCTGCTGGCTCAGCGCTGGGGGGTAGCCCCAGTGGGCCAGCAGCTGGTCGACCATCGCCCGCGACAGCGGCCGCTCGTCTTTTCGCGGTACCCCGGTCTCGACCTCGACGGTGCTGTACCAGTCCACCGGACAGGAGACCAGCTTTTCGCTGCCGAGGATCCAGCCCTGGATAAGTTCTCCGCACGAGGCGGGACATTGTGCAACAGCCACGTTTTCACCTTTCCGCTTACCTTCGCCAGAGCGCATAGTGGCATGGCGACCCGCCGGTTACCATGATTCTCCGCAAGAGGAGGCGCGTCGTTTATGCCGACACCGCCAGCTCGCGCGCCTGCGGCAATGCAAGACGCATGACGTCGCGGGCAATCATTAGCTCTTCATTGGTGTTGATCACCGCCACTTTGACCAGCGCATTATCCGCCTGAATAAAGGTCGCGCTCCGGTGGTTTTTCTCGTCGTCCAGCGCGAGGCCGAGAAAATGCAAATTGCGGCAGATCGTCGCCCGCGCCCGGGCGGAATTCTCGCCTATGCCGCCGGTAAAGATCAGCGCGTCCAGACCTCCCATCTGCATGATATAGCTGCCGATAGTCGCGCGAATGCGTTCGGCAAACAGCGACAGCGCCAGAGCCGCCCGTTCGTTGCCGGCGTCAGCTGCCTGTTCGACGTCGCGGTAATCAGATGACACACCGGAGACGCCCAGCAGCCCGGATTCATTATTCAGCAGCTGGTTGAGCTGCTGGGCGGATTTCCCTTCTTTCTCCACCAGCCAGGGAAGTATCGACGGGTCGATATCGCCGCTGCGGGTGCCCATCATCACCCCGGACTGCGGGGTAAAGCCCATTGAGGTATTCACCGATTGCCCGCCTTTGATGGCGCAGACGCTACAGCCATTGCCCAGATGGCAGCTTACTACCCGCAGGGCGCTCAGCGGTACGCCCAGCTTTTCCGCCAGCGCGCTGCTGACATAGTGATGGCTGGTACCGTGAAAACCGTAGCGGCGAATGCCCAGCTCGGCGTAATAGCGCCAGGGGAGGGGATAGAGCCAGGCCTCCGGCGCCAGGGTCTGGTGAAAGGCGGTATCAAAAACCGCCACCGCCGGTACCGCGGGTAACAGCTGGCGAAAGAGACGTATGCCCAGCGCATTGACCGGGTTATGCAACGGCGCCAGCTCCGCCAGGCGCTCGATCTCCCGCAGGGTATCGTCGCAGACCAGCGCGGCGTCTTTGAAGCGTTCGCCGCCGTGGGCGACGCGGTGGCCAACGCCGTCGATCTCCTGCAGGCTGCTCAGGATCCCGCGGCCGGTCAGCGCCTCCAGCAGCAGGGTCACTGCCTCATGGTGATCGGCGATGGGCAGCGTCTCCTGCCATTTCTGTGCCGACGTTTTCAGCGTGAAGCGGGCCTCGGGCAGGCCGATACGTTCGATCAACCCCTGACAGAGCAACGCCCCCTGCGGCATGTTAAGCAGCTGAAACTTCAGGGATGAGCTGCCGGCGTTAATCGCCATGATTTTATAGGTCATTGATATTCCTCTGCATTCAGGCAGGCGAACAGGTCATCAAGCCCGTCGCCGGTTAACGCGCTGGTGATAAAGATATGTCCGGCGCCCGCCGCCTCGAGCCATGTCCGGACCTGTTGCAGACGGGGCGGGGCGGCCAAATCGGCTTTGGTGATCACCCCGATGACCGGGCGGTTCATCGGGGCGGTAAACCCCGGAGAAAAAGGTGACCAGGGCGCATCGGCATTTAGTACCAGCGCGATGACATCGGCCTCGCAGGCGCTGGTGAGCAGTGCACTGTACAGGCAGCGGTTTTCCAGATATTCCCCGGGGGTATCGATGGCGGCCGGCGTCCAGACGATGGCCTGGGTTTTCTGATAGCGCAGGGTTTCGCCACGCAATACCTGGGTCAGCGAGGTTTTGCCGCACTGGCTGGGTCCGATTAGCATCAGGCGTTTCATGGGCTCAGGTCCGGGTAATTGGGCAAGCGGTGAAGCGCATCAGCTCACCGAGGGTGCGGGTGACCTGCCTGAGCGCGTACTCCACGGCGGAGACATCGCCGGTCAACACCACCGCGCCGGTGAAGCGATCGAGAAAACCGATCTCCACCGCGCCGGACTTGGTAGCGATGTCGCAGGCGATAATCGATGCTTCACTGGGGGTAATGGTAAGAATGCCGATGGCGGAGACCGCGTCCGGCAGACCCAGCTTTTTGAACAGATCTTTGCCAGGATTGGCAATGAGATGCGCCAGAGTAACCTGTTTGCCCGGGACATACTCCTGGATCATGCGTTCGGTAGGGGTTTGCGGTTCCATTATCCCTCCATCAGCTGTTGCCACAGCGCATCGTGCGGTCGCGGGATCACTGCCCGGTGAACCAGTAATCCTTTCTCGCCTGCGCTGTCGCTGGCCACCGTGACGGCGTTGTCGACATCGGCGATATCACCCGCCACCACCATGTAGCATTTGCCGCCGATACCAAACGCCATATGGACCCGCACCAGGGTGACGTTGGCCGCTTTCACCGCGCGGTCGGCGGCGCTGATGCACGCCGCCACGCTCCAGGTTTCGACGATCCCCGCCGCCTGCCGCTGCCCGACCACGTTGAGACCGCTGATCGCCGGTAGTACGCTGGGGTGAATGTTGGCCAGCACCAGGCTGTCCACCAGCATCTCCCCAGCGCGCGCGGTGCCGGCGGCGATTGCCTGCTGCACGGCGCCGACGTCGCCGCCGAGCATCAGCAGGAATTTCCCGGGGCAAAGGGTTCTGCAGAGCAGGAGCTGTACGTTCGCGCTTTTCAGCATGACGTCACCCAGCTCCATCCCCCTGGCGATGCTGGTCAGTTCTAAAATTCCGATAGCCTGGGTCATGATTAACCTCTTACAAGCGTAATGGCCTGCTCCGTGATGGCGGAGACCTGGCCGTCAATACTGGCGTGCACCGGCGCGCCGAGGGCGTCGGCGGGGATATCCGCCAGTAGCTGGCCGCGCGTTACCCGCTCTCCCGGCGCGACGCAGGGCACGGCGCTGATGCCGATATGCTGGCGCAGGGGCAGGGTGACGCAGGCCACCTCCGGCTCCACCGCCGTCAGCGGCGCTTCCTGATACCAGGGATCAAGTCCCAGTTTGCTGATGAGCCGCTTGACCGGCACCAGGCGGTGCTTCGCCATCTCGTCCGCCGGACGCAGCGGTCCGTCGTAGCGCAGGTTTTTCGCCCTCAGCTCACGTTTCAGCAGACGGTTGATGCGCATGGGGGAAATACCCACCGGGCAGGCGACGCTCTCGCAAACGTTGCACTCCGAACAGGTCAGGGCGCTGAGCAGCAGCGACGGGGTGGCCGCCTGGCGATAGTTCACCGCCCGCACCAGCAGATGGGGGGAAAGCTCATGGCCGATCAGGTGCCGGGGGCATAAATCTGTGCATAAACGGCACTGTTCACAGACGGTGCGGGCGATGGCGAGCAGCGTTCGTTCATCCTGCCGCCGTCGCTGGATCAATGGATGGTTGCCCGGGAGCACCAGCAGGCCGCCGGTGGTTTTGGTGACCGGTGTCTCGAGGGAGGTAATAAGCGAGCCCATCATCGGACCGCCGTTGATAAACCCCGGATCGTCAACCGTCGCGCCGCCGGCCAGATCCAGCACCTCGCGCAGCGATATACCCAGTGGTACGGCCAGCGTCAGCGGACGGGCGACGGCGCCATTGACGGTCAACGTCCGGCGAGTTACCGGATAGCCCTGTTCCACGGCTCTGGCGATATTGAGCACCGTCTGCACGTTATTGACCACCACGCCGACGCTGACCGGCAGCGCGGCAGGTGGTACGCGGCGTCCCGTCGCCAGCCAGATAGTAAGCACCTCATCCCCGGCCGGATAGACGTCAGGCAGAATATGCAGCCGGGCCCATTCCGGGAGTCGTGGGGTTAATGCCGCAATCGCCGGAGCATATTTCGCCTTCAGGGCAATGATCCCTTCCCGGGCGCCAGTGGCGGTCATCGCGTAACCCAGGCCGCGAATCAGTCGGTCAGCCTGCTGAGCCATCAGCTGTTGGTCAACCTTCAGCATCGGTTCGCATTCGGCGGCGTTCACCAGCACGGTGTCCACCCGGGCCTGCAGTTTGATGTGGGTCGGAAAGCCTGCGCCACCGGCTCCTACGACGCCAGCGGCCCGAACGCGTTCGCGGATCTCCGCTGCATCAATGCTTGATAGTGGCACTATCGCTTCACTCATTGCAGGTTCTCCAGCAGTTGCGCGATGGCCGCGCCATCGACCGGACGCGGGTTGGTGCGCAGGGTGGCGTCGGCCAGCGCGGCCGGCACCATGGCGGGAATTCGCGATAAGAAAAGGGGATACTTTTCCTGCAGCGCGCCCTTGAGGGTGGGAATGGCGCACTGCTGTTTCAGCGTTTCCACCGCGGTAAGCAGCGCCTGGAAAGCCTCCTGTTCGCCAGCTGCGGGCGGGCAGAAGCGGCAGGCCCTGGCCAGGCGCGCATAGCGCTTAGCCGCTCGCGGCTCGCCGGCATTGAAGCGGATCACCGCGGTCAGCAGCAGCGCATTGGCCAGGCCATGGGGGAGGTGAAACTGGCCGCCAAGCTGATGGGCGATCGCATGATTGAGCCCAAGGCCAGCCTGGCTAAAGGCCATACCGGCGAGGGTTGATGCATTGTGCATTTTGCTGCGGGTCGCAATGCAGTCGCCCTGACGAATCGCAACGGGCAGGGCGCGAAACACCAGCCTGGCGGCCTTTTCCGCCAGCGCATCGGTAAAATCGGTGGCCTGCGGCGAGACCCATGCCTCCAGGGCGTGGGTCAGCGCGTCCAGCCCGGTATGGGCTGTGATGGTGGGCGGTACGCTAACCACCAGCGTCGGGTCGATGATCGCCATGTCGGGACAGAGCGCCTCATGGAACAGCGGGTACTTGATCCCTTTTTCCGGGTCGCTGATGACGCAGGCGCTGGTCACTTCCGAACCGGTACCGCTGGTGGTGGGGATCGCCACGCAGGTGTCAACAGGCAGACCGCCCTGCTGGCTGAACCAGACGATAGCCTTGGCGGCATCCATCGCCGAGCCGCCGCCGAAGCCGATCACCACCTGCGGACGCAGGGCCTGCATCTGCGCTATCCCTTTCGCCACGGTGTGAATAGTCGGATCCGGTGTAATATCGCTGAACACGCTGACGCGGTTGCTGGCGGGCAGCGCGGCGCGCAGTCGGTCAAGCAGCGGCGAGCGCGCCAGGAAGCCGTCGCAGACGATCCAGATGTGCTGATGGCTAAAGCGCTGCAGCGCGGCCAGGCTGCCCGGGCCGCTGTAGAGGCGCGTTTGCAGAGAAAAGGTATGCATGGCGCCCCCGGTTAGCGAATGGAAAAACCGTTGGTCAACACGCAGCGCCGCAGGCGGGCGAACGTCCGCGCGGAGGTGGTGCCTTCTCCGGTTGGCGTGGCGATGGTGAAGGTGGTAAACCCTTCGCCGCCGACGCCGATTCCCGCGTAAGACGGGCCATTTTTGACAAAAATGGAGGTCTGCAGGGTGCGTGCCGCCAGATTGAGCCGCGAGACATTCTGCGAGTGCATAATGGCGGTGTGGTGCAGACCCTCCTCAACGCGCAGGGCCAGCGCCAGGGCGCTGTCAAAGTCGGCGACCCTGACGATCGGCAGCACCGGCATCAGCTGCTCGCAGGTCACCCAGGGGTCGTTCGCCTCCACCTCGGCTATCAGCAGGCGAGGGGGGCGAGGCGGAACGGCGAGACCCGCCGCCGCCAGCAGCGCAGCCGGGCTTTTACCGACCAGTTTTTTATTCGCCGCGCCGTCGGGCAGGCAGACGGCACGCAGGGTATCGGCCTCCTGTCGGCTCAACAGCAGCGCGTCAAAATCCTGCATCTGCTGGATCAGGCGGTCAGCGACGGAGGCGACGACGATCAGGCTTTTTTCGGCGATACAGGGCAGGTTGTAATCGAAGGCGGCGCCGCTGATGATATCTTCGGCGGCTTTGACGAGATCGGCGGTTTCATCAACGATGCACGGCGGATTGCCGGCGCCAGCGCCGATCACTTTTTTACCGCTTTTCATGCCCATCGCCACAATGCCAGGGCCGCCGGTGATAGCCAGAACGGCAATCAGCGGGTGGGACATCATTTGCTGGGTGGCTTCAAAGGTCGGCTCGGCAACGGTCACCACCAGGTTACGGATCCCGCTGCAGCGGTAGGCGATCTCTTCGATCCTGGCGATAAGCTTCAACGAGACCTTTTTCGCGCCGGGATGGGGGCTGAAATAGACGCTGTTACCCGCCGCCAGCATGCTGATACTGTTGTTGATAATGGTTTCCGTTGGGTTGGTACTGGGCGCCACGGCGCCAATAACCCCGAACGGCGAGTACTCAAACAGCACCATCCCGCCATCGCCGGTGAGGGCGCTGGTAGTGAGATCCTCTATGCCCGGCGTGTTTTCAAGAGCGGCTTTATTTTTCAGATATTTATCTTCTTTGTTGCCCATGCCGGTTTCCGTGGCGCTCTCTTCCGCCAGCGTCGCCAGCTCGGGGGCCAGCGTCTCCCGCAGGGCGCTGATAATGGCGCTGCGGGTTTTTAGCGGACACTGCTGATAGCGGAGAAAAGCCTGATGAGCGGCGTCGATGGCGCAGCCGACATCGCAGAAAATGCCCTGCTCTTGCTGAGGGGCAGGGGGCGTCGGCGCGAGCTTTTCACTGAGGATGGTGCGGATAAGGGTTTCCAGTTCTGCTGTATTCATTGATGAGTTCTCACGTTAATGGCCGCCATGGCAGCCTGTGCAATAGCCATATCCTGCTCGACGCTGCCGCCGCTAATGCCGAGGCCGGCTATTAGCTGGCCATCGCGCCACAGCGGATATCCGCCGCCAAAGGTGACGACTTTGCCCTGCAGATGGCTCTCCAGACCGTACAGCGCAGCGCCTGGCTGTACGGTCGTCGCGAGCTCGTGGGTGGCGGTTTTCATGGCGACGGCGGTCCAGGCTTTTTTCGGCGCCAGCTCGCTGCTGACCAGCAGCGCATCGGGCATTCGCCAGGTCACGGTTTCGGTGCCGTGTGCGTCAACGATGCTGATCACCACCGGCACCTGCAGCTGGCGGGCGTGTTCAATGGCCTGACGGATGAGCTGATGCAGCTCGTGAAAGGAGAGCGACCCGGCCTGGGCTTTGGGCGCGTCGGGCGCAGGCGACCCGCTGGCGGCCAGATAGCGGGTCGCGATCTCCGTCACAAGGCGGCGCTGGTGAGCGGCATGATCCTCGCTGCGCGCCAGGGCATACAGGCAGTCAGATAAGCGGTTCAGATAACGCAGCAGTATCTGACGGATAGTAACCTCTGCCCCCAGCTCGACCAGCCGGCGCTCCGCCCGTCTGGCAACGGTGCGGGCCAGGTGCAGACGGCTGGCGGCTTCACAGCGTCCGGGCAATACAAACTGGTGCAGCGCCGGCACGCGGGCCATCTCGCGATCGATGGTCTGCTCCAGCAGGGCAATCTCTTCGCTGCTGATATAGCGCTTACCCGGTGATGGCTGTTCGCTGTCGCTGGCGAGCTCCGCGCTGAACCAAAAAATGTGCTGCTGCAGGGCTTCGAGCAGGGTGCGCTGTTCCTCTTCAGCGACGGCGCAGACGCACAGGCTCAGCATGGCGTTCAGTTCATCCAGGGTGCCGTAGGCTTCGACGCGCGGATGCGTCTTGCTGACCCGCTGGCCGGTAAAGAGTGATGTACTGCCGGCATCGCCGGTTCGGGTATAGATAGCCACAGGCGCCCCCTTAGCGTGAAAGTGAGTCAACAATGCCCACGACGGCAAGATCGATGGCCTCATTCGGGCCGCTGAAAACGTGGCGTGCGCTCGAGCCGCTGCAGAGCAGCACCAGCTCGCCGACGCCAGCGCCAACCGAATCTACCGCCACTTCATCGCCGCTCGTGGGGAGAATCGGACGATCGTCGTCCGCGCTTACCCGGCGCACCAGCAGCAGTTTTTTGCCGTTCAGAGAGGGCGATTTTTGCGTCGAGACGACGGCGCCGGTCACGCGTGCCAGATGCATAGTTCACTCCTGCTTAATCAATTGAACATGCCGCGCGACGGCCGCTTCGCGGGCGAGGGCGGTGATAATGGGACGGCGGCGCAGCACCAGATAGCCGCCACTGAAACGGGCTACGTCGGCATAGGTGAGCACCGACGCGGCGTGAAGCCTGACGGGCTGGCCAAGCGGATCGCTGAACGTCAGCGGCAAGCGGGCGAGTTTTTTTACCGCCAGCGCGGGGAGCTGGGCGGGAAGCAGCGTTAGCTGTACCCGAACGCCCCAGGCCATCGCCTCATGCAGTGCGCAACCGGCTGCCGCTAGCGCACGCTGGCCGGCAAGCTGCTCCAGCAGCGGTAAATCCACCTGCACGATGCGCAGCGAAGCGTGCTGGCACAGCAGGCTGCGGATATCCGCTTCGCCGAGCTGGGCCACGCTGAGCGTGGCCGTGCTGAGGGCGCGACGGCGCAGACGGGCGGCGACCTCTTCGACGATACGCTGCAGCATCGCGTGGTTCATGGCTTCGTCACCAGCGTTGCCCAGGCTTGCGCAGCGTCAGCGCCTGCCGCATTGGCTTCGTCAGTATCGATGTGCATCTCAAGACGCATATCCGGGGCAACGCGGACCGCCACGTTGTCGAAGATAAGCCGCCTGTCGCTGCCTTCGATCGCCACCGCGACGCTATCGCCATGGGAGACGCGCAGGATCAACGCATCAAGTGGCGACATATGAATATGTCGCTGGGCAACAATCGTCCCGCCGCTCAGCTCCAGTTCGGCAAAGGGGCTTATCAGGCGGATCCCCGGCGTGCCCTGCAGATTGCCGGACATGCGCAGCGGCGCGGCGATACCGAGGATCCGGGCGTCGGTGCGTGAGATTTCCACCTGGCTGGTCTGGCGCAAAGGGCCGAGCAGGCGCACGTTGTTTAATCGCCCTTTGGGGCCAACCAGGGTCACCGTCTGCTCTGCAGCATATTGTCCCGGCTGCAGCAGCGCTTTTTTCGGCTGGATGGGCTGCGCGGGAAAAAGCCTGGCATAGTCAGCCGCCGCTAAATGGATATGGCGACTGGAGATACCGATTGGAATGGGACGCTGGCGCATCTCATCCAGCACTTTGTTGACTGTCGAAGCCAGCTGTTGTTTATCCATTACGCGTCACCTCGTTTACCGGCGTGCAGGCACTGCGAGCGGGGATCGCCTTTTTGTCGTGGGCAGTGTGGGTCCAGGCACAGGTTGCAGGTCACCCGCTCCGTAGAGTGGGAGGGGGCGTCTGTGAGGGCCGTGTTCTCCTCCGTCACGGCGACGTCAGGCGCTGGTGAAGGCGCCTGGACGCGGGCCGGCAGCAGGCCTTCCCCGGGCCTGGCGATAACCTTCTGCGCTACCAGCCCCTGCTGCCGTTCGGCGAGTTCGGCCCCGGTCATCACCGCCGCCTGGACAGAGGCCACATCACCGGCGATCTTCACCACCATCCAGCCGGAACCGTTGGTCTTTTCCAGGGCGAGCAGCGTGATGGCGGCCGCTTTCGCCATAGCGTCGGCGCAGGTGATGGCCAGGGCCAGACCGCTGACCTCAAGTAATCCCAGTGATTGCTTCACGCGGTGCTCCTTTTTTGAGGGTCAGACGGATTTCGGCAGAATGGCCTCAACATCGCTATGCGGGCGCGGGATCACATGGCTGGACTTGACCTCGCCGACCACGCTGGCCGCCGCGCTGCCGGCGTCAACGGCGGCTTTGACCGCGCCGACGTCTCCGCGGACCATCACGGTAATCAGCCCGGAGCCAATTTTTTCGTAACCAATCAACTGCACGTTGGCAGATTTCACCATTGCATCAGCGGCTTCAATGGCGCCAACCAGGCCTTTCGTTTCAACCAGTCCTAGTGCGTTATTCATACTGCGTTCTCCTGTGGATTAAGCATGGCGATCCCGAAATGGGATCCCTTTGACGAGACGAGCCGCATTGTTGCCAGTGTTTCGCCGGGCCAGCCTGTTCTGGTGATACATCAGCGAAAACAGCGGAGTTGATGCGGGTAAATTTTTGTAGTGCACGATGAGCCGTTCCCGGTCGCAGGCGATGCCTACCTGCAGCGGCGAACGCTGCGCCGCCTGCCAGGCGTGATGAACAAGATCGCCGCCGGTCTGCGGCTGCAGAACAAAAGGAATGCCTTCCTCTTCAATGCCCAGCAGGACATCGCGCCACTGTTCGCTGCATTCGTCAGTGACGGCAATGACGATGGCGGGGGCGACTACGCTACTCTCCATGTGTGCCTCCTTTTTGCCAGGAAAGGAGTAATCCGCTGGCGACCGCATTGCGTGGGCCTTCACAGCCGCGGATGTTGCCGCGCCCGGCAACCAGCCGGTAGTGCGCCAGCGCGTCGGTGACCAGCTGGGGGATCTCGAAATCGAGGGACGAGCCGCCCACCAGCACCACGAACGGGATGTCGCGAATGTTGCCGGTAGGGCTCACCTGGCGTAACGCTCGCAGGGCGTTGGTGACAAAGACGCGTGATTTGGCGCTACGGCGAATGGCGCGCACTTTCTCCAGCGGCAGATCGCCGGGCAGAGGAACCAGTTCATCCGGTTTCACCACGCAGACGCGGGCAAATACCGCCGGTGGTAAGGCCGATGGAAAAAACTGGACGCTGCCGTCTTCATGACGCAGATGAAACAGGCTTTCGACTTTTGCCAGCGGATATTTTTTGATCTCTTCCGCCAGGTAGCGGTCCTCAAGCCCCAGCTCGCGGGCGATGATCATCGTGACCATATCGCCGGCGCCGGCCAGGTGAGTGGCGCTGATCTCTCCCTGCGCATTGATAATGGAGGCGTCGGTCGACCCGGCGCCCAGATCGAGGATCGCCAGCGGGCGCGTGGTGCCGGGAGTGGTGAGCGCCCCAAGAATGGCCGCCTCCGCTTCGGCGCCGCCCACCTGAACCGCAATCTGCAGTTTGTGCTCAATTTCACGGGCGATGAGGGCCATCTGCAGGCGATCCGACTTGACCATCGAGGCGATACCCACCGCCTGCTCCAGCGAGAACTCCCCCGCAAGACCGCCGGTCACGCTGACTGGCACCGCCGTATCAACGGCCAGCAGATCCTGAATGCGGATCTCCTGAGCTGGCTTATTGGTAAGCTCCGCCATGGTCTGGCGCACGTGCTCTAGCATGCCGCCGATATTGGTGCCCGCTTCTCCCGCGACGTTGTCCAGTTTGCCGCAGCCGTCAACCGCTTTCATGATGGCTTCCGCCCCGGCGGCCACATCAACCTGTACGCTGCGCCCCTGAGCGATGAGCAACAGATTACCTGCCGGAATAGCGCGGGCCTTGACGTCGCCGGAGGGGGTTTTCACCACCACGGCCGAGCGGTTGCCAATCAGCGCCCGCGCCATTGGCACGATATTTTTGGTCTCCTCGGCGTTGAGATCGAAAACGGTCGCAATACCGTAAGGGTTGGAGAGCGTTTCGATGATCTTACCGGGTAAAGCGACCTCGACGGCCGCCAGCATGCCAAGTGGAATCCGGTCGATATGCTGAACTTCGTCGATCACCGGTAGCGGTTGCTGTAGCCGGTTATTGACCAGCACGCCGTCATCCTGCTGCAAAATAATGCCGGTTATCTGATAGCCCGCTGCCGTTGCCGCATTGACCATCGCGGCGACATCGGCAAAGTCAAAGGCCGAGGAGACCACCAGAATATAGGGAGTGTCCGCGGAGCAGGACAGCAGCGCCTCTGGTGTGATGGTGATGCCGACCCCCAGTCCGACGCCGCCGGGTGTCTTCGGGTTATGGCCGATCATGGTGGACTCGGTGATGATGGTTTCCGTGATGGTTTCCATCGCCACATCGCCAATGACCGGCGTGGCTTCGTTAATGCGAATAAGCGAAATATCGCTGAGCTGAATGCCGGCCGCTTTTGCCGCCTGCGTTAGCGCCTCCTGGATACCGAACACATTTCGTAATGTGCCTTTTATACCCGTGGTTTCAGCCAACGCGCTGTGGCGAATGTTCAGCACACCTGCGTCATCGACCGTCGCCAGGGCGACTTCTGTCGAGGAGTTGCCAATATCAATGCCAGCGATATAGCGCATGCTTACCCCCTGTTAATCGTCGCCTTTCAGCTTCTTACGCTCGATGTACAGCCCGGCCGCTTCCCGAACAAAGGCGGCACAGAGTCGTGCCTGGTAGCGATGCTCGAGGTCATCAGCGATCGCCAGTAGCTCCGCCTGGGTGGAACGGTATGGGCGCAGGGCGTTGTAGATCTCAAGGATTCGGTCGTCGGGAACCGCGGTGAGCTCTGCGGCCCGCTCAAAGTTCATCGCCAGCCGATCGCGTCCGGCATCCTGGGCGATCGCCGCCTGCATACGCAGCGTTTCCGGAGTGATGCGCATGTCCTGCGCCGTAACGCGATCGCTTAATACGTTCTCCAGCGTCAGGTCATCGAGCGTTTTATTGGTAGCGGTTTTGACCCACTCCGGATGGCGGGTCGCTAACGGGTAGTCGCTAACTTTTGGCTGGCGAACGGTGTCGTTTGTCGGCGCGGCTGGCGCGGGCGTTACCCCGTCCTGTAGGCTGTTCATCCGGCTCAGCACGTCGCGTACCATGGATTCAATTGCGTCGGTATTCATCGGGATATCCTTTGTTAAAGCGCCACGCGCAGTTCCTGCGGGTTTTTGCCCGTCACCACGTATTTGGTCTCTTTAATGTGCAAAATGGCCGACTTCGCCTGGTATTTGGGACGAGCCATCTGATCGTTAAGCGTCGGCACCGGCTGCGGCGACTCGCGTTTGGCGTAGCGCGCGGCGTTTTTGCCAATCTGACGGTAGGTTTCCAGCGTTAGCAGCGGCGCCTGCGGGAAGAGTTCCAGATTGGAAAGCGGCGGCAGGCCGCGCTGGTGGATGACGGTGGTGCCTTTCGACTGAATACCGATCGAGATGCCGGAGCCGCTCAGGCGGTTGCCTTCCACTGCCACGAAGGCGACGTCAGAAGACTTAAAGCAGCGGATCACCCGGGCTTTGATGCCTTCTTCCTCAATGCCGGCGATCACTTCGCGCAGAATATTTTTATGCGGAATGCCGACGATATTGGCGGTTTGCGCCAGACCAAACGCTGGCCCGACGGCAATAATGACTTCATCCTGCTGCGTGCCGGGTTTGGCTTCGCCGATTTCCGTCAGGAAGCTGTCGCCGGACACAGGCGCAACGGCGACCGGTGCGGCAGAGGCGACAGAAGCCGCAGACGCGCTAAAGGAGACCGGCTTATCTGCGCCTGATTTCATCTCCACCAGCACCTCTTCGATAATCTGGCGCAGCAGCGTTTCGTTAATTTCCATTTTTCACCCCTTAGCCAAGTTCATTGGGATCGAGCGCGCCCGGGATATTTTTAATCTCTTCCCAGCGCTCGCCTTGCAGGCGGTAGCCTGTTGCCGGACCGGCATAATCGTTCACGTCATTCACGGCCGAGAGCACCTGGCCCTCGCCAACAATGATGGCGGAGGTATGCAGGTAGTCGCCGGTGAGCTTGGCTTTCTGAATATTGAGCATGTCCTGGGCGACATCGGGGAAGCCGCCTTTCGCCAGGGCTTTCACCACCTCCAGGCCGTTGCGGTTCTTGTTGATGATCTCCTGGGCAAACTTGATGTCCTCGACGATATTGCGCTCAGGCATATCTTTTGAACCGTGGGCGTAGGTGGCGGCTTCTACCTCTTCATCCGTAATAGGCGGCAAACCCATGCCGGCAAATACCGCCTGCAGCGCGCGGGCGGCTTTGTTGCGAATGGCGATCACGTCCTCTTCACGCACCGGCCGCAGGCCGCCATCGACCTTCAGGTCGCGCTGGATCACGTTGTAGTCATCGAAGTCTTCGGCATCTTCGTTGGAACCGGCGAACATGTTGTCGTAGTTCGGCACCGCCGAGTAACCGGAGGAGATGAAGTCGGTGCCTGGCAGGAACTGCATCAGCAGACGCGCGGTACGCCGCATATCCGAGTGGGTAAAGGTTTGATCGTTGCTGGAGGCGCACTCCAGATCCAGCGCTGAGCAGATCAGGTTTTCCGCCAGTACGGCGCGGATCCCGGACGGCACGGCGGACGGTACGCCGATACAGCTGACGGAGCCATTCTGCAGGCCTTGCACCCCGGCGGCTTTGGTGATGTAGATGCAGCGCGCTTCGAGATAAAGCATCGATTTGCCTTCGGCATAGCCCATCTGTACTTCAGAACCGGAACCGGAGGTAAAGCGCATTTTCAGGCCGCGCGAGGCGTAGGAGGAGGCGAGGAAGCCTTTCGACCACGGGGTGTCATCGCCATCGGTAAACACCGGTTCCGTACCGTATACCGAAATGGTTTCGGCATAGCAGGTGTGGCCCAGCATGCCCAGTTTCAGCTCGGTGGCTTCTTCCAGCGAACACTGGGTGAGGACGCCGGGACGGCCAACCTGTGAACCGACCAGCAGGGCGATGGCGTTGAACGGCGCGTAGCGCGCCACGGCGACGGTGGTCTCCTGCTCGTCAAAGCCGCGCCATGCGCCTTCAGCGGCGTCGGCGGCAATCTGTACCGGATTGTCTTTGATATTAGTGACATGCGCCTGCTGGGACGGCGTGCGGCGGGCGCGCATTTTTTGCATCGCCATCATCATCTCGACCACGTTCATATGCGACACCACTTCCACGATTTTCGCCGGGGTCATCGCGGTAGTGAGCGGCACGATGTCGCTGCGTTTAACGTTCGGGTCGCAGAGCATGTTGGCGAGCTTAACCGAATCCATGGCCATCACTTCTTCGGCCCGGGCGAGATTAATGCCGTAGCGCGCGATAAAGTGGTCAATCAGGTCGAACTGCTCAACCGGTTTACCGTCGAGTTCGGTCACCGCGCCGTTGACGATGCGGATAGAAGGTTTGGGATCGTTAGGGCTTTCCATCGCGATAAAGCCCTCTTCAATCCACTCCTTAACGAAACCATCCTGATTCACAGGGCGTTTCGCCAGTGCTTCAAATCTTTTCGATCTCATGAATCAGCCTCGCGAGTATTAAATGTAGGAGGGGCGATCGTTTTTCGGTTCGGCGCCCAGCGTCGCCAGTACGGTTTTGCCGATTTCCCGGGCGGAGATCACCGCCTGGCGCACCGCGCCAGAGTCGCCGGAAATCACCAGAATGGCTTCGTTGCTGAAACTGGTGCCGTGGGCCGGTGAGCTGTAAGCCACCACCTCGACGTTGGCTGATTTCAGCGCGGTATCGGCCATCAGCACGCCAACGGACGCCGGGGCGCCGACGATAATGCCGCAGGCGCGGCCCAGTGGGGCGCCGAACGCTTTTTCCAGGGCATAACTGGCGCGCGCGGTATACTGCAGCTCAATATGACCCGCTTCGTTGCCGTAGACATCGCCGAAGGTACGGTCCAGCTCTTTCAGCGCGACCTCAATCCCGCGTTTGACGTCGGAAACATCATTCCCGCCCAGCACAATCAGCGAGCCATGGCCGGCGCCGCCTTTGGTGTCGCGAGGAAGCTCAATGCTGACCACTTCGGTGTTGGTGGCTTTGACCGCTTCATCGGCGGCCATGATGTGCGGCCCGGCGCCGGTGCGGGCGCCGAGGATGCCGATAGAGCGATAGCGTTTTTCGAGCTTCATCGCCTCCAGCAACGCGGCATCCACGTTGGCGATGACCAGCCCGAGGGTGTCGCCAATGGCGGTCCCGACAAATTCCGTTAAGCTGCAGCTTTTCTCTGCCATAGCCGTCTCTCCTGTGGGATGGGGGGTATCGGGAAGCGCCTGCTGCTCTGGCGTCGCTACACGGGCTATGACTTGCGCCATGATCTGTTCAACCAGCTCATTGCTGCTCATTGGCTATTCCCCTTCGGTAAGATTTTTTCAACATCGGTATGGGGGCGGGGAATGACGTGTACGGCTTTCACTTCGCCCACGTGGCGGGCTGCGGCGGCACCGGCGTCGGTGGCGGCTTTAACTGCCCCCACGTCGCCACGCACGATGACGGTCACCAGGCCTGAACCGATCCTTTCATAGCCAACTAATAAAACGTTGGCCGACTTAACCATTGCGTCAGCGGCCTCTATGGCTGCGGTTAAGCCTTTGGTTTCTACCATTCCTAATGCTTCTTGTTGCATAAAGACCTCGCAGGATATGTGCCAGTGAGGGAACTATATGGCGGAGCGGCGAAAAAGAATGGCTGAGTTGATGGTGGAGAGCGAAAAAATAGTGGTTTTTATATAATATAAAATGGATTTATTTTATTTTATATCGTTGTTTTTATTTGATTTTATTGTTTATATAAATGTGATTATATTGCAATTCACGCTCCGTATTTACATTTTAAGAGGTGATTTTTTAAATTGTTTTTGCTATGCGATATTTTGCGTGATGTGATATTTGTTGGAAAATAAGCACTGCGCTTTCGCAATTTTTTATCATTTAGTTGGAAATTAAAATACCCCCTGAACGCCCGCCATTGCTGCATGGATTCGCGAACAAATAGCAATAAATTATTCTTCTTCGGCGACTTTACGCCGCCCGATTTCCGCAGGATGCCAACACTTTGCCGCTGCCGGTTTCTATAGTGGGCCTCGCCGTACCCAACGAGCCAGCGGATGGTTGGCTGGCCTGGACACGAACTTCGTCACGAGGTGTCACAATGAATGGTTCTTTACGCGCGCAATGTATCGCCGAGTTTTTAGGCACCGGGCTGTTTCTGTTTTTTGGTATCTGCTGCCTGAGCGCCCTGAAACTGACCGGCGCCAGCCTGGGGCTGTGGGAGATCTGTATTATCTGGGGACTAGGTATTTCTCTGGCGGTGTACCTGACGGCCGGCATTTCGGGGGGACATCTGAACCCCGCGGTCACCGTCGCCCTGTGGCTGTTTGCCTGCTTCCCGGGCAGAAAAGTGGTGCCCTATATCGTGGCTCAGGTCGCCGGCGCGTTTGGCGGCGCCGTGCTGGCCTGGATACTTTACAGCACCCTGTTTACGCAATTTGAAACGGTGCATCATATGGTGCGCGGCAGCCTGGAAAGCCTGCAGCTGGCCAGTATATTCAGCACCTACCCGGCGCCTGAGCTCAGCATCTGGCATGCGGCGCTGGTGGAGGTGGTGATCACCTCGATGCTGATGGGGATGATCATGGCGCTCACCGATGATGGCAACGGCGTACCCAAGGGCCCACTGGCGCCGCTGTTGATTGGCATTCTGGTGGCGGTGATCGGCGCCTCGACCGGGCCGCTTACCGGCTTCGCGATGAATCCAGCACGCGATTTTGGCCCGAAATTGTTCACCTGGTTCGCCGGGTGGGGCAATATCGCCATGACCGGGGGAAGAGATATTCCCTATTTTATCGTGCCCATTATCGCACCGTTGTTAGGGGCCTGCCTCGGCGCCGCAATTTATCGTTTTCTTATCGCCAATAATCTGCCCTGTCATACCTGCGTGGAGGAAGAAAATACGCGTTAGCGTCATAAGGGGAATGTATCTGTGAAATAGCCAGGCTAATTTCATGAACCGATATCACGAACCGCTCAAAAAGTCTCCCCGGGTTGGGAGACTTTTGTTATTGTCAATGCACTTTTTTATCGTCGATGGGATCTGATGCTAAAAAAGGTAAATATGAAAAATATGTTTTATTTATAACAAAAAATTAACTGAGGGGTTTTATCATGATTTCTGCGAGTACCCTAAACTCAGAACTCATCAATAAAATCGCACAGGATTTTGCGCAAGCCACCAGTCTGGCGGTTGTGGTCGTCAATATTCACGGTGATGAGATTTCTGAATTGTTTAATTTCACGCCGTTTTGCCAGCTGATGCGTCAGCACCCGGAGCACAGCGGACGCTGTCGCATGAGCGACCGCTGCGGCGGGCTGGAAGCCTCGAAAAAAGACCAGCTGTGTATCTACCGCTGTCATGCGGGGTTAACCGATTTTTCCATCCCGCTGGTGATTGCCGGCCACCTGGTCGGTTTCGTGCTGTGCGGGCAGGTGCGTCTGAGCAATGATGTTGAACTGGTTGATATCTTGAACGTCGATGACCGCTGGCAGGACGATCCGGCGCTGGTCCAGGCGTTTCGCGATGTGCCGGAGATGGACTATTCGCGGGTTATCGCTTCGGCGGATCTGCTGAAGCTGATCGTCGAGAATTGCCTGAAAAAACAGCTCAACTTTGTGGTTATCAAAGATAACCCGTCGCAGAACGACCCGGCGCAGGCCAGCCGGGCGCCCTCGCCGCACGATGGCAAAATGAAGAAGGCGCTGCGCTATATCGACGCGCATCTCTCCGATGAGCTGCGTCTGGAGGATGTGGCGGCGCATGTCTATCTCAGCCCGTACTACTTCAGCAAACTGTTTAAAAAGTATCAGGGGATCGGTTTTAACGCCTGGGTCAATCAGCAGCGGATGGCGAGCGCAAAAGAGCTGCTATGCCACAGCGACTGGAGCATCGCCAGCATCGCGCGGAATTTAGGTTTTTCGCAAACCAGCTATTTTTGCAAAGTGTTTCGCCAGACCTATCAGGTAACGCCGCAGGCATTTCGTCAGCAAATTAATGCCGGATCACAAACTGAGTCTTTTTAAATGACAATATTTTGCTATTGCCGATTTTTGATATCCCCGAGTATCTTCATCAATATAAAATGAAAAAAACGACAGTAGAGCAATAAATTGTCATAGCGCAACAAAATAGTGATATTCGAGGGGTAAACTACACCAGTTTTTATTTTTGTGATGAGATAGAGTGTCCGTTAATACGAGACAGCTGATTATCACAACACCGCTTTCCTTCACTGACGTCATTGTGACGAGTGATGAAACGGTAAAAGAAAACATAAAGTAATACCCGTCGATGCAGGGCGCATCGGCGAAACAAACCGACAGGTTCGACACCAGTTTGGTGTCAGGGAAGGGGGTGTAAATCCCCCGCAGCCCCCGCTGCTGTGATGCTGACGACCCCGCAAAAACCACTGATCGAAAGATTGGGAAGGGCGGGCGAGAACGAGGCTAAGCCAGAAGACCTGCCTGCCGGTAACTGACCAACAACTTCGGTGGGAAGTGGGTGGCTTAGCGGTGCGTGGTCGCAGGACCAGGCATGCGCGTAGCTATACCCTGACCGCCAGAACAGGACAGGGTATGGCAACCAGGCGTGCGTTCATTCTTGCGGGTACCGGCAGCGGTTGTGGCAAAACCACCGTTACGCTCGGCCTGCTCAGCTTGCTCCAACAGCGCGGTATGCGGGTGCAACCCTGTAAAGTAGGGCCTGACTACCTGGATACCGCCTGGCACACCGCCATCAGCGGCATCGCTTCCCGCAATCTCGACAGCTTTATGCTTCCCGCCCCGATACTCAACGCGCTGTTTACCGAACAGCTACAGCAGGCCGATATCGCGGTTATCGAAGGGGTGATGGGCCTGTATGACGGCTACGGCACCGACCCCAACTACTGCAGCAGCGCGGCAATGGCTAAGCAGCTTGGCTGCCCGGTGATTTTGCTGGTGGATGGCAAAGCGGTGTCGACCTCCATCGCCGCCACGGTGATGGGTTTTCAACATTTTGATCCGGCTCTCGACATCGCTGGCGTTATCGTCAATCGGGTCAACAGCGACGCGCACTTCCAGCTGCTGAAAAGCGCCATTGAGCGCTACTGTCAGGTGCCAGTGCTCGGCTATGTGCCGCGCGTGGAAGGCGTGGCGCTGCCCGAACGACATCTGGGACTGGTGACCGCCCGCGAGTCGGTGGTCAATCAGCAGGCATGGCGGGATTTTGCCAGCCTGCTGGGGCGCACCCTCGACATAGACCGGCTGCTGGCCCTCAGCGAACTGGCCGCCATGCCGATCGGCGAGTGGGGAGAACAGCTTGCCGCCGATGCCGGCGAAGGACTGACGCTGGCCCTCGCCGACGATGAGGCCTTCAATTTTTATTACCCCGATAACCTGGCGCTGCTGGCGCGCTGCGGCGTGAAGATGGTGCGCTTTAGCCCACTACGCGATCGCCAGCTGCCGGCCTGCCAGATGATCTGGCTCGGCGGCGGCTATCCGGAGCTGCATGCGGCCGGGCTATCCGCTAACCACGAGATGCTGACACAGCTTCGCGCGGCGCACCGGCGCGGGGTGGCGATCTACGCCGAGTGCGGCGGCCTGATGTACCTGGGCACGACCCTGGAAGTCACCAGCGGCGAGCGCTACACGATGGCGGATATTATTCCCGGACACAGCCGAATGGGGACGCGTCTGACCCGGTTCGGCTACTGCGAAGCGCAGGCGCAGCAGCAGACGCTGCTAGCAGCCCCTGGCGAGTGGCTGCGCGGCCATGAATTTCATTACTCCGATTTTTCTCCCGCCACCCCCGCCGTACTGGCCTGCCGTAAACAGCGAGACGGTAAGACGCTCCAGCAGTGGCAGGGAGGATGGCAGTTCGGCAGCGCCTTTGCCAGCTATCTCCATGTCCATTTTGCCCAGCGTCCCACCATGCTCAACCACTGGTTGCGGGCAGCAAGGAGGGCGCTATGACCCTTCTCGCCTGGTGTGTAGCCTGGATACTTGATGTCGTCATTGGCGATCCGCCGCACTGGCCGCATCCGGTGCGCTGGATAGGTCGCCTGATCGCCGTCAGCCAGCGTGTAGTGCGACGCGTCTGCCATAGCGACCGGGCGCTGCGCATCGGCGGCGGGGTGATGTGGCTGGTGGTGATCGGCCTGACATGGGGCGTGGCCTGGGGCGTACTGGCGCTGGCGCACGGGATCCACCCCTGGCTTGGATGGCTGGTGGAGGTGTGGATGATCTTCACCGCGCTGGCGGGACGCTGTCTGGCACAGTCGGCGATGGCGGTGGCCCGGCCGCTGCAGGCCGGAGATCTCGCCGAAAGCCGGCATAAGCTCTCCTGGATTGTCGGGCGCGATACCTTCCAGCTCCAGCCAGCGCAGATCAACCGTGCGGTGGTGGAGACCGTGGCGGAGAACACGGTGGATGGCATTATCGCGCCGCTCTTTTTCCTGCTCCTCGGCGGCGCGCCGCTGGCCATGGCCTATAAAGCGGTCAACACCCTCGATTCCATGGTCGGCTATAAACACGAAAAATACCGGGCGATCGGCATGGTCAGCGCTCGTCTTGATGATGTAGCCAACTTCCTTCCCGCCCGGCTGAGCTGGCTGCTGCTCAGCCTTGCCGCGGTGCTATGCCGGGAAGATGGCGCCCGGGCGCTGCGTACGGGCTGGCGCGATCGCTATCAGCACAGCAGTCCTAACTGCGCCTGGCCGGAAGCGACCGTCGCCGGCGCGCTGGGGATCCGCCTTGGCGGCCCGAACGATTACTTCGGCCAGCGCGTTGAAAAGCCCTGGATAGGCGACGCCGTCCGCGACATCGCGGTGGACGATATTTCCCGAACCATTCGATTAATGTGGGTGGCGTCAAGCCTGGCGCTGGCGCTGTTTATCGGCGTGCGCTACTGGCTGGTCGGCGCGGCCTGAGGAGAACCTGATGCAGTACATCCAACAACCGCAGGCGATCGAGGCGAAAAGCTTCGACATCATCAGCGAGATCATCGCCGAAACGCGACCGGACTACCGTTTCGCCAGCCCGCTGCACGAGGCGATTATCAAGCGGGTGATCCACACCACCGCTGACTTCGACTGGCTGGATATTCTGTGGTTTTCTCCGGATGCCCTGATCGCGCTGAGTGAGGCCTTGAGCCGGCCCTGCACGCTGTATACCGATACCACCATGGCGCTGTCCGGGATCAACAAAACCCTGCTGGCCCGCTTTGGCGGCGAATGCCGCTGCTATATCAGCGACCCGCGGGTGGTGCGCGAGGCGCAAAGCCGGGGGATGACACGCTCGATGGCGGCGGTGGATATTGCGGTGCAGGAGCCCGGGGAGAAAGTGTTCGTCTTCGGCAATGCGCCAACCGCGCTGTTTCGCCTGCTGGAACATCGCGAGACCGCCATCGGCGGCGTGGTGGGGGTGCCGGTCGGGTTCGTCGGCGCGGCGGAGTCGAAAGCGGCGCTCAGCGAGAGCGGCCTGCCGGCCATCGCCGCGCTCGGCCGCAAAGGGGGAAGCAACGTGGCGGCAGCGATTGTGAACGCTCTGCTTTACCACCTGCGGGAGGCGCAATGAGCGATCAGACCTTTGACGCCCCGGTGTGGCATCACGGCAAAGCGCTGCGCAAGGGCTACACCACCGGCTCCTGCGCCACAGCGGCGGCAAAAGTGGCTGCGCTGATGGTGATGCGCCAGCATCTGATCCACCAGGTCTCGATCGTCACCCCCTCCGGCGTCACCCTGTGCCTGAACGTCGAGTCTCCGCACGTCGAAGGGCAGCAGGCGGTCGCCGCGATCCGTAAAGACGGCGGCGATGATGTCGACGCCACCCACGGCATGCTGATTTTTGCCCGGGTCACCCTCAATGACAGCGGAGAGATTAGCCTGCAGGGCGGGGAGGGTATCGGCACGGTGACCCGCAAAGGGATCGGCCTGCCGACAGGCAGCCCGGCGATAAACCGCACTCCGCGGCACACCATCGAGACCGCCGTGCGCGAAGCGATAGGTCCTACCCGCGGCGCGCAGGTGGAGATTTTTGCCCCGGAAGGCGCGCTTCGCGCGCAAAAAACCTATAACGCCCGGCTGGGGATCCTCGGCGGCATCTCGATTATCGGCACCACGGGGATCGTTACCCCGATGTCGGAAGAGAGCTGGAAGCGCTCGCTCTCCCTCGAGCTGGAGATAAAACGCGCCGCCGGGCTGGAGCGCGTGGTGCTGGTGCCGGGCAACCACGGTGAGCGCTTTGTCCGCGAGCAGATGGGCATCGACCCGCAGATGGTGGTCACCATGAGCAACTTCGTCGGCTACATGATTGAAGAGGCGGTTCGGCTCGGTTTCCGCCAGATTGTGCTCATTGGCCATCCCGGCAAACTGATCAAAATCGCCGCCGGGATCTTTCATACCCACAGCCATATCGCCGATGCGCGGATGGAAACTCTCGTCGCTCATCTGGCGCTGCTTGGCGCGCCGCTGCCGCTGCTGACGCTGGTCAGCGAGTGCGACACCACCGAAGCGGCAATGGAGCATATCGACGCCTGGGGATACCAGCGCCTCTATAACCATCTGGCTGAGCGAATCTGCCAGCGTGTTCTTGAGATGCTGCGCTTCACTCAGCAACCGCCCACCTGCGACGCGGTTCTGTTTTCTTTTGATAACCAGGTACTGGGCAGCAGCCGTCCGCTGGAGGCGATTGCCCGGGAGCTGACATGTTGACGGTCGTGGGAATGGGCCCGGCGGGGCTGCAGTGGCTGACCCCGGCCGCGCGCGAGGCAATCGCCGCCGCCGAGGCGCTGGTGGGCGGCAGCCGCCATCTCCAGCAGTTTCCCGACTTCGCCGGCGAGCGCTTCGCGCTGGGGGCCGATATGCCGGCGCTGCTGGCGTGGATTGAGGCCCGTACCGGGCGCCGCGTCGTGGTGCTGGCCTCTGGCGACCCGCTGTTCTATGGCATTGGCACCCGGCTGATTGCCCATTTTGGCCGGGAACGAGTGCAGGTGATCCCCGGCATCAGCGCGGTGCAGTACCTCTGCGCCCGGGCGGGCATCGACATGAACGATATGTGGCTGACCAGCAGCCATGGCCGGGCGGTGAGCTTCGATGCGCTGGCCGCCCACCGGAAAGTCGCCATGGTGACCGACGGCCGCTGCGGACCGCGGGAGATAGCCGCCCAGCTGATGGCCCGCGGCAAAGGCCATCGCTGGATGGTGATAGGCGAGAACCTGGCGATGGAAAACGAGCGGATCCACTGGCTGCCGGTCAGCGCCGTGGAGGACGAATATGAGATGAATGCGGTGGTGATCCTCGATGAAAGATGAGCTGTTTTTGCGCGGCGCCCAGGTGCCGATGACCAAAGAGGCCGTGCGCGCGCTGGCGCTGGCGAAGCTGGAGCTGCACCGGGCGCGCCATCTGATTGATATCGGCGCGGGCACCGGCAGCGTCAGCATTGAGGCTGCTCTACAGAACCCGGCGCTGCGGGTGACGGCGATTGAGCGTCAGGCCGACGCGCTGCGCCTGCTGGCGGAGAACCGGCAGCGCTTTGGCTGCGACAACATCGCTATCGTGGTGGGCGTTGCGCCGCTGGCGGTCGCCGACAAAGCCGACGCGATCTTTATGGGGGGCAGCGGCGGCCACCTGACGGCGCTGATCGACTGGTCGCTGGCGCAGCTGCATCCCGGCGGCCGGCTGGTGATGACTTTTATTTTGCAGGAAAACCTTCATAGCGCTCTGGCGCACCTGCGGCAGAGCGGCATCCATGAGGTGGACTGCCAGCAGCTGGTGGTCTCCACCCTGGCTACCCTGGGCAGCGGCCACTACTTCAAACCCCATAATCCCGTTTTTGTCATCGCCTGTCAGAAGGAAGAAAACCATGGCTGAGACTTTTGATCCCCATTGCGTGTGGTTCGTCGGCGCCGGTCCGGGCGATCGCGAACTGATTACTCTCAAAGGCTACCGTCTGCTACAGCAGGCGCAGGTAGTGATCTACGCCGGGTCGCTGATCAACACCGAGCTACTGGCCTACTGTCCGCCACAGGCGGAGTGCCACGACAGCGCCGCGCTGCATCTGGAGCAGATCCTCGACCTGATGGAGGCGGGGGTGAAGGCGGGAAAAACGGTGGTGCGTCTGCAGACGGGCGACGTCTCGCTATATGGCTCGGTGCGCGAGCAGGGCGAAGAGCTGACCCGCCGCGGGATCCGCTGGCAGGTGGTGCCGGGCGTCAGCGCTTTCCTCGGCGCGGCGGCGGAGCTGGGGGTGGAGTACACGGTACCCGAAGTCTCGCAGAGTCTGATTATTACCCGTCTGGAAGGGCGCACGCCGGTTCCCGCGCGCGAACAGCTGGAAGCCTTTGCCAGCCATCAAACCTCGATGGCGATTTACCTGTCGGTGCAACGTATTCACCGGGTGGCGGAGCGGCTGGTGGAGGGCGGCTACCCCGCGACCACCCCGGTCGCGGTGATCTACAAGGCCACCTGGCCGGAAAGCCAGACCGTCCGCGGTATCCTCGCGGACATCGGCGACAAAGTACGCGACGCCGGGATCCGCAAAACGGCGCTGATCCTGGTCGGCCCCTTCCTCGGCGATGAGTATCACTACTCAAAACTGTACGCAGCGGATTTTAGCCATGAATACCGTAAAGCCTGAATCCATTGCCCTGTTTTGCCTGACGCCCGGCGGCGTGCGGCTGGCAAAACGGCTGGCGGCCATGCTGCCGCTTACCTGTTACACCAGCGAAGCGCTGCAGGAAGAGGGGTTTATCCCCTTCAACGGCGGCTTTGCCAGCGCTGCCCGCGAGGCGTTCAGCAGCTTCTCGGCGCTGATTTTTATCGGCGCCACCGGGATTGCCGTGCGGGTCCTGGCCCCGCTGGTGAATGACAAGCTCAGCGACCCGGCGGTGGTGGTGATTGATGAGCGCGCCCGGCACGTCATCAGCTTGCTCTCCGGCCATGCCGGGGGGGCCAATGCGCTGACCCGCTATCTCGCCGGGATGCTCGACGCCGACCCGGTGATCACCACCGCCACCGACGTCAACGAGCTGGCCGCCCTCGACACGCTGGCCTTCCAGCTGAACGCCCGGATGACCGATTTTCGCGCGGCGGTGAAAACCGTTAACCAGATGCTGGTGAGCGGTAAGCGGGTGGGGCTGTGGTGCGACGGCGAATTTACCGGGGCGCTAAGCCGCTGCGACCGGCGCGGGTTTATCCCGGTAAGCGACCTGGCGCGCTTGCCGGCGCTCGACGCCCTGATCTGCGTCACCCTGCGCCGGTCGCTGCCGCCGCTGCCAGTGCCTCACTGGAAGCTGGTGCCCCAGCGGGTGGTGGCGGGGATCGGCTGTCGGCGCGACACCCCCTGCGCGC
>NZ_JAGRQZ010000015.1:0-22908 GCF_018223915.1 Klebsiella sp. 64
GCTGGCAGGCGGCGGGGCGGTGGCGGGCACGGTGTTATGGAACAAGTATCAGCAGAAAATGCGCGCGCAGAATACATCCGCCCAGGCGCCTGAGACGGCAGCGGCGCCGGCGGAGGTCGATCCGCGCAGCGTGCGGCTGATCACGGCCCTGGTATTTGCCGCGAAAAGCGACGGTCATATTGATGACCACGAGCGGGCGAATATTGAAACTCAGCTGCGGGCGGCCAATATTGACGTTCAGGCCCGGGTGCTAATTGACCAGGCGCTGGCCCAGCCGCTGGATCCGCAGCGTCTCGCCGAGGGCATCATCGACCCGCAGGAGGCGCTGGAGATCTACTACGTCAGCTGCGCGGTGATTGATATCGACCATTTTATGGAGCGTAGCTACCTTAATGCGCTGGGAGACGCCCTGGCGCTGCCGAAAGATGTCCGGGCCGATATAGAACAGGATATCCAGTCACAAAAACAAGCGCTAAGCGTCTAAATCATCACGTTTCGCTTGCATCGCTCGCGTCTTTTGCCACCCTTATAGACACGTCATCATTCAGGCGCCACCCTGCGCCCTGAATGCTCTTGTGTCACGATAAAGCAGCAGAAGAATAACATGCCACCTAAAGCTAAACGGATCCCTCACGCCATGACCTTGCATGGCGATACACGCATCGATAATTATTACTGGCTGCGCGACGATGAGCGCGCGCGACCTGACGTGCTGGAGTATCTGCACGCGGAGAACGCTTACGGCAAGCAAGTGATGGATTCGCAGCTCAGCCTGCAGGAGCGTCTGCTGAAGGAGATTATCGACCGCATTCCGCAGCGGGAAGTCTCTGCCCCCTACAGTAAAAACGGCTTTCGCTACCGTCAGGTGTATGAGCCGGGCTGCGAATACGCTATCTACCAGCGGCAGTCGGTGCTGAAAGAAGAGTGGGATGAGTGGGAGATCCTGCTCGATGCCAACCAGCGGGCGGCGAAGAGCGAGTTCTACACCCTGGGCGGACTGGGCATTGCGCCCAACAACCAGCTAATGGCGGTGGCGGAAGATTACCTTTCCCGCCGCCAGTACGGCCTGCGCTTTTGCGACCTCAGCAACGGCGAGTGGTACCCGGAAATCCTCGAAAATGTTACCTCCGGCTTTGCCTGGAGCAACGATTCACGCTTTGTTTGGTATGTGCGTAAACATCCCACCACGCTGCTCCCTTATCAGGTCTGGCGCCACACCGTCGGGACACCGGCGCAGAGCGACGCGCTGGTCTACGAGGAAAAAGATGAGACCTTCTACGTCAGCGTGCATAAAACCACCTCCCAGCAGTTCGTGGTAATTTATCTCTCCAGCGCCACCACCAGCGAAGTGCTGCTGCTCAACGCCGAACTGCCAGACGCCGAGCCGGTCTGCTTTCTGCCACGGCGTAAAGATCATGAATACAGTCTTGATCACTATCAGCACGCTTTCTATCTTCGTTCCAACCGGGAGGGGAAGAATTTCGGCCTCTACCGTACCGTGCTGCGTGATGAAGAACAGTGGACCACGCTGATCCCGCCGCGTCACGACGTGATGCTCGAAGGATTTACCCTGTTTACCGACTGGCTGGTTGTGGAAGAGCGTCAGCGTGGCCTGACCAGTCTGCGGCAAATTAACCGCAAGACCCGGGAGGTGGTGGGGATCGCTTTTGACGATCCGGTCTATGTCACCTGGCTTGCCTATAATCCGGAGCCCGAAACGTCGCGACTGCGCTACGGCTATTCCTCCATGACTACGCCGGATACGCTGTTTGAACTGGATATGGATACCGGCGAACGAAGAGTGTTCAAACAGCAGGAGGTAAAGGGGCTGGATACGAGCTGCTACCAGAGCGAACATCTGTGGGTGACCGCCCGCGATGGCGTCGAAGTCCCGGTCTCTCTGGTCTACCATCGCGAACATTTTCGCCAAGGGAGCAACCCGCTGCTGGTCTATGGCTATGGCTCATATGGCGAGAGTATCGATGCCGATTTCAGCGCCAGCCGGCTGAGCCTGCTCAACCGCGGCTTTGTCTACGCCATCGCCCACGTCCGCGGCGGCGGCGAGCTGGGTCAGCAATGGTATGAAGACGGTAAATTCCTGTGTAAGAAAAATACCTTCAACGACTATCTGGACGTCTGTGACGCGCTGCTTGCCCAGGGGTACGGCGATCCGCGGCTTTGCTACGGCATGGGGGGCAGCGCCGGCGGAATGCTGATGGGCGTGGCCGTGAATGAACGGCCAGAGCTGTTCCATGGTGTGATAGCCCAGGTGCCGTTCGTCGATGTGGTGACCACCATGCTGGATGAAACTATTCCGCTGACCACCGGTGAATTTGAAGAGTGGGGAAATCCGCAGGATGAAACCTATTATCACTATATGAAAAGCTACAGTCCCTATGACGGCGTGAGGGCGCAGGCCTATCCCCACATGCTGGTGACTACCGGTCTGCATGATTCCCAGGTGCAATACTGGGAGCCGGCTAAATGGGTGGCGAAACTGCGGGAACTGAAAACCGACGATAACCTGCTGCTGCTCTGCACCGATATGGATTCCGGACATGGCGGAAAATCCGGGCGCTTTAAAAGCTATGAAGGGGTGGCGCTGGAGTACGCCTTTTTCATCGCTCTGGCGCAGGGGACACTGCCGGGAAAAGCGGCAGTGTAGGGGCTATTCCCCGAGGTAATGCCTGAGCGTCAGGCGCAGTTCGGGGCTCATGCGGTCGAGATTGTTGAATAACCAGCGCAGATAGCCTGGATCGTTTTCAGCAATCTCGGCGACGGCCTTACCCCGGTATTTGCCGAAGGTAAAAGTAGTCAGCAGCGCCGGCCGACCGGTGATATCGGCCATTTCGTCAGGGGTCCAGCCGGAAACATTGATGATATCCAGCAGCAGCGCGGCGGTGATATAGCAGTCATACAGCGCCCGGTGGTGATGCAGTCCCGGCGGCGTAGTCACGTTCAGCTTACGTGACTTATATAACCCCATATTGCTGTATTTGATTCCCGGCCACAGGCGTCGGGCCAGCTTCATCGTACAGATCCACTCGCCGTGCATCTCCGGCAACACCCGGCGATCGAAGCTGGCGTTATGCGCGACGTACCACGGGCTGCCATGATAGTGCGGAATAATCTCCTCAATCCACGGCTTATCGGCGACCATCTCTTCCGTGATCCGGTGGATAGCCATCGCCTGCGGGCTGATGGGCCGATCGGGACGCACCAGATGGCTCATGGGATTGGTAATTTGCCCGTCGACTATATCGACCGAGGCGATTTCAACGATGCCCCCCTGCAGGCCGCAGGTTTCGGTATCAATGACGCGCAGCATGGCTCGCTCCAGAGCAAAACAAATAGCGTAATGGAATTGGTCGGGCTTTCCAACCGACGGGGAGGAGGCGAGCACGCATTATTTCTGTTTCGGCTCCCACGGTAGTCGCGAAAGGGAGACGGAGGCCAACCGATGGGCGATCAGTCGTTCACGGAACCAGTCGCGCAGATGTGCAGGCTGTTCACGCTCGACTAAATCAGCGACCACCGGCATATTGTACCGTTCCTTAAAAGCAACGCCGGCGGCGGCGAGATCGACATTGACTTTATCCATCTCATCTTGCGAAATTTTGGCCAGATTTCTTTCCATCATCCACTCCACTCTGCTTATAAATCCGGTCAGGGCCAGATGCCTGGCTCGACTCTGGCATTATACAGGGTTATTCTCTGTGCTACAGACATAACAAAAGGGAATGACGAATATGCGACTTCTTGCTGGACGCGCGTTGCGTCTCTCCGTTGCGCTTGCCGGGATGTTAACCGCGGCGGGCGCCTTCGCCCACGCTCACCTGCAGCAGCAGATCCCGACCGCCGGGGCGCAGCTTTCAGCTTCCCCACAGATGCTGACGCTCAGTTTTTCCGAAGGTATTGAACCCGCATTCAGCGGCGTGACCGTCACCGGTCCGCAGCAGCATGCGGTGGCTACCGGAAAACTGACCCGCAGCGCCGATAATCCCGCCGAGGTCACGTTACCTTTGGCGGAAGCCTTGCCGCCGGGAGAGTACACCGTGGCATGGCATGTGGTCTCGGTGGATGGTCATAAAACCAAAGGGCAATATACCTTTAGCGTGAAGTAAGCGATGCTGACCGGGCTCTATATTACCCTGCGCTTTGGGCACTTTATCTCCCTGATGCTGGCTTTTGGCTGCGTGCTGTATGGCGCCTGGTGGGCGCCGGTACCGCTGAGACGCGTGCTGATGCTGCGCTTTTATCCACTACTGCGCCCGCTGCTGCTGATCGGCGCGATCTCTACGCTGGCGCTGTATCTCCTGCAGGGAGGAATAATGGGCGAGGGCTGGACGGATGTCTGGCGACCCGCCGTCTGGCAGGCGGTGGCCGGGACCCACTTTGGTGGAGTGTGGATCTGGCAGATCCTACTGGCGTGGATCGCGCTTGCGGTAGTGTGGATCCGTCCCCGTCACGGCGCCCGCCAGCTGGTGGCCCTGCTGGCGGCACAGCTGCTGCTTTCCGCCGGGGTAGGGCACGCCGCTATGCACGATGGTCTCACCGGCGTGCTGCAGCGGACAAACCACGCTGTGCATCTCTTCTGCGTCGCCAGCTGGTTTGGCGGTCTGTTGCCCTTTATCTATTGCCTGCGCCTGGCGCAGGGGCGCTGGCGGCCGGCCGCGGTCTATACCATGGCGCGCTTTTCACGTTACGGGCATCTGGCCGTCGCCGGCACGATTGCCAGCGGAGCGCTCAATGCGCTGTTGATCCAGGGAGGATTGATTGGCGCATCGCCGTGGGGACGCATGTTGTTGATCAAATGTGCGCTGGTCGCCGGGATGGTGGTAATTGCGTTAGTGAACAGGTATGTTCTGGTACCGCGCATGTCGGCAAGCGGTTCGCAGGCGGAAAGCCTGATCCTGCGAACCACGCAGGCTGAAATAGGGCTGGGCGCGCTGGCGCTGCTGGCCGTCAGTCTGTTTGCCACCTGGGAACCTTATTGAATTAACTGGCAAAATCATGAAAAAAATTGTTCTGACCATGTTGTTACTGGCAAGCTCCGGGGCTGCTCTGGCAGCGCCGCAAATTATCACCGTGAGCCGTTTTGAGGTGGGGAAGGAGAGCTGGGCGTTCAACCGGGAAGAGGTTATGTTGACCTGTCGACCGGGTAACGCGCTTTACGCCATCAACCCGAGCACGCTGGTTCAGTATCCGCTCAATGAGGTGGCTGAGCAGCAGGTCAAAGCCGGCAAAACCACCGCGCAGCCGATCTCAGTGATCCAGATCGACGATCCGCAGCATCCGGGACAAAAAATGAGCCTCGCGCCCTTTATCGAGCGAGCGCAGAAGCTCTGCTAAACTTTCTCGCTATCCTGCTGTAATAACATCAAAAAAACCGCCCTTGCCGGACAACGGCAGTGGCGGTTTTTTCGCTGGCAGAGGCCCCCTTTCCAGGAATTATGCAGCCACTTTGGCCGCGGACTGGAAAAGCTGACGCGTTAAACTATTCTTATAGTGCAAGGCGACTTAGCCTGCATTAATGCCAACTTTTAGCGCACGGCTCTCTCCCAAGAGCCATTTCCCTGGACCGAATACAGGAATCGTATTCGGTCTCTTTTTATCTTTATCTGTCTTCTTTCCCAAGAGCCAGCGACATCCTGTCAGTCAAACACCCGCTGGCCTCTGGATGTCCCGTTATAGCACACCGTTTTTAGCATACACAATTCATTTACACATAAATCGCATCCTGTGGAAGGGGAGGTGGCAACGGTGGAACCGTAAACGAGGGCGGAGAAAAGAAAAAACCTGCACCTAAACAGGCCCGGCGTGCAGGTTAACTGGCGGGCCAACATCGGAAGCCTGCTAGTATACATATTTGTATGATAAATAAAATAAGCAAAATCTAAACGATTTGGCAATTCATGCGATTACACCTCGCCGGCTGACGAGGTGGCATAAATAATAAGCACGAGCACTTTTGCGGGCGGAAAATATTATTGCGGAACGCTGAATGTAGGGTATATCTGGCTTTCCAGATAGCAGAGCAATAGCCAAATTTCATCGCTGAAAATAAACCATATGCTCCCGAGCAGAATGACCGCCAGAATAATCAGCAGAAAAATTTCGGTTTTACTCATTATGCAAGCGACTATCCGGTGGCCTTCGGGGACCCTGATAGTAGCGAAATATTGACATAATAAGCAAACGCCATGTTGTAATTCGGCTTCACCGACAGTGCAATTTAGTCACCGGCATGCCGCTGCGTCAATATTGCCACCTGCTCCGTCAGCTGATCCAGCAGCTGGAATCGCCGCCGATATTCAGCCCGTTTTTTACTGGCGATACTCTCCAGCGATTTTCTTTCCAGACATAGCGGTAGCCGCCAGCGCCATGGGCTTTCCGGCTGGCCGTCGATAGACTGCCAGAACTCGTCGTAGCTGGCGTGGAAATGGCGGCCTTTGCTCAGGCGATAGCGCAGGGCGCGGAACACGTGACCGTTATCGCTGACGCCGTAAATAGCCGCGATTTGGCTGCGAGCGGCCAGCTGCCAGATAAACTCCAGCAGCAGGCGCTTCGGAAACAGGCCGTAGCAGGCGCGAGTCGCCTGCTTAATCACCTCATGAGAAACGTGACGTCGTGGCCCCTGCAGACCGCCGATAACCAGCTGCCAGGCATCGTGATCACGGGTTACGCTGAAGGTGGCGCTGGCCAGCAGGGTGTGGTCGCTGTCGCGCAGCCACAGAGTGGTTTCACCCTCACGTTCGGCTTTGCCTGCCGAGGAGGCATAAAGAGTAAACCGGCGGTCCTCTTTTCCGTTTAACGTCAGCAGCGGGACCTCAGACACCGCGGTCATAGCGTGCGCCAGCCGCGATCCGCGTAGGGTGTCGATATAGCGATAATGGTTGATTACCGCCACCGCCCGCTGCCAGGCGTTGAGATCGCGGGTCAGATATTGACGGTGTACTTTGCCCGGCAGCGTAGCCTGCGCGGCCAGCAGCTGATTAAAATCATCCCGAGCGCTGAGCGCTTCCAGCATCGCTCTGGTGGCGTTATAAAATAGGGCCGTGCGCAGCAAAAACTTAAAGCGGTAATTTTTTTGCCGCCAGATGGGGGCAGGTGTCAATCTGCCCATCACCAGATCGGCAATAAGATGCGAGCGCGGCGCTAGCACGCCGGATGAATGCAGGCTATTGTCTGTCACGATAAACACCTCGTTGTGATTTCCCCCTATTTTAAAGCGAGCCACTGACAAGCTTAATCCTCTGGCGGACTATATTTGCCGTCTGTTTAAAATTGATTGAGGTGTAAATTAAATTCCGTGGACCTTTGCTGGAATTACCTATAATTACCGCTGAGAGGTAATTATATGTATCAACGTATTAACGGCAGCGACTGGCGTAATATCTGGCTGATGGGCGATCTGCATGGCTGCTTTGCGCTGCTGATGAATCGCCTGCGTCAGTTGCGTTTTGATCCCTGGGCCGATCTGCTGATCTCGGTGGGCGATCTGATCGATCGCGGGCCGCAGAGCGCCGATTGTCTTGGCCTGTTGCGCTGTCGCTGGTTCAGGGCCGTTCGGGGGAATCATGAGCAGATGGCGCTGGAGGCGCTGGAGAGCGGAGATATGCGGCTCTGGCAGATGAACGGTGGCGACTGGTACGTCAAGGGTGATGCGCGGCAGCGGGCCGACGTCGATCGGCTGCTGGCGCACTGTCGGCGGCTACCGTTGATTATTGAAGTGGAATGCGGGAAAGCGCGGCATGTGATCGCCCACGCCGATTACCCGGCGCCGGTCTATCGCTGGCAGCAGCCGGTGGATCCCCAACGGGTACTATGGAGCCGCCATCGTCTGAGTGAACACCTGGCGGGGCGCCATGGCGCTATTGCCGGCGCAGACCATTTCTGGTTTGGCCATACGCCGCTTCAGGCGCGTTATGACCACGATAATCAACACTATATTGATACGGGCGCTGTGTTTGGTGGGATGCTGACGCTGGTGGCGCTGCAGTCGGCAGGCTAAAAGTCGCTGTATTCGCTGGCGGGTTGCCAGAAGCCATCAATAAAATCTTCTATCGGGTAGCAGCCACCGTGGCGGATCCGCTGATCCTCCATCGCCACTAAGCACTGCGTTTCCTCGCGGTAGACGTCAACCACAATGTCCTCGCAGCCGCCATCCAGATAGCAAATAAACAACACTAAGGCAAACATCCTGGCCTCATGCTCGGGTTCACATACTATTTAGTGTAGGGGATGACGGCGGGACGGGGAAATAAATAACCCGTCTCAGGCGACGGGTTCATTGGTGTCAGGCAAGGCGCATGACCCAGGCATCGGACTGGCGGTCGTAATGTTTACGGTAGAGAACGGAATGTTCGCCATTGAGAATCGCGGGCACGCTGGTGTCGGCATCCCAGGCGTCAAGCTGCATACATAAGTCTGGATCGGATTTGCAGGGTATGCTTAACGTTCGCTCACCCTGATGCTCACCGTGCAGTTCGGCATCGTCTATTTCGAACGCGCCGATGCGGACATTGGTTTTACTCATCGCTTCACCCCATTTTTCAGCTGAGTTGTGGTACGACCAGTTATGGCCGTTATTTTTCAGCGTAGTCAATGGGGCGAAAAGCGCCAGTCAAAAAGTGCGCATTTTTTGCGCGGCCTCACACCTTGCCGGCAAAAAGTTTTCCATCGCGCACCAGTTCGCGCGGATAGCTGTTCTTCAGTCGGGAGCCCACGCGCTTCGCCAGGCCCAGCGGGACGCCCTGGAAGGTCACAATGGTTTCATCCTGCCCAGGCGCGGTTTGCGGATAGACGTCGCGCCCGCGATACCATTCCTCCGCTTCCTCCTGCGACAGCTCGAAGGCGCGCTGCGGCGCGGCAAAGGCGATAACCGCCTCATGCTGCCAGCGGTACCCCTTATTGTGCAGCTCCGCCAGGCGCACGCCGATGCGAGAAAAGCGCACCTTGCCGAACAGGGGCTCCAAAGCCAGCGGAAACAGCCACAGCTCTTTATCCCGCTGCCACAGCGTATGGCCTGCATCCCACTCCAGGCCAACAGCCCTGGCGGCGGCAGTTACCGCGGCGGCCTCCCGGTCCTTCAGCGGCGTAAACGGGAATTTACCGACCTTATAGCCTGGCGCCGGGAGCGGATCGATCGCCGCAGTTTTGCGCAACCTCGCGACAAAGAAGCCTTCGCAATCGTAAATTTGCGGAAAAACGTGCAGAAAACCTTCCGCGGTTAAGGCGTCGGCTGCGCCGGGAAACAACTCTCCCAGCGGCAGGATCTCCACCGCCTGCGGATAGCGGGACAGCAGCCACTCAATGACCGATTGATTTTCTTCACGATTCAGGGTGCAGGTGGAATACACCAGCGTCCCGCCAGGGCGCAGAGCATGGAAGGCGCTGTCGATAAGCTCGCGCTGAGTGGCGGCGATGTCGAGGTTGCTCTCCGGCGACCAGTTTTTCAGCGCGTCGGCGTCTTTACGTACAACCCCTTCGCCGGAGCAGGGGGCGTCAAGCAGGATGGCATCGAAGGTTTCGGGCAAGGCCGCGCCAAAAACCCGGCCGTCGAAGTGGGTCAGAGCGACGTTGCTGATGCCGCAGCGGCTGATGTTGGCATGCAGCACCTTCACCCGGCTGGCGGAGAATTCATTGGCGAGAATGCCGCCCGCGTTGCCCATTCGGGCTGCAATTTGGGTGGTTTTCGATCCCGGGGCGGCGGCAACGTCCATCACCCGTTCGGGCTGCCGGTTATCGGCGAACAGGGCGGCGACCGGCAGCATCGAACTGGCTTCCTGAATATAGAACAGCCCGCTGAGATGTTCGGCGGTACTGCCCAGCGGCAGCGCGTCGTCATCCTCTCGCTCGATCCAGAATCCCTCTGCGCACCAGGGCACCGGCGCGAGCTGCCAGCCGTAGGGGGCAACCAGAGAGAGGAAATCATCGACGCTAATCTTCAGCGTATTGACGCGAATACTGCGGCGTAGCGGGCGCTGACAGGCGGCGATAAAGTCGTCGAAAGAGAGATGCGCTGGCATCGCCGCGCGCATTTGAGCGAGAAACGCTTCAGGGAAATAGACAGTATTTTCAGCCACGGGCAGCGCACCACAGAAAAAAAGGGTGCGCAGTTTAGCACAAACGCCCCGGCGCGTGACACCGGGGCGTGCGGTTTATCCTCTCCCCGCGCCCGGCGTTGCCCGGGGCGGGAGAAGGGGGCATTACTGCGGCAGAGCGGTGCCCCACTCCCGCCACTCTTTCGGCTCGCTCTCCTGCAGCAGGAAGTGCTTGCCATCCTGGGCCTTCGGCGCCAGCGGCGTGCCCGGCGGCGTGGCAAAGGCGATCCCGCCGCGGATAAACTGATTGAAGGTACCGGTTTTCACCACCCCGCCAATCAGGCCGAAGTCGAGGCTGTAACCCGAGGCCAGCCAGAACACCGAGTTATTACGTACCAGGTACTGGTAGCGCTTACTGATGCGCAGCTTAACCATCACCCGGTCAGACATCGACCCCAGCGACAGTCCGGTAACCGTCCCGACTTCCAGTCCGCGGAACAGGACCGGCGTACCGATGCCAAGCGACCCCGCCTCCGGCGCTTCCACCACGATGTTCAGGCCGTCGATATAACGCGAATCGCTGATCGTCGTATCCTGGATCTCAAAATCGCGTCGTGCCGGGCCGCGGCCGGGCTCAACGTTGATGTAGGCCTGGAACAGGGTGTCGAGATGTTCCACGCCCGCGGCGGAGATTTGCGGGGTGATCACCGAGAAGCGGGTCCCGGCGCGGGCGAAGGTGCCGACGTATTCCGGATAGAGCACCGCTTTCGCCTGCACTTCGTTTTTGGCGGTGATTAGCTCCAGCGACTGGATTTGACCGATGTCGATGCCGAGATAACGAATCGGCATCCCGGCCGCCATCTTCCCGGCGTCGTACGCGTGCAGGGTGATTTGGCCGCCCACGGCGCGCGCCGCCGTTTCAGATGCATAAAGGATACGTTTGTTATTCAGCCGTGCTCCGGCGCTGCTGCCATTGAGGTTATCGAAACTGATCGCCCCTTTGATCGCGCGCGCCAGCGGCGAGGCCTGCACGGTGAGTCCGTTACCGTCAAGCTTGACCTTCGCACCGCCTTCCGCCCAGAAGACGCTGTTGTTGGTCAGCAGGTAGCGGTACTCCGGCTTGATATGCAGATCGATATCGAATGCATCCTTGCGCGGTTTGACGGCGATGATCTCGCCGACGGCGAATTTACGATACAGCACCACCGAGCCGGCCTGAACGTCAGGCAGCGTCTCAGCAGACAGGCTCAGGGTAGTGGTCGGCACTTCGCTCAGGCTATTTTCCTGCGCCTTTTCAAGGTTAGCGTACAGCGGATAGCTGCTTTGCATTTTGCCTTTTTCGCCGGGGATCACCCTGATCCCGCCGTTCACCCATTCGCTGGCGCTGGCGCCCAGCACCTGCACGCCGTCGAGCCCCACTTTGACGTCCAGACGACTGTTAACCACAAATTTGCTGTCGCCGTGAATTAGATCGCGGTATTCAGGATCAATGGCAACCTGAAAGGTTACCCCTTTGGCCGTCAGTTTACGCTCCAGCACCTGGCCGACTTTTACTCCGTGCAGCACCAGCGGCTGACCGCCGTCGATGCCGTAGCTCTCCGGCGCCGAGAGGGTAACGGTGGCGACGTTGGGCTCATCCAGCAGCGCTTTATCCGCCGGCATTACCGAGAAGTGATTGCGTGGCTCGCCTTCGCCGGGCACCAGCTCAAAGGTATTGCCGGTGAGCAGGGTGCTAATGCTGGGGTTATCGAGGGAGAGCTTCGGCTTCTTCATCTGAATCAGCGTTTTCTCCCGCAGCAGCGTCACCACGCTCGGGTCGACGGTCATCTCGCCAGTAACTTTGCCGCCGGGGTTTAGATTCAGTTTGCTTAACTGGCCTACCTCCAGCCCCTGATACATGAGCGGCGTCGAGCCCGCTTTCAGTCCATCGCCATCAGGCAGATCGAGGGTCACCACCACGCCGCGCTGGCTATGCGCCAGATCTTCATACAGGTGATATTCATCGTTTTGCGAGGCGACATGCGAATCGGCGGGGGAGTCAAAGGCGATGGCGCCGTTCACCAGCGCGGACAGGTTCTCCAGTTGCACTTTGGCCCCGCTCAGGCCGACGTCGGCCTTGACGCCTGAGACGTTCCAGAAGCGGCTGCCTTTTTTCACCAGATTGGTAAACCGGCGCTCAATTAGCACATCGATGGTCACCCCCTGATTATTGGCATTCAGGGAATAGTCATACACCCGCCCGACCGGGATTTTTCGGAAGTAGACCAGCGAGCCGCTGTTCAGAGAGCCAAGATCCGGCGCCTGCAGGTGGATCATTAGCTCGCCGTTGTTGATGCGGTATTTAGGTTGGGTGTCAAGGGCGACAAAGTGATCTTCGGGTTCACCCTTGCCCGGCATCATGCCGATGTAGTTCCCGCCCACCAGCGCATCGAGGCCCGATACGCCGGCCAGAGAGGCTTTCGGCGTGACCAGCCAGAACTGGGTCTCTTTGCGCAGCGCATCTTTCATATCGCGTTTGATGCTGGCCGAAACCTCAATCTTACTCAGATCTTTACTGAGGCTAATATCCTGGACGGTGCCGACTTCAACCCCCTGATAGCGGATCGGCGTCCGTCCCGGCACGATGCCGTTCGCGGACTGGAAATCAATCGTAATCGTCGATCCGCGGTCGTCAAAGCTGGTCCAGATTAGCCAGGCGGCAATCAGCAACGCGATGACCGGCAGCAGCCAGAATGGCGAAATACGGCGTTTGGTTTTTATTCTGGCTTCAGTCTGCGAAGCGGGCGTTTCCTGACTCATGTGCGTCCCAAAGTAAGCGGCTGTCCAGCCATTCAACTGCAAGAATAGTTAAAATTACCGCGCCGCCAAAGTAAACCGCAGCCGGCCCCATGGTGAAGGCGAGGAGCTGATCGCGATTTATTAGCGACATGGTGAGTGAGATAACAAACAGATCCAGCATCGACCAACGGCCAATCCAGGTGATTAGCCGCAGCAGCAGGATGCGGGTGCGCAATCCCTGCTCGCACTTGAATTGTATGCTGAGCAGCAGGGTAAATAACACTATAACTTTGGTGAATGGCACCAAAATACTGGCGATAAACACGACCCCGGCAATGGCGATATTGCTGCTGGCCAGGGAGATGATCCCCGAGAGGATCGTGTCGTCCTGGCGCGCGCCGTTGACGTAGATGATGGAGATTGGCAACAGGTTGGCCGGAAAGAGGAAAACCAGCGAGGCAATCAGCGCCGCCCAGCTGCGCTGCAGGCTCTGCGGTCGGCGATGATGCAGCGGCGTGTGGCAGCGTCGGCAGCGGCCGCGCGCGTCGCGATAGCCGGTGTAATGACAGCCGGTGCACACCTGCAGATTATTATCGGCGCGGGTCGCCGGACGCTCGGGATAGAAACGCTCCCATAGCTCTTCGACGTTCATATGAATAAGCGTCAGGATGCTCAACAACGTCAGGGAGATAAACGCCACCAGACCGATGCCCGGCTGCAGGAAGGCGTAATCCTGCACCTTGATGGAGGCGACGCCGATGCCCACCAGATAGATATCCAGCATCACCCACTCTTTAAGCTTGCCGAGCATCAGCAGCACCGGCCGCAGGTTCATCCCCAGCACATTGCCCAGCCAGAGATAGCTGATGGAGACCACCAGCAGCACCGGGGCGACCACCGCGCAAAACAGTACCATGGCGGCGGTAATCGGATCGCCCTGCGCGGTCATCTGCCAGATCCCCTGCAGGACGTTGGCGTCGATGCGTACGCCCAACAGATGCAGGCGCAGCAGAGGTTCAGACCAGGCGAAAGGCATGAGCAATAGCATCGCGAGGGCCATGCTGCCCAGGCGGGTCAGCGACCAGTCGCGACCATCGCGCACCTTCGCGTTACAGCGCGGACACCAGGCGCTTTGGTTGCGTTTGAGCACCGGTAAGCGGAAGAGCATGTCACACTGCGTACAGCGCTGATAATGCGCATAGGGAAGCGGCGTGCTGACGGTATGCACGACCATCTTTTTCGCAGGTTTGAGGGTGGGTGTTTTTATCGGCATTTATTACGTACAGGAATGAATGTATCTCACTATCTTAACCTATGAATGAATTCATCTTGAGCCCAAGCGCATTTAATGCTTATTTTAGTAGGCTGTACGTATCAGGCAGTAAGACAACAAAGTGAAGATATAATGAGCAAAACAGAATTTTACGCGGATCTGAACCGCGATTTCCAGGCATTAATGGCAGGTGAAACCAGTTTTCTGGCGATGATCGCCAATACCAGCGCGCTGCTGTTCGAGCGGCTGAGCGAGGTCAACTGGGCCGGTTTCTACCTTCTGGAAGGCGATACCCTGGTGTTGGGACCGTTCCAGGGCAAACTGGCCTGCGTGCGGATCCCGGTCGGGCGAGGCGTATGCGGCGCGGCGGTGGCGCAGGCTCAGGTCCAGCGCGTCGAGGACGTCCATGCCTTTGACGGCCACATTGCCTGTGATGCCGCCAGTAATTCGGAAATTGTCTTCCCTCTGCGCGTGAATGGCCAGATTATCGGCGTGCTGGATATCGATAGTCCGGCTTACGGGCGCTTCACCGCTGAAGATGAGCAGGGGTTGCGCACGCTGGTCGAGCATCTGGAAAAACTCATTGCGGCCACGGATTATCAAAAAATCTTTACCCGTGTCGTGGGATAATCAACGGATAACGTAGCATTTAGCGAGGACGTCATTATAATGTCGCCTGTTCATGCCTGCGGCTTGTTGGCTACGTCCGTTGTAATCAGGAAATTTCATGGAAAATCAACCTAAGTTGAATAGCAGTAAAGAAGTTATCGCCTTTCTGGCCGAACGTTTCCCGCAGTGCTTTAGCGCTGAAGGTGAAGCGCGCCCCCTGAAAATCGGAATTTTTCAGGATCTCGTTGAGCGAGTGGGTGGTGAGATGAATCTCAGCAAGACCCAGCTTCGCGCTGCATTACGTCTCTACACGTCCAGCTGGCGTTATCTGTACGGCGTAAAAGCCGGCGCTATTCGCGTTGACCTGGATGGCAATCCGTGCGGCGAACTGGAAGAGCAGCACATTGCCCATGCGCGTCAGCAGCTGGAAGAAGCGAAAGCTCGCGTTCAGGCGCAGCGCGCAGCCCAGCAGGCGAAAAAACGCGAAGCCGCTGCGGCCGCAGGCCAGCAGGATGAAGGCGTTCGCCGCGAGCGTAAACCGCGTCCTCAGCAGCCGCGTCGTAAAGAAGGCGCTGAACAGCGTAAACCGCGTCCTGTTGCGGCCAAAGCCCCGCGTGAAGAGCGTCTTACTCCGGTATCGGATGTTTCCGTTCTGACCGTCGGCCAGGCGCTGAAGGTAAAAGCAGGCAATAACGCCATGGACGCCACCGTTCTGGAAATCACCAAAGATGGCGTTCGTGTACAGCTGACTTCTGGTATGTCAATGATTGTACGCGCAGAACACCTGGTGTTCTGAAACGGAGGCCGGGCCAGGCATGAACACATTTTTTAAAATCACCGCGCTTGCGGGCCTGCTGGCAATAGCAGGCCATGCATTCGCTGTTGATGACATAACCCGCGCAGATCAAATCCCCGTGCTGAAAGAAGAGCCGCAGCACGCGACGGTAAGCGAGCGCGTGACGTCGCGCTTTACCCGCTCTCATTACCGTCAGTTTGATCTCGACAACGCCTTCTCGGCAAAGATTTTTGACCGTTATCTGAACCTGCTGGACTACAGCCACAATGTGCTGCTGGCCAGCGATGTGGCGAAGTTTGCGGCTAAAAAAGACCAAATTGGCGATGAGCTGCGCAGCGGGAAACTGGATGTCTTTTACGACCTCTACAACCTGGGGCAGCAGCGCCGCTTCGAGCGCTATCAGTATGCGCTGAAGGTGCTTGAACGTCCGATGGACTTTACCGGCAATGATAATTTCAACCTTGACCGCTCCAAAGCGCCGTGGCCAAAAGACGAGGCCGAGCTGAACAAGCTGTGGGACGCTAAGGTTAAGTTTGACCAGTTAAGCCTGAAGCTGGCGGGTAAAGACGATAAAGAGATCCGCGACACCTTAACCCGTCGCTATAAGTTTGCTATCCGTCGCCTGGCGCAAACCAACAGCGAAGATGTCTTCTCGCTGGCGATGACCGCCTTCGCCCGCGAAATCGATCCGCACACAAATTATCTGTCGCCGCGTAATACCGAGCAGTTCAACACCGAAATGAGCCTCTCACTCGAGGGGATCGGCGCCGTGCTGCAGATGGATGATGACTATACCGTCATTAATTCGCTGGTGGCGGGCGGTCCAGCCGCGAAAAGCAAAGCGATCAGCGTCGGCGATCGCATCGTTGGCGTTGGCCAGACCGGGAAGTCGATGGTTGATGTCATCGGCTGGCGTCTGGATGACGTCGTGGCGCTGATTAAAGGGCCGAAGGGCAGCAAGGTTCGTCTTGAAATCCTGCCGGCCGGTAAAGGAGCCAAGACGCGTATTGTAACGCTGACCCGCGAGCGCATTCGTCTGGAAGACCGTGCTGTGAAGATGTCGGTGAAAACCGTCGGGAAAGAAAAAGTCGGCGTGCTGGATATTCCAGGCTTTTACGTTGGCCTGACCGATGACGTGAAAGTGCAGCTGCAGAAGCTGGAAAAACAGAACGTCAGCAGCATCATCATTGACCTGCGCAGCAACGGCGGCGGAGCGCTGACAGAGGCGGTATCGCTCTCGGGTCTGTTTATTCCGTCCGGTCCGGTGGTGCAGGTGCGGGATAATAATGGCAAAGTGCGCGAAGACAGCGACAACGATGGCGTGGTTTATTACAAAGGGCCGCTGGTGGTGCTGGTTGACCGCTTTAGCGCCTCGGCGTCTGAGATCTTCGCCGCAGCGATGCAGGACTATGGCCGCGCGCTGATCGTTGGCGAACCGACCTTCGGTAAAGGGACGGTACAGCAGTATCGCTCGTTGAATCGTATTTACGATCAAATGCTGCGTCCGGAGTGGCCGGCGTTGGGTTCCGTCCAGTACACCATCCAGAAGTTCTATCGTATTAACGGCGGCAGTACGCAGCGCAAAGGCGTGACGCCGGATATCATGATGCCAACCGGCAATGAAGATCGCGAAACCGGCGAGCAGTATGAAGACAACGCGCTGCCGTGGGATAGCATCAACGCGGCCACCTATGTGAAGTCCGGGGATCTGACCCCGTTTGGACCGGAGCTGCTCAAGCGCCACGACGAGCGTATTGCGCAGGATCCTGAATTCCAGTACATCATGAAGGATATTGCCCGTTATAACGCGATGAAGGACAAACGTAACATCGTCTCTCTGAACTACGCCCAGCGTGAGAAAGAGAACGAAGAAGATGATGCGATTCGTCTGGCGCGGATTAACGATCGCCTGAAACGCGAAGGCAAGCCGCCGTTGAAAAAACTGGACGATCTGCCGAAGGATTACCAGGAGCCGGATCCGTATCTTGATGAAACGGTCCATATCGCGGTAGACCTGGCGCATCTGGAAAAAGCGCGCCCGGCGGTGGAACCGCCGGCCAGCAAATAAGTTGCTAACGGGCACCCTGAGAGGTGCCCGTTTTTTTTGTGCGCGTTGTCATCGCCATTCAGCTCATCTAACAAAATGTCAACCTGCGCTGCCGCTGTCAGCAAGATGCTACAAAATGTAAAGTTGTGTTTTTATCGTGACTTAGCGGGGGCTGATGGTTGAAAATTGCAGCCTGACCCATACGATGTGGGTAATCGCATAGTGCGTTTTGTTAAATCGAGGTAAAAAGAAAATTATGATGCGAATCGCGCTTTTCCTGCTGACGAACCTGGCAGTGATGGTCGTGTTCGGGCTGGTGTTAAGCCTCACGGGGATCCAATCCAGCAGCATGACCGGTCTTCTGATTATGGCCCTGCTGTTCGGCTTCGGTGGTTCTATCGTTTCGCTGATGATGTCGAAGTGGATGGCGCTGAAGTCAGTGGGTGGGGAAGTGATCGAGCAGCCGCGCAACGAAACGGAACGCTGGCTGATGAATACCGTTGCGCAGCAGGCGCAGCAGGTAGGTATTGCCATGCCGCAGGTAGCTATCTATCACGCGCCTGACATTAACGCCTTCGCCACCGGCGCGCGTCGTGACGCCTCGCTGGTCGCCGTCAGCACCGGGCTGTTGCAAAACATGAGCCGTGATGAAGCGGAAGCGGTCATTGCCCATGAAATCAGCCACATCGCCAATGGCGATATGGTTACCATGACCCTGATCCAGGGGGTGGTGAACACCTTCGTTATCTTTATCTCCCGCGTTATCGCGCAGATTGCGGCCGGTTTCCTCGGCGGCAACCGGGAAGATGAAGGGGAGAGCAGCAATGGCAACCCGCTGATCTACTTCGCTGTCGCCACGGTGCTTGAGCTGGTGTTCGGTATTCTGGCCAGCATAATCACCATGTGGTTCTCGCGTTACCGTGAGTTCCATGCTGACGCCGGCTCGGCGCGTCTGGTAGGCCGCGAGAAGATGATTGCAGCCCTGCAGCGTCTGAAAACCAGCTATGAGCCGCAGGAAGCCAGCAGCATGATGGCGTTCTGCATTAACGGTAAAGCGAAATCCATGAGCGAACTGTTTATGACCCACCCGCCGCTGGATAAGCGCATTGAAGCCCTGCGTAGCGGTGAATATCTGAAATAATCCATCTTCTGACGCTGAAAACGACAATCCGCAGCCCGCAAGCTGCGGATTTTTTTTACCGTCCGTCAGGCTGCGCGCGGCTGAGTGACCCGCAGACCGCTAATTAGCGCGGCGACGATAGCCAGGGTGCCGGCCAGCAGCAGGGCGGTGTGGGTGCCGTTGTTACCGAGCAAATTGAATAGCAGCGCCACCAGCGCCGCGCCGGTGCTCTGTCCGAGCAGGCGAGCGGTGCCCAGCATGCCGCTGGCGCCGCCGCTACGATGGCTCGGAGCCGAGGCGACGATGGTATGGTTGTTCGGCGACTGAAACAGCCCGAAGCCGGCGCCGCACAGCGCCATGCGCCAGATGATATCCAGATCGGAGGGCGACGAGGGCAGCAGCGCCAGGCCGAACAGGCCGCAGGCCATAATCAGCAAACCGATAGCCCCCAGCAGCCCGGCATGACATTTCTCGATCAAATAGCCGGCCAGCGGCGCCATCACCATGGTCGCTAACGGCCACGGCGTTAGCAGTAGACCCGTCTCCACTTCGCTGCGCCCCATCATCGACTGCAGAAAAAAGGGCAGAGAGACCATCGCCAGCATCTGCGCGCAGAAGGAGCAGATGGAAGTGCAGATAGAGAGAGAGAAGAGTGGGATACGCAGCAGGTCGACCGGCAGCAGGGGGACGGGCATCGTGAGCTGGCGGCGAACGAAGAAGAACCCCACCACCAGCATAGCGGCGACCTCCGCCAGCACCAGCTGAGTGGACTGCCCCTGGGCGAAACCGCTCAGGGCGGTGATCAGCAGCCCGAAGGTAAGGGCGTTCATAATGGCGCTCGGCAGATCGAAGCGGATGATTTTGCTGCGCGCGCTGTTGGGCGGCAGAAAGCGCATGGCCAGAACAAAGGCGACGATGCCGAGAGGCACGTTAATTAAAAACAGCCATTGCCATGAGGCGAGGGAGAGGATCGCTGCGGCGATAGTCGGGCCTGCCGCCGAAGAGACGGCAACGACAAAGGAGTTAATGCCCATGCCGCGACCAAGAAAGCGCTGCGGATAAATCAGACGGATCAGCGCGGTGTTGACGCTCATCAGCGCGGCGCCGCCCAATCCCTGCGCGACGCGAGCGAAGGTTAGCATTTCGAGGCTACGCGACAGCGCGCAGGCCAGCGAGGTAAAGATAAACACCACCAGGCCTATCTTATAGATACGCCGATAGCCGACCATGTCGCCGAGGAAGGAGAGCGGCAGCAGGGCGATGACAATGGCGATTTGGTAGGCGTTAACGATCCAGATTGAAGCCGCCGGTGAGGCGTTGAGATCGCTGGCGATAGTCGGCAGCGCGACGTTGGCGATAGCCCCGTCGAGCACGGCCATGGTCAGCCCAAGCACGATGGTCAGAATGGCGCCATAGCGTTGCGGCAACGGCACGCCATCAGAAGAATTTTTATCCATGGTGAATATGAGTCTTAAATGAAACGGTTTTTTGAATGATGAGTTTAGCATTGATTAATTCGCAGTATGTCGCAGATTTGTAACGAAGTGGCAGAAGAATGATTGCGGCTCAGAGGCGGCGAATTTATAATAAAAACCGGTTCTAATTTTTATAAAACAGTTACGACGAGGTGATAAATGGCAGGTGCAGATTTGGATAAACAGCCAGATTCTGTCTCTTCGGTATTGAAGGTTTTTGGCATCCTACAGGCGCTGGGTGAAGAGCGTGAAATTGGCATTACCGAACTGTCCCAGCGCGTCATGATGTCGAAAAGCACCGTTTATCGCTTTTTACAGACCATGAAATCACTGGGCTATGTGGCACAGGAAGGAGAGTCTGAGAAATACTCTCTCACCCTCAAGCTGTTCGAACTGGGCGCGCGCGCGCTGCAGAACGTCGACCTGGTGCGCAGCGCCGATATTCAGATGCGCGAACTTTCGCGACTGACGAAAGAGACCATCCATCTTGGGGCGCTGGATGAAGACAGTATCGTCTACATCCATAAAATTGACTCGATGTATAACCTGCGGATGTACTCGCGTATTGGCCGCCGCAACCCGCTGTACAGTACCGCGATTGGCAAGGTGCTGCTGGCATGGCGCGATCGCAGCGAAGTGGAGCAGATCCTCGACGGCGTGGAGTATAAGCGCAGCACCGAGCGGACCATTACCAGCACCGAGGAGTTGCTAAAAGTGCTGGATGGCGTTCGCGAGCAGGGCTATGGCGAGGATAATGAGGAACAGGAAGAGGGGCTGCGCTGCATTGGCGTGCCGGTGTTTGACCGTTTCGGCGTGGTCATCGCCGGGCTGAGCATCTCTTTCCCAACGCTACGTTTCTCTGAAGAACGCTTGCATGAATACGTGGCGATGCTCCATCAGGCGGCGCGTAAGATTTCTGAACAAATGGGATACAACGACTATCCGTTCTGAGGCGGCGGATAACGGGGTTGGCGACCGCGGCGCTACGTCGCGATCGCCGGTTCGATGTTAGCCGTTATCAACCACGGTTGTGCTTTTACGCAGCAAAGGGCAACTGCTGACGCCGATCACTCCGCTGTCGGAATGAACATAAAGTGCGGTGCTGACTCCGCGGGCGGTGAGGTATTGGCACTTAAGACCCAGACCGCCGACGTTTTCCTCACTGTGGAATAACACCCCATAACCGCTCAATAATACGCCAATCCATAAGATAGCCACCAAGATAATAGTACGAATGATTAATCGCATTGATGCCTCATTATTTGTATGATCCCTGGCGTGATTTTGACACGAACACGTTTTGAAACAAGTCGATGATTCCTAAACTTACCTTTCGTAATACAGTTAGCCGCGGTTTAAGAAGGCCGTGCTATCCTGGCGACATTGCGTACTGATGCGGAGAGTGGAGTGAAAAAATTACGGTGGGTTTTACTGATAGTCATCATAGCAGGCTGCCTGTTGCTGTGGACTCAGATGCTTAACGTAATGTGCGACCAGGATGTTCAGTTTTTCAGCGGCATTTGCACTATTAATAAATTTATTCCGTGGTAAGACATTTTTCTGCCGACTGATTTCCTTCTGCGCCGCGGGTGGTAGAATGAACGCCTTCTCTTTGAGGTGGTGAAATGAGTGAGTTACTAAATCCTGGGATTTTAAATCTGGCATCGCTGGCTGTGTCCGTGGCGCTGCTGCTTGTCGGTCTGTTGTTATGGTTCTTCGTCAACCGCGCCAGTTCGCGGGCGAATGAGCAGATAGAGCTGCTGCAAGCGCTGCTGGATCAGCAAAAGCGGCAGAATGCGCTGTTACGTCGCCTGTGCGAAGCTAATGCGCCAGAGAAAGAGGATGTGGCTGAGCCGACCGTCGCCGGCAAGGCGAAAGGGGAGGATGAGTTTATCCGCCTGGTAGCTGAACGTTAAGGCGCCCGACAGGTGTGCATCATAAGATGCGCACCTGCATGATAGCGGGCGGTAATATCTTATTCTTATTCCATTATTCCTTTCTTAGTGCAATATCCTCTTTATTACACGCTGTAAATAAAGTCATTCTCGCCGCGTTTATTGTTGGGTAACGTGACACTGTCATCTTTTTTTCATTATTAAGGTGCAGAATTAGCACTATTTTTAGCGTGACGACTAACAGGTTTTATTATCACTACACTGGCACGGCTTAGCGATTTTTAGTCTGGAGTTATAACGAATTATGCGCATCAATATTCACCGTTGCCCACCAGACGCTTACATCACAGCAGTTCGTGTACGGACATACCTGGACGAAGCGAAGTTGTTGAGCTATGGTAAAAAAGTTGCAGTAATGAGGCAGCGAATGGGCGATATTGGCTGATGCTGTAGCGCCTTGCCAGGGGCGGCAAAGACGCATAAATGTGCAGGCGATCAAATGATTACCTTATAATTTGTGCGAACGATCGAGACACGTTTAAAAATGGCTTGCCATTATTTACGTAGTGTGTGATAACACGTTTCGGGTTAAACGAGGTACAGTTCTGTTTATGTGTGGCATTTTCAGTAAAGAAGTCCTGAGTAAACACGTTGTCGTTGAATACCGCTTCTCTGCCGAACCTTAAATTAGTGCCTCATGCAGTTATGTGTCAGTTTTATCTAGGTAAACGCCAGCAGGCGAAGAAAACAGTCTAAGGAATTTTGCAAATGGCAAAGATTAAAGGTCAAGTTAAGTGGTTCAACGAGTCTAAAGGTTTTGGTTTCATTACTCCGGCTGATGGCAGCAAAGACGTGTTCGTACACTTCTC
>NZ_JAGRQZ010000002.1:0-223686 GCF_018223915.1 Klebsiella sp. 64
ATTGAGAGAATTTTCAGCTCTGATTCAGAGTCCGAAGGATTTTGCGCTGAGACAAGGCGGCAAACGACGCGATGGAAGGAGCATACATAAGTATGTGACTGACACTCGCGAGAGCAGCCAACGCAGTATGAGCGCAAAAGACACAGGACGAGCACAAAGAATTTGCCTGGCGGCACTAGCGCGGTGGTCCCACCTGACCCCATGCCGAACTCAGAAGTGAAACGCCGTAGCGCCGATGGTAGTGTGGGGTCTCCCCATGTGAGAGTAGGGAACTGCCAGGCATCAAATTGCAGTAAGCCGGGGTGACAACCGGTGGTAATAAAGCGAAGAAATTCGGTGGAGCGGTAGTTCAGTCGGTTAGAATACCTGCCTGTCACGCAGGGGGTCGCGGGTTCGAGTCCCGTCCGTTCCGCCACTTATTAAGAGCCCTGAGCATTTGCTCAGGGCTTTTTTGTTTGAGCTGTTCTCTATTATTGCTAATTCAGCAAAAATCCTCTGCATTAATCGCTCTTTTTCCCCTCCACACCATCAGCCATAATTTCATCCGTTAACCGAAATGAAGAAATAACGAGGAAAATCATGGCAATCCCTGCATTTGGTCTTGGCACCTTCCGTCTGAAAGATGATGTTGTTATCGCATCCGTAAAAACCGCGCTGGAGCTGGGCTATCGTGCTATCGACACCGCGCAAATCTATGACAACGAAGCCGCGGTGGGTCAGGCTATCGCCGAAAGCGGCGTGCCGCGTGATGAGCTGTTCATCACTACCAAAATCTGGATCGAGAACCTGAGCAAAGACAAACTCATCGCCAGCCTGCAAGAAAGTCTGCAGAAGCTGCGCACGGACTATGTTGACCTGACGCTCATCCACTGGCCGTCACCGAACGATGCGGTTGCCGTTGAAGAGTTTATGGCAGCCCTGATGGAAGCGAAGAAGCTGGGTCTGACCCGTCAGATTGGTATCTCCAACTTCACTATTCCACTGATGGAGCGCGCGATCGCCGCCGTTGGCGCTGAAAACATTGCGACCAACCAGATTGAACTCTCGCCGTATCTGCAAAACCGTAAAGTCGTCGACTGGGCACGTGAGCACGGCATCCACATCACCTCTTACATGACGCTGGCTTATGGTAAGGCGCTGAAAGATGAAGTGATTGCCCGTATCGCGGCGAAACATAATGCGACTCCGGCGCAGGTTATCCTGGCATGGGCGATGGGCGAGGGGTACGCGGTGATCCCGTCCTCGACGAAGCGTGATAACCTGGCCAGCAACCTGAAGGCGCTGGATCTGCAGTTGGATGATGAAGATCGACAGGCGATCGCTGCGCTGGATTGCAACGATCGGCTGGTGAGCCCGGAAGGTCTGGCGCCGCAGTGGGATTAATCACTCGCTGCCGGTATGCCGTTCGCCCTGCCGCCCGAGAAGGTATTACGACAGCTCCTTCGGGAGCTGTTTTACGTGGTCGCTCAGAAAATCAATAAATGCCCTGATGCGAGTGCTGACCGCCCGGTCGCTGTAATAGACGGCACTGAAAGGCATTTCCACCGGTAAGCGCTTATCGGCCAGTAGCTCGACAAACTCTCCGCTGGCAATCTCTTTATCCACCATGTAATCCGACAGGCAGGCAATACCGTTGCCGGTCAGGCACAGCTGCTTGAGCGTTTCGCCGCTATTGGATGACACCGCCGCTTCGATCTCTAACAGCTGGCCATCGCAACAGGAGACCGGCCAGGTATTCAGCGATACCGGCTCGGTGAAGCCGAGGCAGTGATGCTGTTTCAGATCGGACGGATGCTGCGGCATACCGTAGCGCGCGACATAGTCGGGCGAGGCGACGATCTTACGATAGCTGGTAAACAGCGGTCGGGCGCGCAGGCTAGAATCCGTTAAGGTCCCGGCCCGAATGGCCACATCCACTTTCCGTTCAATCAGATTGATAAACGTCTCAGACGAGACGAGCGACAGCGTCATTTCCGGGTAGCGCTCGCGAAATGGCTTCACCAGCGGCATGAGAAAATGCAGCATCACCGGCGTCGCGGCATCTACCCGCAGCAGGCCCCGCGGCGTCGTGCGCGTCTCCAGCAGATCGTTCTCTGCCGCCGCCATTTCCTGCAAGACCACCTGCATCCGGCGAAAATAGCGCTCGCCTTCTTCTGTCAGGCTGAGCTGTCGGGTGGTCCGATTGAGCAGGCTTACGCCTAGCTTTGATTCCAGCTTTTTGACCGCCCGGCTGACGGCGGAGTTGGCCTGTCCGAGCTGCTCGGCCGCCCGGCTGAAACTCCCGCTTTCCACCACCGCCACAAAGATGGCGATCTCCTCTGATGTGGCTCTCATTATTGCACCTATAGCAAAATTCTATTGATACTTTGATGGTTTTTGTTATTTATACAACCCTTCATACTACGTGTCATCTTAATCCTGATGCTACGGAGTAAATTATGCCACTGGCGCTATTTGCCTTAACCATCGGTGCCTTCGCAATTGGCACCACTGAATTTGTGATTGTCGGCCTGGTCCCGACCATTGCTCAGCAACTCTCTATCTCCCTGCCTTCGGCGGGACTGCTGGTCTCTATCTACGCGCTGGGCGTGGCGATCGGCGCCCCGGTACTGACGGCGTTGACCGGGCGTATGCCGCGTAAACAGCTGCTGCTGGCGCTGATGGTGCTGTTTACGGCGGGTAACATACTGGCCTGGCAGGCCCCTGGCTATGAAACGCTGATCCTGGCGCGACTGCTGACTGGTCTGGCGCACGGCGTGTTCTTTTCTATCGGCTCGACAATCGCCACCAGCCTGGTGGCAAAAGAGAAAGCAGCCTCGGCCATCGCCATTATGTTCGGTGGCCTGACGGTCGCGCTGGTGACCGGCGTTCCCTTTGGCACCTTTATTGGCCAGCATTTCGGCTGGCGGGAAACCTTCCTTGCGGTATCGATTCTCGGGGTGATTGCGCTAATCAGCAGTCTGATTCTGGTGCCGAATAATATTCCGGGCCGCGCCAGCGCCAGCCTGCGCGATCAGCTGAAAGTATTAACCCATCCGCGCCTGCTGATGATCTACGCCATTACCGCGCTGGGCTATGGCGGCGTGTTTACCACTTTTACCTTCCTGGCGCCGATGATGCAGGAGCTGGCCGGCTTCAGCCCGTCAGCGGTGAGCTGGATCCTGCTGGGCTATGGTGTCTCGGTGGCTATAGGTAACGTGTGGGGCGGCAAACTGGCCGATAAGCATGGCGCCGTCTCCGCGCTGAAGTTTATCTTCGCCGCGCTGGTGCTACTGCTGCTGGTCTTCCAGCTGACCGCCAGCGTTCACTATGCCGCGCTGGCGACAGTGCTGGTGATGGGCGTTTTCGCCTTCGGCAACGTGCCGGGTCTGCAGGTCTATGTGGTGCAAAAAGCAGAGCAGTATACCCCGGGGGCTGTCGACATCGTTTCCGGCCTGAATATTGCCGCCTTTAACGTCGGCATCGCGCTGGGGTCGATCGTCGGTGGACAGACGGTCGAGCGGTACGGTCTGGCGCAGACGCCGTGGATTGGCGCGATGATTGTGCTGGTCGCTTTGCTGTTGGTGGTCCTGAGCGGACGTTTAGATAAATTGCCACGCCGTTCGGCAGCGCTTTCTCCCGAAGGCTAAGGGTTTCTCGCAATTTGCATTGAAAGTGTATGGGAAAATCCCTATAACAGAATAACCAGTCGTCGTCGGGCTGGTTTCTGTTATCGAGGATTAATGCCCAAATTGCGAAAGAACACCTACGCCATGCGCTATGTCGCCGGACAACCTGCGGAGAGAATATTGCCTCCGGGGGCGTTTGCGGGCGTGAGTCCGGTTTATCCCGCCGGTACGCCATTAAGCAGCGATGAGAAGATCCGCGTGCTGGTATGGAATATCTTCAAGCAGCAGCGCGCAGAGTGGCAGTCGGTCCTCAAAAATTTCGGCAAAGATGCGCATTTGGTCCTGTTGCAGGAGGCGCAAACTACCCCAGAACTGGTCCGGTTCGCGACTTCAAACTATCTGGCCGCCGATCAGGTGCCGGCGCTGGTATTGCCGCAGCATCCTTCCGGCGTAATGACGCTGGCCTCCGCGCACCCCATCTATTGCTGTCCGCTGCGCGAGCGCGAGCCTATTTTGCGATTGCCGAAATCGGCGTTAGTGACCGTTTATCCGCTGCCGGATGCGCGGTTGTTGATGGTAGTCAATATCCATGCCGTCAACTTTAGCCTTGGCGTCGACGTCTACAGCAAACAGCTGCTGCCAATTGGCGATCAGATCGCCCATCACAGCGGGCCGGTGATCATGGCTGGCGACTTCAATGCCTGGAGCCGGCCGCGGATGAATGCGCTGTACCGCTTTGCGCGTGAGATGTCGTTACGCGAAGTTCGTTTCTCAGACGATCAGCGCCGCCGCGCGTTTGGTCGTCCCCTCGATTTTGTGTTCTACCGTGGGTTAAGCGTGCACGATGCTTCCGTGCTGGTGACCCGCGCCTCCGACCACAACCCGCTACTAGTCGAATTCAGTCCCGGCAAGCCTGATTAATTTAAGGTTGGTCAGGCCTGCCATGGGGCAGGCCTGCGCATGCATGGTGCTGCCTTTTATTACTCAAAAAAAACCGTAAGGACAAGACAACATGACAACACGCTCTCACCATGACAACGTCGAAAAGCAGTTCGGCTCCCAGGCCAGCGCCTATCTGACCAGCGCCGTACACGCCTCTGGTCGCGATCTGCAGCGGCTGGCGGAACGGCTGGCTGATTTTCCTCAGGCGAAAGTGCTGGATATGGGCTGCGGGGCAGGGCACGCCAGTTTTACCGCGGCGGGACAGGTTGCCGAGGTGACCGCCTATGATTTATCGAGCCAGATGCTGGAGGTCGTTGCCGCCGCGGCAAAGGAGAAAGGTTTTAGCAATATCGTGACCCAGCAAGGGTACGCCGAAACGCTGCCGTTCGCTGATGTCAGCTTTGATGTGGTGATTAGCCGCTACTCCGCTCACCACTGGCATGACGTTGGCCAGGCGCTGCGTGAGGTGAAACGTGTTCTCAAGCCGGGCGGGGTGATTATCATGATGGACGTGATGTCGCCGGGTCATCCGGTACGTGATGTCTGGCTGCAGACGGTGGAAGCCCTGCGCGACACCTCGCATGTGCGTAATTATTCCAGCGGCGAGTGGTTGACGCTGGCGACTGAAGCGGGGCTGGTGGTTAACCAGTTGTTGACCGATCGCCTGCCGCTGGAGTTCAGTTCATGGGTGGCGCGGATGCGTACTCCTGAGCCGCTGGTGGAGGCGATTCGCTTATATCAGCAGAGCGCTTCGGCGGAGGTCAAAGCGTACTTCGAGTTACAGGAGGACGGATCGTTTACCAGCGATACCATTCTGTTCGAAGCGCATAAAGCGGTTTAATTTAGGCAACAAAAAAGGCACCGGGGAAGTCGGTGCCTTTTTGTCGAACCAGAGGTATCAGGACTCTGGTCGATCGTTATTTTTCACAAACAACGTTAGCTGATCGCCTGGGCGCAGGTTGTCGGTATCGCTGTTCCAGCGCATCACGTCGCGAATATTAACGCCGTGACGTTTGGCGATGCTCGACAGCGAATCGCCTTTACGAACGCGATAGGTGATGCTATCGCTGTTGTTCGCCAGACGCTGGGCGCTGCTGCCTGCGCCAATAACCAGATTCTGCCCAACCTTTAATCCAGAGCCGCGCAGGTTATTCCACTGCTGCAGATCGCGGGTCGTCACACCAAGACGGGAAGCAATCCCGGAAATGGTGTCGCCGGAACGCACCTTATAGCTACGGCTGGTCAGCGGCGTATTGTCCGCGAGCTGCGTCGGCTGCACGGCGGCAATGTCGCCAGAGGCCAGCGATTCACGCAGCTGTGCGGCGTGCTTCTGCGGCACCATGACGTACTTTGGCCCGCTCGCGCCCAGCGTTGACCCTTTTACGCCCGCATTGAACGTCTTCAGCTTGCTGACCGGCATACCGGCCATGTCCGCGAGCTGAGAAATATCAACCGGACTGTCGAGGCGAACGCGCGCCAGCGCACGGCTTTCATCAGCCGTAGGCAGCTTTACGCCGTAACGTTTGCTGTTTTTGAGAATGTCGCTCAATGCCAGCATTTTCGGGACGTAGATTTTCGTTTCATGCGGCAGAGACAGCGACCAGAAATCGGTGGGTTTGCCACGCGAACGGTTCGCTTTTACTGCCTTCATGACCCGGCCTTCGCCGCTGTTATAGGCTGCGACCGTTAACAACCAGTCGCCGTCGAACATTTTGTTCAGACGTTGCATCATGTCCAGCGCCGCGGTAGTAGACGCGACGACATCACGACGCGCATCGTAACTGCGGGTCTGTTTTAAACCATAATTGCGCCCTGTGCTCGGAATGATCTGCCAAATGCCTGCGGCATTGGCGCCAGACGTCGCGTGTGGGTCAAAAGCGCTCTCCACTATGGGTAGTAATACCAGTTCCATTGGCATGTTACGTTTCTTAACCTGCCCGGCTATCCAGTACATATACGGCTCTGCCCGTAAAGTTACATCGTGGAGATAGCTCTTATTTCTTAAGTACTTCTGTTTCTGTTCGCGAATCCGGGGATTATCCGGTATTCCCATCTTTAGCTCGTCGCCTATAGAAGTCCACAGATCCTGGTCTTGCGCGTAGAAGGTTCCATCATCTAACCAGCGCGCTTGACTTGTGAACTTGCCTGCTTCCCCTTGACCAGCCGCAGAAAGGCTCTGTGCTCGCTGTTCGACGGTGCCATCGTGCTTAGACGCCTGGCACCCCACCAGCAGGACAGAGGCGAGTAATATCGCTCGTGCCTTCATGTGTGTGTCAATAGTTGCTTAAAAGACGACCAAGGATAACGGCGAAGTTGGCCGATGACAAGAATTAAATATCAGAAGTCATCTTTCTTTGACCTTAACCATGCAAATCGCGCCACAGAGTGTTGCAAATTTGTTTCTTTGTTAATTTTATCAATTAAATCAATATCATTTACGCGTAAAAATAAATTTATACGCCGCTCATTTTTCAGAGTTACGGGTAGTGTTTTTTGTTTTTTTGCACGTAACTCATTAACTTTATGATAGTAATCGTTTATGTCCCTATCATCTGGCAGGATACTCAATGCAAACTTCATATTCGCTAACGTATATTCATGTGCGCAACATATGAGGGTTTCTTCAGGAAGGGCATTAATTTTCATAAATGATTGATACATCTGCTCTGCTGTACCTTCGAACAGCCTTCCGCAGCCGCCGGAAAACATCGTATCGCCACAGAACAGATAAGGTTCGCTGTAGTAACAGATATGTCCTAATGTGTGACCTGGCGTAGAGAAAATGGAAAAATCGTGCCCGAGAATTGACAGCCGATCGCCATCGCCTACCACCTGAGTGACGCCTTTATCCTGGGTTTCCGCCGGCCCGTAAACCACTATAGAAGGGAATTTTTCACGTAATTGTTTTACGCCGCCGACGTGATCCTGATGATGATGGGTCAATAAAATAGCCTCGGGCTGCCACTGGTTTTCCTCGATGGCCGCCAGAACCGGCGCGGCTTCGCCTGGATCTACGATGATGCAGCGGCCGTTATTCTCACTGAGAACCCAGATGTAGTTGTCCTGAAACGCGGGAATACTGATAAGATTCATAAATTACCTCTAAAGCGTAGCGGAAGGTGGCAATGAAGCCGGCAAGGATACCTCACACAGTGACAGCGCCTGAGCATTGGTCCAGTATGCCGTGGGGCGAATACTATCGCGAAACGCTGGAGCAGCAGATGAAACCGTGGCTGGCTAAATTATATGGCTTTCATCTGCTTAAGATTGGCAATCTGAGCGCGGAAATCAATACCGAAGCTTGCGCCATCTCGCACCAGGTGAATGTCTCGCTGGCGGGAAATCCAATGCAGGTCCGGGCTGACCCGCTGCATTTACCCTTTGCCGAAAAGTCCGTTGACGCCTGCCTGCTGGCGCACACCCTGCCGTGGTGTAGCGATCCGCATCGTCTGCTGCGGGAAGCCGATCGTGTACTGATCGATGATGGCTGGATGATCCTGACCGGGTTTAATCCGGTGAGCCTGATGGGGTTGCGTAAGCTGGTGCCGGTCCTGCGCAAAGGAACGCCTTATAATAGCCGTATGTTTACGCTGATGCGCCAGCTGGACTGGCTGGCGCTGCTCAACTTTGAAGTGCTGCACTATGGACGTTACCAGGTTTTGCCCTGGTCGCGCCATGGCGGCAAATTGTTGAGCACCCATCTGCCGGCGCTGGGCTGTTTGCAATTGATTGTCGCCCGCAAACGGACCATTCCGCTGACGCTCAATCCGATGAAATCCGGCAAAGCGAAAACTCAGCTGCGGCCGGCGGTGGGCGCCACCCGGCAGTGGCGCAAAGGGCAGAATTAACTCTCAGGCAGGTAGCCGACATCGTCCAGTGTGGGGTGGGAGGCCGCCGCGCGCGCCAGCTCGTCGCAGCGTTCATTTTCAGGATGGCCGGCATGGCCCTTTACCCATTCCCATTTAATTTTATGCTGGCCAAGCGCGGCGTCCAGCCGCTGCCAGAGGTCGACATTTTTCACCGGCTTTTTCTCTGCCGTTTTCCAGCCGCGCTTTTTCCAGTTGTGGATCCACTGGGTGATCCCCTGACGAACATACTGGCTGTCAGTGCTGAGCACCACTTCGCAATGCTCTTTTAACGCTTCCAGGGCAACAATTGCCGCCATCAGTTCCATGCGGTTATTGGTGGTCAGACGGTAGCCAGCGCTGAAGGTTTTTTCGTGCTGGCGGTAGCGCATGATGGCGCCGTAGCCGCCAGGTCCTGGATTACCCAGGCAAGAGCCGTCGGTGAAAATTTCTACCTGTTTGAGCATCTCTGGTAGACTTCCTGTAATTGAAATCGATTTGTAAACGATAAGTCTGACATAAATGACCGCTATGAGCACTGCAATTACGCGCCAGATTGTTCTCGATACCGAAACCACCGGTATGAACCAGATCGGGGCACACTACGAAGGACACAAGATCATTGAGATCGGCGCCGTGGAGGTGATCAACCGCCGCCTGACCGGTAACAATTTTCACGTCTATCTGAAACCCGATCGGCTGGTGGATCCTGAAGCATTCGGCGTACACGGGATCGCCGATGAGTTCCTGCTGGATAAACCTACCTTTGCCGACGTGGCTGATGAGTTTATGGATTACATCCGCGGCGCGGAGCTGGTGATCCATAACGCCTCGTTCGATATCGGCTTTATGGATTATGAATTCAGTAAGCTAAACCGCGGCATCGGAAAAACCGAGACCTTTTGTAAAATCACCGACAGTTTGGCGCTGGCGCGGAAAATGTTTCCAGGCAAGCGCAACAGCCTCGATGCGCTATGTTCGCGTTACGAAATAGACAACAGCAAGCGTACGCTGCACGGGGCGTTGCTCGATGCCCAGATCCTTGCCGATGTCTATTTGATGATGACCGGCGGCCAGACTTCGATGGCGTTCTCTATGGAAGGCGAAAGCCAGCAGCAGGCGGGAGAGTTGGGAATTCAGCGCGTCGTCCGCGCCGGCAGTCAGTTACGCGTGGTTTATGCCTCAGATGAAGAACTGGCGAACCATGAATCCCGCCTCGACCTGGTACAAAAGAAAGGCGGAAGCTGCCTGTGGCGTGCCTGATAGCCACTAAAATGAATTAAAAATAGGCGGTTGGGTGATTTTTGCAGCAAACGATTCAAAATGGTAGAAAAAGCGTTGACGGGGTAGAGGGGAATCCGTAATATTCGCCTCGTTCCCAACGGAACAACAACGCGGAGCGGTAGTTCAGTCGGTTAGAATACCTGCCTGTCACGCAGGGGGTCGCGGGTTCGAGTCCCGTCCGTTCCGCCACTATTCAGAAAGCCTGAGTCAGCAATGATTCAGGCTTTCGTCGTTTTCGTCGCCGAATTTCAGCGCACCTCTTGTTCCTCCTGCATGCACTGCATAAATACCCGCATCGCCGGACTGATAGCCTTCCCGGCATGGTGGGCGCAGAGCGCATGGATCGTCAACGGCGTCTCGCTGAATGGCAGCTCAACCAGCGTCCCGCGCTTGAGCTCGTCCTCCACCGCAAAGCGTGGCAGAAAACTCACTCCCAGATTTCCCGCCACGCACTGCTTGATACTCTCAATACTCCACAGCTCAATGGTGTTCTCCAGAGTAATTTCGCGCTGGCGCAGGGTGCTTTCAAAAATCTGCCGGAACACGCACTGGGGTTCGTTGATGATAAAGCTCAGCGGGATATGCTGCCGCGGGCGCATGAAGTCTACCGGCGCCTGCTCGACCGATGCGACCAGCGTCAGCGACTGCTGGCCAAGCTCCATTATCGTGAGCGCGTCATCGTTACCCACCCGGTAAAACACACCCAAATCGACCTCGTCGGCAAGCAACGCATCGCGGATGCTGTAGCAGTTGAGCGACTGCAGCGACAGGCGCACTTTCGGAGCGCGTTGCTTAAAACGCTGCAGCACCCGCGGCATTTTATACGCCAGCAGCGTTTCGCCAGTGGCGACGCGAAGTTCGCCGCCGGGCTCATCGTCCTGGCGTGCCGCCTGACGAATCGAGGCCATCACTTTAGTCAGGTCGTAGACATGCGGCAGGAGCTTCTTACCGGCGGCGGTGAGACACATCCGCCGGCCGATTTTCTCAAACAGCGGGATGGCAAGCTCCTGCTCCAGCTGCTGGATATGAAAAGTCACGGTGGACTGAGTGCAGCATAGTTTCTGCGCCGCGCGCAGAAAGGAACCTTCTTCGACAACAGTTTTGAAGGTGATGAAGCGTCGCAGATCCATATTTCCTCTTTGTATCGATATTATCGAAGCGAGAATGAAAAAATATTCATTTTTTTAAATTATCAGCTTCGGGTAGTGTCTGCCAGACAAGAGGAGAAAACCCGTGACACCTACCCTGATTAGCGCCTTTTTAACTTACACTTTGATCACCGCCCTGACACCCGGGCCCAACAATATCCTGGCGCTGAGCAGCGTCACCTCCCATGGTCTACGCCGCAGCCTGCGGGTGCTGGCCGGGATGAGCGTCGGGTTTATTATCACTATGTTGATTTGCGCGGCTTTAACCTTTTCGCTGGTTGAACTCGACTCACGCTTTACCCTGGTATTGGGATGGATTGGCGCGGCGTACATCCTGTGGCTGGCCTGGCAGATTGCCAAAAGCAAACCGGCGACAGGGATGCCGAGTGTAGAACCGGTAGGCTTTTGGGCAAGTCTGGGGCTGCAGTTCGTCAACGTTAAAATTATTCTGTATGGCATCACCGCGCTTTCTACCTTTGTTCTGCCCGTTACTCGCGAGCCTGTTTGGCTTATCAGCGTGAGTCTGCTGCTGGCGGCGATTGGCGCGCTGGGAAATCTGTGCTGGGCGCTGGCGGGGCATCTGTTTCAGCGCCTGTTTTTGCTGTACGGGCGGCAACTGAACTGGATGCTGGCAGCGTTATTGGTCTACTGTGCTGTGCGGATCGTGGTGGAATAAAAAGGGAGCGCAGCGGCTCCCGAAGGGTGATTAGCCGATCGTGAAAGGATCGGCATCGCGCCAGGCGGGGAATTTTTCACGATATTCCTGAAGGGCGCTCAGCGACAGCTCGGCATCAAGACGAGTGGCCTGATGCGGATCGGCGGTGGCGATAATCTCCCCCTGGGGATTGATAATCCGACTATCGCCGCGGTAATGATGGCCGTTGCCGTCAGTGCCAACCCGGTTACAGCCGGCGACATAGGACTGGTTTTCAATCGCGCGGGCGATCAGCAGCGACTGCCAGTGCAGCGAGCGCGGCGCCGGCCAGTTGGCGACATACAGCGCCAAATCATAGTCGTTCTGATTACGCGACCATACCGGAAAGCGCAGGTCGTAACAGACCAGCGGCAGGATCCGCCATCCACGCCATTCAAAGACCACGCGCTGGTTTCCGGCCTCATAGTGATGATGTTCATCGGCCATACGGAACAGGTGCCGTTTATCATAATGGTGCACCGTACCGTCAGGCTCGACCAGCAGGAAGCGGTTAACAGCGCCGTGTTCAGTTTGCAGCGCAGCGCTGCCGGCAATCAGCGCCTGGGATTGCGCGGCCCGGGCATGCATCCACTCCACCACGTCGGCCTCGGGTAAAGACTGTTTTGCCGCTTCCATGGCAAAGCCGGTGGTAAACATCTCTGGTAAAACAATCACATCGCGCCCGGTGATTCCTTCCAGTTGGCGATCAAAATGGCGCAGGTTGGCAGGGCCGTCCATCCAGACCAGCGGTTGTTGCAACAGCGAAATTTTCAGGCCAGGCACAATGGTCAACTCCATTCTCATGAGGGGGTTAGGTTAACTGTAACACCATATCAGCCGCGCGGCGGTCCGCGGAATATTTTGTTAAAAAAATGCTACTGATGGAAACGAAAGGGGAGGAGAGGGCGAAAAAAAGGCGGGGAAAGTTCCCCGCCCGGCGTGTGATGTGGTAGTGGTTTTATTATGCAGCTTCAACTTTACGAACTTTTTCCGGCAGCTTTACCGGCTTTGTCGCCAGCTCCTCTGGCGCAAAGTCGTCGACGTTAATGCTGCGCAGACGGCTATGCTCTGCACGGGTAAGAATGGCGGCCTCATCCTGACTGATTAATCCTTTGGCCAGCGCGTTGTGGGCCAGCTCATCCAGACGGGTGAACGGCAGATTTTTACCCAACTCTTTGCAGATCCGCTGGTGGATAGGATCGGCCGCCATCACTTCCAGCAGGGCCTCTTCCAGCAGGCCTACCGGGTTATGCTCGCTCGGCGTCAGATACTGACCGCGGCCGATGCGGGAGCGCGTGGCGCTGGGCACCTGCAGAATTTTGGCAACCTGGTGGTCCAGCCTATCCGACGGCGCATGATGATGACGGCCGGTCGGGAAGATGACCAGGCGCATTACGCCTGCCACCAGACGGTTCGGGAAATTGTCCAACAGATCGTCAATGGCTTGCTCGGCCTGGTGCAGCGCGTCCTGTACCCCCCAGTGAACCAGCGGCAGATCGGCTTCATTGCGTCCTTCATCGTCATAGCGTTTCAGCACCGCCGAGGCCAGGTACAGCTGGCTTAACACATCCCCCAGACGGGCGGAGATACGTTCGCGTCGCTTGAGGCTGCCGCCGAGCACCGCCATTGAGACGTCTGACAGCAGTGCCAGGTTGGCGCTCAGACGGTTCATTTGCTGATAGTAGCGACGGGTGGCGTCACGGGTCGGCGCGCTGCTGGTGCGCCCGCCGGTCAGGCCCAGCCAGAAACTCCGCACTTTATTACTGCCGACATGGCCGATGTGTTTGAGCAGCAGCTTGTCATAGGCGTTCAGGTCATTATTCTGCGCGGCGGCCATCTCCTCCAGTACGTACGGATGGCAGCGAATCGCCCCCTGACCGAAGATCATCATGCTGCGGGTCAGAATGTTTGCGCCTTCCACGGTGATGGCGATAGGCGCGCCCTGATAGGCCCGGGCGAGGAAGTTGCCTTCGCCCAGCATAATGCCTTTCCCGCCGGTAATATCCATCGCGTCGATAATGGAGCGCTGGCCGCGGTGGGTGCAGTGATATTTCACGATAGCGGACAGCACTGCAGGTTTCTCGCCGAGCATGATGCCGTAGGTGATCAGCGACGCCGCAGCGTCCATCACATAGGCGTTACCGGCGATACGCGCCAGCGCCTCTTCAATCCCTTCCATTTTGCCGATGGAGATTTTGAACTGGCGGCGAATATGGGCGTAAGCGCCAGTCGCCATGGCAACGGATTTCAGACCACCGGTGGCGTTGGACGGCAGAGTAATACCGCGGCCGACCGATAGACATTCAACCAACATGCGCCAGCCCTGACCGGCCATGCTTGGGCCGCCGATGATGTAATCGATAGGCACGAAGATATCTTTGCCGCGGGTTGGACCGTTCTGGAACGGCACATTCAGCGGGAAGTGGCGACGGCCGATTTCCACGCCCGGGGTGGAGGTGGGGATCAGCGCGCAGGTGATACCCAGCTCTTCTTCTCCGCCCAGCAAACGATCCGGGTCAGAGAGTTTGAAAGCCAGCCCCAGCACGGTGGCGATAGGCGCCAGCGTGATATAACGTTTGTTCCAGGTCAGGCGCATCCCCAGCACCTGTTGACCCTGCCAGTCGCCCATGCACACCACGCCGGTATCCGGGATGGCGCCGGCGTCAGAGCCCGCTTCCGGGCTGGTGAGAGCGAAGCAAGGGATTTCCAGGCCGCGTGCCAGACGCGGCAGATAATGATTCTTCTGTTCTTCGGTACCGTAATGCTGCAGCAGTTCGCCCGGACCCAGCGAGTTCGGGACGCCGACGGTGATCGCCAGGATGCCGGAGACGCCAGAGAGTTTCTGCAGTACTCGTGCCTGAGCGTAAGCGGAGAACTCAAGTCCGCCATACTCTTTCTTAATGATCATCGCGAAGAAGCGGTGCTCTTTCAGATAGGCCCACAGCTCCGGCGGCAGATCGGCCATTTCGTGGGTGATGGCGAAGTCGTTAGCCATCCGGCAGGCTTCTTCAACTGGGCCGTCGAGGAAAGCTTGCTCTTCGGCGGTCAGCCGCGGCTGCGGATAGTTATGTAACTTTTGCCAGTCAGGATTGCCGCGAAACAGATCGCCTTCCCACCAGGTGGTGCCGGCGTCGATGGCTTCTTTTTCCGTGCGCGACATCGGCGGCATCACCTTGCGGAATGTGCGAAACGCCGGTGCGGAAATCATGGATTTACGCATAGGCGCAAAGTTAAACGGCAACAGTATGATCGCCAGCGGCAGCAGCAGCCAGATATTCCACACTCCGGCCGCGCCGAGCGCCGCGGTCCAGGCGAGCAAAATCACGCTGCTGAGCAGCAGGCTGACCCGGTGATAGAAGAGCGCGCCGAGTAAAACGACGGTTGCAACAATACTCAAAATCATCATAGAGAAATGCTCCCTGAGCTTGTAGGAGGTCTGACCACTTGTGATGTATTGGTTGTAGTGCATGCGTTTTTATTTAGCAATGTGTTTACAAAATAATTACAACCTTGCTCACATTGTTGTATGCAAAAGCGGCACATAAAATCAAAAGAGCGAGGGATAACGCTGCCTGCTGCTTCTCGCTTCGACGGCTATCCGGTACACTGCCGGGGTTATTCCACTCATACTGAAGGATTATCCTCATGTACCAGGATCTTATTCGTAACGAACTGAACGAAGCCGCGGAAACGCTGGCTAACTTTCTGCAGGACGAAGCTAATATCCATGCTATCCAGCGTGCCGCTGTCCTGCTGGCGGATAGCTTTAAGGCGGGTGGGAAAGTGCTGTCCTGCGGTAACGGCGGTTCCCATTGCGATGCGATGCATTTTGCGGAAGAGCTGACCGGACGTTATCGCGAAAACCGCCCGGGTTACCCGGCCATCGCGATCTCCGACGTCAGCCACCTCTCCTGCGTGAGCAATGATTTTGGCTATGAGTATGTGTTCTCCCGCTACGTTGAATCCGTTGGCCGCGCAGGCGATGTGCTGCTCGGTATCTCCACGTCTGGCAACTCCGGCAACGTGATTAAGGCCATTGAGGCCGCGCGGGCGCAGGGGATGAAAGTGATCACCCTGACCGGTAAAGACGGCGGTAAAATGGCCGGTAGTGCTGATGTGGAAATTCGCGTGCCGCACTTTGGCTACGCCGACCGCATCCAGGAGATCCATATCAAAGTGATCCACATTCTGATTATGCTGATCGAAAAAGAGATGGCGAAAGGCTAACAGGCAGGTGAGTGTGTACTGTTGACGGTGGCCTCGCTCCGGCGCCGTCGTGATTTGTGAGGGTGAGGTGATCTATGTGCGAACTGCTCGGGATGAGCGCCAATGTGCCAACCGATATCTGTTTTAGCTTTACCGGGCTGGTGCAGCGCGGCGGCGGGACGGGGCCGCATAAAGACGGCTGGGGCATCACCTTCTATGAAGGTAAAGGCTGTCGCACATTCAAGGATCCCCAGCCGAGCTTTCAGTCGCCGATCGCGAAACTGGTTCAGGATTACCCCATTAAGTCCTGTTCCGTCGTCGCCCATATTCGTCAGGCCAACCGCGGGAGGGTGGCCCTGGAGAACACCCATCCCTTCACCCGCGAACTGTGGGGGCGCAACTGGACCTATGCGCACAATGGGCAGCTAAAAGGCTATAAGTCGCTGAAAACCGGTAATTTTCATCCGGTAGGTGAAACCGACAGTGAAAAAGCGTTTTGCTGGCTGCTGCACCGTTTAACCGAGCGCTATCCGCGCACGCCGGGCAATATGCTGGGCGTTTTCAAGTATATCGCCACCCTCGCGGGTGAACTACGTGAGAAAGGGGTGTTCAACATGCTGCTGTCGGACGGGCGCTACGTAATGGCGTTCTGCTCGACCAATCTGCACTGGATCACCCGGCGAGCGCCGTTCGGCGTGGCAAAACTGCTGGACCAGGATGTGGAGATCGACTTTCAACGCGAGACCACACCCAACGATGTGGTCACGGTTATCGCCACGCAGCCGCTGACGGCCAATGAAACCTGGCATAAGATCATGCCAGGCGAGTGGGCGTTATTTTGTCTCGGGGAGCGTGTAGTTTGAGGCCAGCTGCGGCTGGACAACCTCGTGGCTGAGCGGCTTGCTCACCACATAGCGGCCGTCGGTCACTGATACGACCGGCGGTTTGTGGGTCTGCTGGAAATAGTCATAGCCAGGCTTGAGCTGTTTCCAGAAATCCGCGTAGTAGGAGTATTTGTGGCGTTCCATGTTGGCGTTGGTCATGCGGAACGGATAGATACTCACCTGCACGCTTGGCTGGCCGAAGACTAAAGCGCCGGTCACGAACTGGAAGATCTCATCGATACCGCTGTCGGTCATGGCGTAGCAGCCGACTGAGACGCAGTCGCCGTGGATCATCAGGTATTTCCCTTCATAACCATGGGCGCGATCGTAGGCGTTCGGGAAGCCGATGTTAATCGCTTTATAGAAGCGGCTGTCGGGTTTGAGCTGGCTGCGGGTGACGTTATAGAACCCTTCCGGACTCTTGAAATCGCCCTGGCGCTGTTTCGGACCGAGGCCACCGGAGTAGTTGCAGATCCGGTAGCTGTCGAGGAGCTGGTAGGTCTCACCCATTTTGACGTAAAGGTCGAGCATGCGCTCTTCTTTAAAGATCTCAATGTAAACCGGTGAACCCATTAATTGCTGCTTATATTCTTTGCTTACCGGCGTTGTCGGGCTGTTGCTGCTGAGCAGCCCGGCAAATGACACGCACGGCAACAGAAGCATCGCAATAAATAATGCGATTTTGCGCATACTGCTTGTTCCTTGATAAAACAAAATAGCCACATTGCCAGGACGGCAAGAGAGACCCGAAATCAGAGTTTTCTGGATTTAGAGCGCTCACATTAGCATCACGGCATTTTTTCGCAAGGGCGACGTGGCGGCGTTTACAAATCAGCCTCACTTTATACCCTGCCAGCGACGAAAACACAGTGAGAACTTTGCGCAATAGCTCGCATTTTAGAAGCACTTATCGCCCCTTGCGCTACAGCCGCCGCTCACGAAATGTTACACTTGCGCCGGTTCATTATCAGAGTAAGAAAGGATGCTTCTCTTCCGTCCTGAGCGCTACTGGCGCCGTTTCGCCCTTTCTTCTCTGCCATTCTGTCAATAAGCTGGCCCTGACCTGCGTCGGGGTTGAGGTTACGGATACCTGCTAACGATATGATTAAAATCACGAAAGGGCTGGATTTGCCCATAGCTGGCATGCCATTACAGCAGATTTCTCCCGCGCCAGCGGTGAAGCGTGTCGCGCTACTCGGCGAAGAGTACGTTGGCATGCGTCCCGCGATGGCGGTTAAAGAAGGCGATCGGGTCAAAAAAGGTCAGATCCTGTTCGAAGATAAAAAGATCCCTGGCGTCTGCTTTACCGCCCCGGCGAGCGGGATCGTCAGCGCGATCCACCGCGGCGAACGGCGCGTGTTGCAGTCGGTGGTGATTGATATCGAGGGCAATGACGCGGTGGCGTTTACCCGTTACGCCGCGGACGCGCTGGCCGAACTGCCGCGCGACACCGTACAGCAGCAGCTGCTGGCGTCGGGCCAATGGACGGCGCTGCGTACCCGACCGTTCAGCAAAACGCCGCTCCCGGGGAGCACGCCCGCCGCTATCTTTGTTAACGCCATGGACACCAATCCGCTGGCGGCGGAGCCGCAGCCGATTATTCTGGCCGAACGTGCCGCCTTCGACGCCGGTCTTACCGTGCTCACGCGCTTGACCGACGGGAAAGTGCACGTCTGCCAGCCCAGCGGCGGCAAGCTGGGCGGTCATCCTCTCGGCCAGGTCTGTTTCAATCAGTTCAGTGGGCCGCACCCGGCGGGGCTGCCGGGAACGCATATTCACTTTCTGGAGCCGGTGAGCCTGAATAAGCAGGTCTGGCACCTCAATTATCAGGACGCGATCGCCATTGGTAAGCTTTTCCTCGACGGGGAGCTCTACTGCGAACGGATAATTGCGCTCGGCGGCCCGCAGGTAACATCTCCGCGGCTGGTCAAAACGACGCTCGGCGCCAGCCTGGAGGATCTGCTGGCAGGTGAGCTGCAGGAGGGGGAAAACAGGGTCATTTCCGGCTCGGTGCTTAGCGGCGCCCGCGCCCATGGCCCTCACGCCTTCCTGGGGCGCTTCCATCTGCAGGTGAGCGTGGTCAAAGAAGGGCGGGAAAAAGAGCTCTTCGGCTGGGTGATGCCGGGCAAAGAGAAATTCTCGATTACCCGCACCACGCTGGGCCATTTCTTCAAGCGCAAGCGCTTTCATTTTTCCACCGATACCAACGGCGGCGAGCGGGCGATGGTGCCGATCGGCAACTACGAGCGGGTGATGCCTCTGGATATCCTGCCGACCATACTGCTGCGCGATCTGCTGGCCGGAGACACCGACAGCGCTCAGGCGCTGGGCTGTCTGGAGCTGGATGAAGAAGATCTGGCGCTGTGCACCTATGTTTGCCCTGGAAAGTATGAATATGGCCCGGCGCTGCGCAGCGTGTTAACCCGGATTGAGCAGGAAGGATAAGAGATGGGCTTAAAGCACCTGATTGAGAAACTTGAGCCGCATTTCACGCATGGCGGCAAGCTGGAAAAATATTACCCGCTGTATGAGGCGGCGGCGACCATCTTCTACACGCCGGGCCAGGTAACCCGCGGCGCGGCGCACGTGCGCGACGCCATCGACCTGAAGCGGATGATGATCCTCGTGTGGTTTGCCGTATTCCCGGCGATGTTCTGGGGCATGTACAACGTTGGGCTGCAGACCATTCCGGCGCTGCACAAGCTATACGGCGCCGAACAGCTGCAGCAGGCGATCGCCAACAACTGGCACTACAGCGTCGCCCAGTGGTTAGGGGTGAGCTTCAGTGCCGACGCCGGCTGGCTGAGCATGATGACCCTGGGCGCGGTCTTCTTCCTGCCGATCTATATTACCGTTTTTATCGTCGGCGGCTTCTGGGAAGTGCTGTTCGCGATTGTGCGCAAGCATGAGATTAACGAAGGTTTTTTCGTTACCTCTATTCTCTTCGCGCTGATTGTGCCGCCCACGCTGCCGCTGTGGCAGGCGGCGCTGGGGATCTCCTTCGGCGTGGTGATCGCCAAAGAGATTTTCGGCGGCACCGGGCGCAACTTCCTCAACCCGGCGCTGGCGGGGCGCGCGTTCCTGTTCTTCGCCTATCCGGCGCAGATTTCCGGCGATCTCGTATGGACCGCGGCGGACGGTTTCTCCGGCGCCACGCCGCTCTCCCAGTGGGCCAGCGGCGGCGGTGAAGCGCTGGTGAACGTGGCGACTGGCGTGCCGGTGAGCTGGATGGACGCCTTCCTCGGCAATATTCCCGGCTCAATTGGCGAAGTGTCAACGCTGATGATCTTCATCGGCGGGGCGATCATCCTCTTTGGCCGCGTCGCGTCCTGGCGCATCGTCGCCGGGGTAATGATCGGCATGATCGCCACCGCCACCCTGTTTAACGTTATCGGCTCCGACACCAACCCGATGTTCGCTATGCCATGGTACTGGCATCTGGTGCTCGGCGGTTTCGCCTTCGGGATGATGTTTATGGCGACGGACCCGGTATCCGCCTCGTTTACCGATAAAGGGAAATGGAGTTACGGGGTGCTGATCGGCGTGATGTGCGTGCTGATCCGCGTGGTGAACCCGGCTTATCCGGAAGGGATGATGCTGGCGATCCTCTTCGCCAACCTCTTCGCACCGCTGTTCGATTATCTGGTGGTGCAGGCCAATATTAAGCGGAGGAAGTCGCGTGGCTGAGAAGAAAAGTAACGATAGCATCGGCAAAACGCTGCTGGTGGTGCTGGTGCTTTGTCTGGTCTGCTCCATCGTGGTGGCGGGCTCGGCCGTGGGGCTGAAATCCCGCCAGCAGGCGCAGCGGGCGTTGGATAAGCAGCGCAATATCCTGGCAGTGTCAGGGCTGATGCACCCCGGTATGGATGCGGATGCGGTAGCGGACACCTTCGCGGCGCGCATTACCCCGCGACTGGTGAATCTGGCCACCGGCGAACTGCTGGAGAAAGACCCGGGTAAATTTAATCAGGCTCAGGCGCTGAAGGATCCGCAGCAGAGTATGGCCCTGGATGCCAGTCAGGATCCGGCAGGTATAAAGCGACGCAGTAATCTGGCGGAAATTTACCTGGTGCGCGACGCGCAGCAGAAGATTGAGCAGGTGGTGCTGCCCATTTATGGCAACGGCCTGTGGTCGATGATGTATGCCTTCGTGGCGTTGGACGTCGATGGCCGCACGGTAAAAGGCATTACTTACTACGATCAGGGCGAAACGCCGGGGCTGGGCGGCGAGGTGGAAAACCCGAACTGGCGCCAGCAGTTTGTCGGCAAGCAGGTGCTGGATGACAACGGCATGCCGGCGCTGAAGGTGGTAAAAGGCGGCGCGCGCGCAGGCGATCTCCACGCGGTTGACGGTTTATCCGGCGCCACGCTGACGTCCAATGGCGTACAGCATAGCTTTGATTTCTGGATGGGCGAACTGGGCTTTGGTCCGTTCCTGAAAAAGGTTCGTGAGGGAGAGCTGAATAATGGCTGAACAGAGCGATATGAAAGAGGTGAAGCGCGTGCTGGTGGGGCCGCTCATCGCCAATAACCCCATCGCCCTGCAGGTGCTGGGCGTCTGCTCCGCACTGGCGGTAACCACCAAACTGGAAACCGCCTTCGTGATGACCATTGCGGTGACCCTGGTGACGGCGTTCTCCAGCATGTTTATCTCGATGATCCGCCACCATATTCCCAATAGCGTGCGCATCATCGTGCAGATGGCGATCATCGCCTCGCTGGTGATCGTGGTGGATCAGCTGCTGCGGGCTTTCGCCTATGAGACCTCCAAACAGCTGTCGGTATTCGTCGGGCTTATCATCACCAACTGCATCGTGATGGGCCGCGCCGAAGCCTACGCCATGAAGTCGCCGCCGCTGGCGAGCTTTATGGATGGTATTGGCAACGGTCTCGGCTATGGCGCGATCCTAATTATCGTCGGCTTCCTGCGCGAGCTTATCGGTAGCGGCAAGCTGTTCGGTATCACGGTGCTGGAAACGGTGCAGAACGGCGGCTGGTATCAGCCGAACGGCCTGTTCCTGCTGGCGCCGAGCGCGTTCTTCATTATCGGTTTGCTGATCTGGGCCCTGCGTAGCTGGAAGCCTGAGCAGCAGGAAAAGGAGTAATCGGTGATGGCTCATTACATCAGCCTGTTTGTCCGCGCGGTGTTCGTTGAGAACATGGCGCTGGCCTTCTTCCTCGGGATGTGCACCTTTCTTGCGGTGTCGAAAAAGGTCTCCACCGCCTTCGGCCTCGGCGTCGCGGTGACGGTAGTGCTGGGGCTTGCCGTGCCAATCAATAACCTGGTCTATAACCTGGTGCTGCGCGACGGCGCGCTGGTTGAGGGGGTGGATCTCAGCTTTCTTAACTTCATCACCTTTATCGGAGTGATCGCCGCGCTGGTGCAGATCCTCGAGATGATCCTCGATAAGTATTTTCCGGCACTGTACAACGCGCTGGGCATCTTCCTGCCGCTGATTGCGGTTAACTGTGCGATTTTCGGCGGCGTGTCGTTCATGGTGCAGCGCGATTACAACTTCCCGGAGTCCATCGTCTACGGCTTCGGCTCCGGCATTGGCTGGATGCTGGCGATCGTGGCGATGGCGGGGATCCGCCAAAAAATGAAGTACGCCAACGTGCCTGCCGGTTTGCGCGGGTTAGGGATCACCTTTATCACCACCGGACTAATGGCGCTGGGCTTTATGTCCTTCTCCGGCGTGCAGCTATAAGGGCGAATAAGTATGGAAATTATTCTTGGCGTCGTGATGTTCACGCTGATTGTGCTGGTGCTGTCGGGGCTTATCCTGGCAGCGCGCTCAAAGCTGGTGAACGCGGGCGACGTGGTTATTGAGATCAATAACGAAGCGGATAAACAGATCCGCACCCCTGCGGGTGACAAACTGCTGAACACGCTGTCCAGCAACGGGATCTTCGTCTCCTCCGCCTGCGGCGGCGGCGGCTCCTGCGGCCAGTGTCGGGTAACTGTTAAAGAGGGCGGCGGGGATATCCTGCCGACCGAGCTTTCGCATATTACCAAGCGGGATGCCAAAGCCGGTTGCCGTCTGGCCTGTCAGGTGGCGGTGAAGCAGAACATGAAGATTGAACTGCCGGAAGAGATTTTCGGCGTCAAAAAATGGGAGTGTGAAGTTATCTCTAACGATAACAAAGCCACTTTCATTAAAGAGCTCAAGCTGCGGATCCCGGAGGGGGAGGTGGTGCCGTTTCGCGCCGGGGGCTATATTCAGATTGAATGCCCGCCGCATAAAGTGGCCTATGCAGATTTTGATGTTCCCGATGAATACCGTTCAGACTGGGATAAGTTCAACCTGTTTCGCTATGTCTCTGAGGTGAAAGAGCCGACCCTGCGCGCCTACTCAATGGCTAACTATCCGGAAGAGAAGGGCATCATTATGCTCAATGTGCGCATCGCGACGCCGCCGCCGAAGGTCCCGGATGCGCCGCCGGGGATCATGTCATCCTATATCTGGTCGCTGAAGCCGGGCGATAAGGTGACGATTTCCGGGCCGTTTGGCGAGTTCTTTGCTAAAGAAACCGACGCCGAGATGGTGTTTATCGGCGGCGGCGCCGGGATGGCGCCGATGCGTTCGCATATTTTCGACCAGCTCAAGCGCCTGCACAGCACGCGCAAAATCAGCTTCTGGTACGGCGCCCGTTCGCTGCGCGAAATGTTCTACGATGAGGAGTTTGAACAGCTGGCGCGCGACAATCCAAACTTTACCTTCCACGTCGCGCTCTCCGATCCGCTGCCGGAAGATAACTGGACCGGGCATACCGGCTTTATTCATAACGTTCTGTACGAGAACTATCTACGCGATCACCCGGCGCCGGAAGACTGCGAGTTCTACATGTGTGGGCCGCCGGTAATGAACGCCGCGGTAATTAAGATGCTCAAAGATCTGGGCGTCGAGGACGAGAATATTCTCCTCGACGACTTTGGAGGCTGACGATGCTGACGGTATTTATCGCGACCTTTGTGATTTTTGCGCTGGTGATCCTCGGCATGTCGCTGGGCTACCTGGTGAAGCGCAAGAGCATCCAGGGCAGCTGCGGTGGGATCTCCGCGCTGGGGCTGGAGAAAGTCTGCGATTGTCCGGAACCGTGCGACGCGCGTAAAAAGCGCCTCGCCCGCGAGGCGCAGCGTCAGCAGCGGCGTATTTTGTAATGCCCGGCGGCGCTGCGCATGCCGGACCTGCTGCTTCAGTTTTGTAGGCCGGGTAAGGCGCCAGCCGCCAGCCGGCATAAAGCGGCTCCGTGCCCGGCGGCGCTGCGCTTGCCGGGTCAGCTGCTTCAGTTTTGTAGGCCGGGTAAGGCGCCAGCCGCCACCCGGCATAAAGCGGCTCCGTGCCCGGCGGCGCTGCGCATGCCGGGGCTGCTGCTTCGGTTTTGTAGGCCGGGTAAGGCGCCAGCCGCCACCCGGCATAAAGCGGCTCCGTGCCCGGCGGCGCTGCGCATGCCGGGGCTGCTGCTTCAGTTTTGTAGGCCGGGTAAGGCGCCAGCCGCCACCCGGCAACAACATGCCAGCAATGTGAGGCCGCTTTCGCGGCCTTTTTAGCCGTTGACTCCCTTACTGCCAGCTTTTCGCCTGCGCCGGAGAATCCACCATCACCCCGTCGGCGCCCAGTTCTATCGCCGTGCGGTAGTCTTCCGCACTGTTGATGCCGAAGAAGATAATGTGCGCTTTATCCTGCGAGCGGAAGCAATCCATTGCCTCTTTATCCCAGGTGAGCGTCGCCGGGGAGATCCCTTCGCCAAGGGTGAATTTCTCCACCACCTCGACTTTGCGCTTCAGCTCCAGGCCATACCACTGCTCACCATCGCGTTGACTCGCTGGCTGGCACTGATGGCTGAGCGAAATATTGGCAAGCCTGGTGCGGGTTTCACTGCGAGTGACAAAGCGAGGGATGGCTGGCGGCAGGGCGGCGATATAGCGGTCTTCGGTGGAATAGACCCGCACGCGATCGAGGCTATCGGTGGTTTTTAACACTTCAAGCAGGCGCTGGCCCATCACGGTCGGATCGGCATCCGGAGATTTGATATCGATATAGAAAAAAGTGTGCGGCCATTGCTGTAAAACGCTTTGCAAGGTCGGAATGGTGGCCTGCTTACCGCGCCACGGGTGGCTGTCATCCCCCCATTTCCAGCCGGCGTCGACTTTCGCCAGCTCGGCGGCGGTCAAACTGGAAACTTTGCCCTCGCTATTGGTCAATGCGGAAAGATCGCTTGACCGGTAGAGCACCGGTACGCCGTCGCGGCTTAACTGCACCGTGACCCAGATGGCTTCGGCGTTATTCTCCAGCGCCAGCTTAATGGCCGGCAGGGTATTTTCCGGCGCATCGCCGGTGCCGCCGCGGTGGGCTATCAGCTGTGGAGCGGCCCAGGCGCCGGCTGTGGCCAGCAGGCAAAGCGCGGTAAGTATTTTCTTCATGATTATATCTTCCTGATTTATCTTTTAACTCAATGAAAATAAACATAATTTATTGCAGTTTTATGTTTTAACCGCTTTTTTAGCCAATGAAATAAAAAAAGCATAAAATTCGCATCTGATTTTGCTATGCTGTATGGGTATACAGTGTTGAGTCTGACGATGCGTAAAATTATCCATGTCGATATGGACTGTTTCTTTGCGGCGGTGGAGATGCGCGACAACCCAGCGTTGCGCGATATTCCCCTCGCGATAGGCGGCAGTCGGGTACAGCGTGGCGTGATTAGTACCGCGAACTATCCTGCGCGTAAGTTTGGCGTGCGCAGCGCCATGCCGACGGCGACGGCGCTCAAGCTGTGCCCGCATCTCACGCTGCTTCCCGGCCGCTTCGATGCCTACAAAGAAGCCTCGAACCATATCCGCGAAATTTTCTCCCGCTATACCTCGCGCATTGAGCCGCTGTCGCTGGATGAAGCCTATCTTGACGTCAGCGACAGCGAGCATTGTCACGGGTCAGCCACCCTGATAGCCCAGGAGATCCGCCAGACCATCGAACGGGAGCTGCGCCTCACCGCCTCGGCGGGGGTGGCGCCGGTGAAGTTTCTCGCTAAAATCGCTTCAGATATGAATAAACCCAACGGCCAGTTCGTTATCGCCCCCCATCAGGTGGCAGAGTTTGTGCGGGCGCTGCCGCTGGCGAAAATACCCGGCGTCGGGAAGGTATCGGCAGCGAAGCTGGAAAATATGGGCCTGCGAACCTGTGGCGATGTGCAGAACAGCGATCTGGCCATGCTGCTTAAGCGCTTCGGTAAATTCGGGCGTATTCTGTGGGAGCGCAGCCACGGGATTGATGAGCGGGAAATTCATAACGATCGGCAGCGTAAATCGGTGGGCGTGGAGCGCACCTTAGCGGAAGATATCCATGAATGGCCGGAGTGCGAAGCGATTATCGAAAACCTCTATCCCGAGCTGGAGAGGCGACTGGCGAAGGTCAAACCTGATCTGCTGATCGCCCGCCAGGGCATTAAACTGAAATTCAATGATTTCCAGCTGACCACCCAGGAGCACGTCTGGCCGCGGCTGAACAAAGAGGATCTGATCGCCACCGCGCACAAAGCCTGGGATGAGCGCCGCGGCGGACGGGGCGTGCGCCTGGTTGGGCTCCACGTGACGTTGCTCGATCCGCAGCTGGAAAGGCAGCTTTTATTAGGGATTTAGCCATGCATATTCGTGCTTACCGCGACAGCGATTTGCCACTGCTCTGCCAGATCTTTCTGCGCGCGGTGCGGGAAACCGCCAGTCGGGACTATACCCCGGGGCAGATCGCGGCCTGGGCGCAGGTGGATGAGACGCGCTGGCGACAAAAGCTGGCCGACTCAATCGGCCTGGTGGCCGTGGTCAACAGCCAGCCGGTTGGCTTTATCACCGCCATCGGGACGCATATCGATTTGCTGTTCGTCTCGCCGGATCGCGCCCGCCAGGGTATCGGCGGCGCGCTTATCGAGGCGCTCTGCGTTCAGTATCCAGCGCAAATCCTGACGGTGGACGCCAGCATTACCGCAAAGCCCTGTTTTACGGCTCATGGTTTTAAGGTGGTGGCTGAGCAGCGGGTGGCGGCGCGCGGGGAGTGGTTTATTAATTACCGGATGGAAAAACGCGTGGCGCTAAGGTGATGCGGGGTAAAACCGGCGGCGGGCCGCCGCCGGTTGTGGGGCTTATTTAGCCGGAATGGCTTTCAGCAGCTCGGTCAGCAGCGTCCAGTACTGACCGACGCTCTCGATATGGACCTGCTCATCCGGGGAGTGCGGACCGGTAATGGTTGGCCCGATGGAGACCATGTCCATCTCCGGATACGGTTTTTTGAACAGACCGCATTCCAGACCGGCGTGAATGATCTGGATGTTCGGCGTCTTGTTGAACAGACGCTGGTAAGTCTCGCGCACCAGGTGCATCACCGGCGAATTGGCGTCCGGTTGCCAGCCAGGGTAAGCGCCTTTGGCTTCGGTTTTCGCCCCCGCCAGCTTACCCAGAGAATCCAGCATGCTGACCACGTAGTCTTTGCCGCTGTCGATCAGCGAGCGGATCAGGCAGTGGATCTGTACGTTGTCATCGGTCATGGTGACGACGCCGACGTTCAGCGAAGTTTCCACTACGCCTTTCGCCACGTCAGAGTTGCGGATAACCCCGTTCGGCGTGGCGTTCAGCAGACGGATGAAAGTGTCGCGGGAAGCCTGAGTCAGCGCCGCTTTGTCGTTATCGACCGCTTCCACGAGCACCACCAGGTTCTTCTCTTTGGCCTCCAGCTCGTTTTTCAGCAGCGCCTGGTAAGTATTCACCAGCGCTTTCAGCGCATCGGCTTTATCCGCGGCGACGGCGACAGTAGCGTAAGCTTCACGCGGGATGGCGTTGCGCAACGTGCCGCCGTTGAAATCGACCAGACGCAGATCCAGCTCATCGGCGTGGCCGGCGAGGAAGCGCGACAGCAGCTTGTTGGCATTACCCAGACCAAGGTGGATATCACCGCCGGAGTGGCCGCCTTTCAGCCCTTTTAAGGTGACTTTAAAGCTCTGGAACCCGGCGGGAATCGCTTCGCGGGTCAGCGCCAGGTTAGAGGTGAAATCGATCCCGCCGGCGCAACCCATATAGATTTCGCCTTCTTCTTCGGAGTCGGTGTTGATCAGGATATCGGCCTGTAGCCAGTTGGCCTGCAGACCGAACGCGCCGTCCATACCGGCTTCTTCGGTCATGGTCAGCAGCACTTCCAGCGGGCCGTGAGCGACGCTATCATCGGCCAGTACCGCCAGTGCGGACGCCATTCCGATACCGTTGTCCGCGCCCAGCGTGGTGCCGCGCGCTTTCACCCATTCGCCGTCAATGTACGGCTGGATCGGATCTTTAACGAAGTCGTGGACGGTGTCGTTATTTTTCTGCGGCACCATATCGAGGTGCGCCTGCAGCGCTACCGGCTTACGGTTTTCCATACCGGCAGTCGCGCCTTTACGAATCAGAATGTTGCCAACCTGGTCGCGTTCCGCATGTAAGCCTTTTTCTTTTGCCCAACCCATAATGTGCTCGGCGAGCTGTTCTTCGTGATAGGACGGGTGCGGGATGGAGCAAATCTTGGCAAAAATATCCCAAAGCGGCTGCGGGGATAGTTGAGACAGTTCAGACACGGTAAGTCTCCTTACAGACTCCTGCATACAGCGGTTGCAGGACGAGGGTTAGCGTTAAAATACACAACAAGCCCGGGCTTGCGCGATGGGGTTGAGAATACCACTTTCCACCGCCGCAGGTAGTGTAAACAACGCAAAAAGCGTTGCGCAAACCGCTTAACACTGGTTTTTAGTGCGTCAGATCTCTATAATCTCGCGCAACCATTTTCCCCCTCGAACATTATTTAAGCCGTATTACACAGGCTGGGACACTTCACATGAGCGAAAAATACGTCGTCACCTGGGACATGTTGCAGATTCACGCCCGCAAACTGGCCAGCCGTCTGCTGCCGGTTGAGCAATGGAAAGGCATTATTGCCGTTAGCCGCGGCGGACTGGTACCGGGAGCCTTACTGGCGCGTGAACTGGGCATTCGTCATGTTGATACCGTATGCATCTCCAGCTACGACCATGATAACCAGCGCGAGCTGAAAGTGCTGAAACGTGCGGAAGGCGATGGCGAAGGCTTTATCGTCATCGACGATCTGGTGGATACCGGCGGTACCGCCGTGGCGATCCGCGAAATGTATCCCAAAGCGCACTTTGTCACCATTTTCGCCAAGCCGGCAGGCCGCCCGCTGGTGGACGATTACGTTGTGGATATTCCGCAGGATACCTGGATTGAACAGCCGTGGGATATGGGCGTGGTGTTTGTACCGCCTATCGCAGGTCGTTAATTCTTCAGGACAGTGCTATTTACTACGCCCGGCTTGCCGGGCGTGGTTTTTTTTATCCTTTAGCAGGTTACAATATCCGGAGTGGCACTACGACGGAGACTGCACATGTCACAGGCTAACCTCAGCGAAACGCTGTTTAAACCTCGCTTCAAACATCCCGAAACTTCTACGCTGGTGCGTCGGTTTTCTGCCGGAAAACCCCAGGCGATGCAGTCGGCGCTGAGCGGCAATCACGTCGATCACTGGTACCGTCTGATCAACCGTTTGATGTGGATCTGGCGCGGCGTAACTCCGCAGGAGATCCTCGATGTGCAAGCGCGCATTGTGATGAGCGAGGCCGAACGAACCGATCCTGAGCTGTTCGATACCGTCATCGGCTATCGCGGCGGCAACTGGATCTTCGAGTGGGCGAAAGAAGCCATGCAGTGGCAGCAAAAGGCCGGGCAGGAAGCCGATCCTTTGCTGAGCGGCCGCCACTGGCTGCATGCCTCGAACCTGTATAGCATTGCCGCTTATCCGCATATTAAAGGCGATGAGCTGGCGGAACAGGCGCAGGCTTTAGCCAACCGGGCGTATGAAGAAGCCGCCCAGCGGCTGCCGGGCTCGCTGCGCGAGCTGGAGTTCACCATCCCTGGCGGCTCGCCGATAACCGGCTTTTTGCATATGCCGAAAGGCGAGGGGCCGTTTCCGACGGTGCTGATGTGCGGGGGGCTGGACTCGCTGCAGACCGATTATTACAACCTGTATGAGAACTACTTCTCACCGCTCGGCATTGCCATGCTGACCATTGATATGCCCTCCATCGGCTTCTCGTCAAAATGGACGCTAAATCAGGACACCAGCCTGCTGCATCAGCACGCGCTGCGCCATCTGGAAAATGTGCCGTGGATTGACCATACCCGGGTCGCCGCTTTCGGCTTCCGCTTTGGCGCCAATATCGCGGTGCGTCTGGGTTATCTTGAGCCGCAGCGGCTGAAGGCTGTAGCCTGTCTGGGCCCGGTCGTTCATGGTCTGCTGGTGGATCCCCTGCATCAGGGGCGCGTGCCGGAGATGTATCTTGACGTGCTGGCTTCGCGGCTGGGCATGCATGACGCCTCCGATGAAGCGCTACGCGTGGAGCTCAACCGCTATTCGTTAAAAACCCAGGGACTGCTGGGGCGCCGTTGCCCGACGCCGATGCTCTCCGGCTTCTGGAAGGACGATCCGTTCAGCCCCGAAGAGGAGTCGCGGTTAATCACCTCGTCATCTGCCGATGGCAAACTGCTGGAGATCCCGTTTAACCCGGTGTATCGCAATTTTGATCACGCATTGCGACAGATCGCCCGCTGGATCAATCATAGATTTGGTTAATTTATTGCTAAATTCTATTGGTTTGGTAAAACAGTTGCATCACTAAAGGAGATCGCAATGACGTTACCGAGTGGACACCTGAAAAGTAAGTTGATCAAGAAATTCACGGCGCTGGGGCCTTACATTCGCGAAGAGCAGTGCCATGACAACCGTTTCTTTTTCGATTGCCTGGCAGTTTGCGTCAATGTTAAGCCCGCACCGGAGAAGCGTGAATTCTGGGGCTGGTGGATGGAAATGGAAGCACAAGAGTTACGTTTCACCTATAGCTACCAGTTTGGCCTGTTCAATAAGGAAGGATCATGGCAGGCGGTCGACATTGACGACCCGGAAGTGAGCGACAGGCTGGAAAAAACGCTGCGCGAGTTTCACGAGCGCGCAGCAGCGCTGCTGACCACCTTTAATCTGAAGCTGGAACCGGCCGACGATTTCAGCGAGCCGGTTCGCCTGCGAGCCTGATTGATCTACGGATACGATTTCTCCACGCCCGTGCGGCGTGGAGGAGCGTGACGCCATACCCGTAATTTCCACCCCTCCATCTGACTCACCCTGCCTGCGGCGACAGCTTGCCAGCCATCGCCTGCTGAATAATCGGGATCGGAGTCAGTAAGTGCTCACGCATCAGCGCGCTGGCCTGTTCGGCGTCGCGCGCCAGAATAGCGTCCACCAGGGTCTGATGCTGGACATGCTTATCTTCCAGCATCTCCACCGACAGCACGGTGGTGCGCAGCCAGATGAAGCGGTAGCGCGCCGCCAGATCGAACAGCCGTTCGCGCATCTGCAGCAGATACTGCGAACCGCAGCCGGCGACGATGGCGGTGTGAAACGCCTGATGGCGCTGGTCCCATTCATCGAGTAGGTGCTCACTCGCTTCGCACGACTCCAGCTTGTTGAGCAGATGGGCGCGGGCCAGCAGCTCGGCTTCCCACTCGTCGCCGCCGCGTTCAATGGCGAGACGCACCAGCATGGCCTCCATGTTGGCGCGCGCGTCGAAGATATCGAGAAGCTCCTGTTCCGACATGGACGCCACCCGATAGCCTTTCTGATTGACCACCGTTACCAGCCGCTCGGCCACCAGTTGCGAAAGTGCCTCGCGCAGCGGACCGACCCCCAGGCCATAGCGCGACGTCAGCAGGCTCATCCGCAGCTTCTCATCGGGGTGGTAAACCCCGCGGATGATGTCGTTTTTTAACCAACGGTATCCGTCAATGGCCGTCGCCTGGGGAATGGCGGTCATGTTCTTACTCCTGAATACTCTTCCCGGCGGGCGCCGGGAACAGGGTTAACGCGTATTTTGTAGCGGCAGTTTTTGCCACAATACCAGCTTTTTCCAGCGTGACATAATCGGTACCGTACAAATAATTCCCAGAGCTAACAGGCCGGTAGAGATCACCTCCAGCTGCTGCGCCGGACGAAACAGCATCACCACCAGCACGAAGGTGATAAAGGCGATCACCAGCCAGGTCAGGTATGGATAGAGCCACATTCTGAGACGGATCTCACCGCCTTGCGCCTGAAGGATTTTGCGCATCCGCAGTTGTGAAACGGCGATCACCAGATAGACCAGCAGGGCGATGGCGCCAGAGCTGTCGATGAGAAATTTAAACACCTTGGCGGGGGCATAGTAGTTCACCACTACGGTGAGGAACGCCGCGCCGGTGGAGAGCAGCACCGCCACGTATGGCGTTTTGCTGCGGTTGGTCCGGCCCATAATGGCCGGCGCATCGCCGCGACGGCTCAGGGAGTAGAGCATCCGCGAGGCGGTATACAGCGCCGAGTTCAGACAGCTGGTGACCGACAGGAGGATCACGCCGTCCATAATCAGCTTGGCATAGGGAATTTGCAGCAGCTCGAGCACCGAGCGGTAGGAGCCGATGCTCTTCAGCCCCGGCATATTCCATGGGATGAGGGCGACGACGATAAAGATCGAGCACAGATAAAAAATAGAGATACGCCAGATCACCGAGTTGGTGGCGCGCACGATATGTTTATCCGGGGTATCCGATTCGGCGGCGGCAATGGTGACGATCTCCGCGCCCATAAACGAGAACATGGTGATCAGCATCGCGCTCAGCACCGCGCCGAAGCCGTTAGGCATAAAGCCGCCGTGATCCCACAGCCGCGAAATGCCGCTCACTTCGGCATAGGGGTAAAAGCCGGTAATGGCGACCGCGCCCAGTACGATAAACGCCAGAATAGCAATCACTTTGCACAGCGCCAGCCAGAACTCGAATTCGCCGTAGTTCTTGACGCTCAGCAGGTTACTGCCGGTGAGGGCGAGAGTGATGACCAGGGAGAACAACCACACCGGGACGCCCGGCACCCACGAATGCAGAATAATCGCCGCGATATTGGCTTCCAGCGGAATAACCAGGACCCAGAACCACCAGTACAGCCAGCCGATGGTATACCCCGCCCAGCGGCCGATGGCTTTATCGGCGTAGGTGGAAAAGGAGCCGGTATCCGGCGTGGCGACCGCCATTTCGGCCAGCATACGCATAATCATCACCACCAGCAGCCCGGCAAACAAATAGGCCAGCAGCACCGCCGGGCCTGCCTCGGCAATGGCGACGCTGGAGCCGACAAATAAACTCGCGCCGATCACCCCGGCGATAGATAACATCGTGACGTGGCGCGACTTCAGCCCCGCCCCTAAATCCTGTGATTGCGACAGTTGCCCCATCATTTACCCTCTCGAAGTGTGTCACCTGGGAGAGCGCCCCGACGTTCCCGCGCCGGGGCACGCGTATTATTGTTGTTTTGCAGGTCTCGTCTTCATTCCCTTACGAACGTACTTCGCTTCCGCATGTGTTCTGTTCTATGCCTGTTTCTCTATGCCTGTTTCGCCTCGCTAAAGCAGTCGGCGATGATCTTGAGCCCCTGCTCGATCTGCGCCTCTTTGATGGTCAGCGGCACCAGGATGCGCAGCACGTTGTAGTACGGCCCGCAGGAGAGCAGGATCAGGCCTTTGTCGCGGGCGCGGGCGACGATATCCGCCGTCAGCCTGGCGTTCGGCCTGCTGCGGTCGCCCTCTTCAAACAGCTCAATGGCGATCATCGCCCCCAGACCGCGCACGTCGCCGATCTCCGGATGATCTTCAGCGATCGCCAGCAGGCCCTGGCGCAGGGTGTCGCCGAGCTGGTTGGCTTTTTCCAGCAGATTCTCCTGCTCGAAAATCTGTAATACCGCCAGGGCGGCGGCGCAGGCGATAGGGTTGCCGGCGTAGGTGCCGCCCAGTCCGCCGGGGGCGATGGCGTCCATCACCTCCGCGCGGCCGGTGACGCCCGCCAGCGGAAAACCGCCGGCGATGGATTTGGCGAAGGTGGTGATATCCGCCGCGACGCCCATCTGCTCCATGGCGAACAGGGTACCGGTGCGGCCCGCGCCGCTCTGGACCTCATCGGCGATGAGCATAATGCCGTGCTCGTCGCACAGGGCGCGCAGGCGCTGCATAAAGGCCGGGGAGGCGGCATAGAACCCGCCTTCACCCTGCACCGGCTCAATAATGATGGCGGCGATATCTTCCGGCGCGGCATCGTTTTTGAAGATGCGATGGATGCTGGCGATCGCCTCGTCATCACTGACGCCGTGCAGCGCGCACGGGTAGAGGGCGCGATAGACATGGCCCGGCATTAAGCCCATACCGGCGGAGTAAGGATTCACTTTGCCGGTCAGCGACAGGGTGTAATGGGTGCGGCCGTGATAGGCGCCGGTGAAGGCGATAGCGCCGCTGCGCCCGGTTGCCGCGCGGGCGATCTTCACCGCGTTCTCCACCGCTTCCGACCCGGTGGTGACCAGCAGGGTTTTCTTGGCGAAATCACCGGGCACCTTTTGATTCATCTTTTCGCACAGCGCCAGATAAGGCTCATAGGCCAGCACCTGGAAGCAGGTATGCGACAGCTTTTTCAGCTGGTCTTCGACGGCGGCGACAACCTGCGGATGCAGGTGGCCGGTATTGAGCACCGCGATACCGCCGGCAAAATCGAGATATTCCCGGCCTTCCACGTCCCACACCCGGCAGTTCTCCGCGCGTTCGGCGAAGATAGGGTGGATCTGGCCGACGCCGCGCGGGACCGCGTCGCTGCGACGCGCCATCATTGCTTTATTGCTGTTCATCCGTCGCTCCTGTTAAAGGCCAATGCACATATATTTGATTTCTAAGTAATCTTCGATGCCGTACTTCGACCCTTCGCGGCCGAGGCCGGAGGCCTTAACGCCGCCGAACGGCGCGACTTCGGTGGAGATAATGCCGGTATTGATGCCGATGATGCCGTACTCCAGCGCTTCGCCGACGCGGAAGACGCGGCTCAGATCGCGGGCGTAGAAATAGGCGGCGAGACCGAACTCGGTATCGTTGGCCTGGGCAATGACGTCGGCTTCATCTTTAAAGCGGAACAGCGGGGCCAGCGGGCCGAAGGTCTCCTCTTTCGCCACTTTGGCGCTGTCGGGAACGTTGACCAGGATGGTCGGCTGGAAGAAGTTGCCGCCCAGGGCGTGCGGTTTGCCGCCGGTGACCACCTTCGCGCCTTTGGCGATGGCATCGGCAATGTGTTCTTCAACTTTGGCCACGGCTTTCTCGTCGATCAGCGGGCCGGTGGTGACGCCGTCCTGCAGGCCGTCGCCAATGCGCAGTTTTTCCACCGCCTGCTGCAGCTTCTCGGCGAAACGGTCATACACCCCGTCCTGGACGTACAGGCGGTTGGCGCAGACGCAGGTCTGCCCGGCGTTGCGGAACTTCGACGCCAGCGCCCCCTCGACGGCTTTATCGAGGTCGGCATCGTCAAAGACGATAAACGGCGCGTTGCCGCCCAGCTCCAGGGAGACTTTTTTGATGTCTTTCGCGCACTGCTCCATCAGCTGGCGGCCAATCTCGGTAGAGCCGGTAAAGGAGAGCTTGCGCACCAGCGGGTTGCTGGTCAGTTCGCCGCCGACCGCGCCGGCGGAGCCGGTGACCACGTTGAATACTCCGGCGGGGATCCCGGCGCGATTCGCCAGTTCGGCCAGCGCCAGCGCGGAAAACGGCGTCTGGCTGGCCGGTTTCAGGACCATGGTGCAGCCGGCGGCCAGAGCCGGGCCCGCTTTGCGGGTGATCATCGCCGCCGGGAAGTTCCACGGCGTGATGGCGGCGGTAACGCCGATGGGCTGCTTAATCACCAGCAGGCGCTTGTCGGCCTGGTGGCCCGGAATGGTGTCGCCGTAGATGCGCTTACCTTCTTCGGCGAACCACTCAATAAAGGAGGCGGCGTAGCTGATTTCGCCTTTGGCTTCCGCCAGCGGTTTTCCCTGCTCGAGGGTCATCAGGCGAGCGAGATCGTCCTGGTTCTCCATCATAAGATCGAACCAGCGGCGCAGAATGTTCGCCCGCTCTTTGGCGGTCAGGGCGCGCCAGGCGGGTAGGGCGCGATTGGCGGCTTCAATCGCTTCGCGGGTTTCATCGGCGCCCATTTTCGGCACGCTGCCGAGCTGCTCGCCGTTGGCCGGGTTGGTGACCGCAATCACGTCGCCGTTGGGCGCATCGCGCCACTGGCCATCGATCAGCGCCTGCTGGCGAAACAGTGTCATATCGTTGAGTTGCATAATTGCTTCCTGTCTTCAGGGGGGGTTAACGGGTAAAAGCGGCATGTAGTGTCTCCACGCTACGTGCCGCACGCAGCGTGCGTCCGGGATTGCTCTGGCTGGCCAGCAGGCTCTGCACCTTGCTGACGATATGCGCGCCGATCGGGATAGCGGAGGTGGCCGCTGGCGATGGCGCATTGCAGGTATGTATCGAACGCGCGGTGGTAACGAAGAGAAAATCGTCGATCAGCTTGCCCTGCGGGGACACGGCCTGCGCCCGCACGCCGGCCGGCCACGGACGTAAATCGCTCAGCGTCAGGCTCGGGCAGTATTTTTGCACCAGCCGCAGATAGCCGCTTCTGCACAGCGAATTCTTCATTTCGCCCAGTCCGGAGCGCAGGTTGTTTTGCAGTACCCGGCGGATGCCGGGCGAGGTGAGGATCTCCAGGGTATCGGCCAGCGAGATATCGCGCTTGCGGTAGCCTTCGCGCTTCAGAGCCAGCACGGCGTTGGGGCCGACGGTGACGCTGCCGTCGATCATGCGGGTCAGGTGGACGCCGAGGAACGGCATCGCCGGATCGGGGATTGGATAGATCAAATGGTTGACGATCTGGTTGTGCTGCGGTGCCAGCTGGAAATACTCCCCGCGGAACGGACAAATGATAAACCCGGGGTCGACGCCGAGCATTTTTACCAGCCGATCGGCCATCAAGCCCGAACAGGCGATCAGCGTCGAGGCCTCATATTCTCCGCCCTGGCGGGTGCGGATCACCACGCCGCTGGCATGTTCTTTCAGGGCGCTGACTTCGGCGTTGTAGACGATCGTTCCGCCTTTCGCTTCGAAGTTCTTCGCCATTGCCGCCGCCACTTCGCGGTAGCTGACGATGCCGCTGGAAGGGACAAAGATCCCGCCGAGCCCGGTAATGTTCGGTTCGCGCTCGCGTAGCTCCCCGGCGCTTAGCCACTCGCGCTGCAGGCCGTTGGCGGCGGTGCGATCCCACAGGGCGCGCATCCGCTCCATCTCCAGCGGTGAGGTGGCGACCAGCATTTTGCCGCAGACGTCATAGCGGATGCCGTTCTGCTCGCAAAAGGCCTTGGTGGCGCGGTTGCCGGCGAGGCAAAACTGCGCCTTGAGGCTGCCGGGCGTGTAATACACCCCGGCGTGGATCACGCCGCTGTTGTGGCCAGTCTGATGGCAGGCCGGGCCGGCCTCTTTTTCCAGCAGCGCAATGCGGGCGTCCGGGTAAATCTCAATTAACTGCATGGCGGTCGACATGCCGATGATGCCGCCGCCGATAATCACGAAATCATACATCCGCTCAATTCCTTCGCCTGAAAACCCTTATTGATGAGTCTGGTAATGATTCGTGGAATACGCAAAGTAGCCGCGCTGGCGCATCAGCTCGCGGCGCAGGTCCGGGTGCGGCGTAAAGCGGTCGCGGCCGTGCAGCCAGAACAGGTTGTTAATGAGCAGAAATTTGCCCACCGGCACCGGTATGGAAAGGATGTTTTTGCTGGTCTCCAGCGCGTCGGAGAGGCGGCTCAGCCAGGTGCCTTCTTCGAAATCTTTCGGCTGGACGAACTGGTCGATATAGCGCATTACCGGGCGGCCCTGCGAATCGACGTCGAACACCGGGTGGAAAACATCCTTGCTGACGTTTTTGCTCGGCGGCGCGGCCCAGCGCATTGGGCGGCGAGCCAGCGGGTCGCGGAAAAATTCGTCGAGATGCTCCCAGTCGTCGAGATGCAGCAGCAGGGAATTGCCGCCCTGCATGTTCTGCTCGTCGATCTTCATCATTAATACGTAGTCGGTTTGCTCTTCGACGTAGGTGCCGTCGTTGTGCAGCTCCATCACCCGGTGCGGCTGGCGCAGGTAGCTGTCTGAGTTATCGACATTTTTCACCACGAAGCGGGCGTAATACTGACCGCTCATGGCGTCGAAGTTGGAACGACCAATCAGGTGGGCGACGGCGGTGGCCAGCTTGACCATCTCCTCGGCCTGGCTGACGTGATCGATCCCTTCGCCGTTGATAAGCAGCGCGCCTTCCGCGCGATCGAGCAATGTTTTGATCAGCAACGGCTGCAGCTGATTGCCACACAGATCGTCGAGGATCTTGCCGACCTGGAAGCGTAAGAAAGATTTGTACTCCAGCGCCTGCACCGGCCACTGCGCGACCTGCTGCAGGAACTGCGTGGTCGTTTCGGCGGAAAAGGTGAGCTCCAGCAGGCGCGGCGACTGGGCGGAAGGGGTGAAAGAAAAGCCAGGGTATTGCTGGGCTACCGGCGCGGGTGTCGGTTTTACTGCGGTCAGGGCGTTCATCAGGATCGTTCCTCGCTGTAAGGTCAGGGTGATGTTCATTTCGTAGCCATAAATTAAAAATATCTACATTTTTATAAAATGCGTACGAAATGGCCTTTTTGTTTCCATTTTGTGATCTGACAACAATTATTTAACAATACGGGAGGGGGGATAAGGTGGTGGTGAAAGTTGCGGAACAGAGCGGGTGGCGGATAGCGCAAAATGGGGATAAGGCCGAGGGAAATCGTAATACCGGTCACAGTTTTTAATCTGCACAATATCCTTACCAGATGAAGGTGTTAATATTCAGCCGGTAAATACCTTTCAATGCTCACTGAGGCTTCGATGCTGGAGAATGTCATTATCAGATAATCAGTTTCCCGACCTGCCCAGGCCGGACTGATTATCGCTGCGCTTAAACCTTACGCACACACCTGCGGGTGTAGGCATGTTTTCGCACATGATAATGAACAGGTTTCAGTATGAATTTATCCCGTCAGGAACAACGGACCTTACACGTTCTCGCCAAAGGTGGCCGTATTGCGCACGTCCGCGATACCTCCGGCCGCATTACCGCCGTTGAATGCTACACCCGCGAAGGGCTGTTGCTGAGCGACTGCACCCTTGCGGTCTTCAAAAAGCTCAAAACCAAAAAGCTGATTAAGTCGGTGAACGGCCAGCCGTACCGGATCAACACGACCGGTTTGAATAACGTTCGCGCGCAAGCGGACAACCGCTGAAATAGCGACCCGGGCAGGGTCGCTGCCCGGGCGTATGGCTCTCAAGGAGAAAACCTCATGATCGATATCCCTCGCATTTTTACCATCAGTGAAAGCGAGCACCGTATCCATAACCCTTTTACCCCGGAAAAGTACGCCACGCTGGGACGGGCGCTGCGAATGGTGCCGGGCACCACCATTCTCGACCTCGGCAGCGGCTCCGGCGAGATGCTCTGTAGCTGGGCGCGCGATCATCAGATCGTCGGCACCGGCGTAGACATGAGCCTGCTGTTCAGTCAGCAGGCGGCCGCCCGGGCAGAGGAGCTCGGGGTAAGCGACCGGGTAACCTTTGTGCACCAGGATGCCAGCGGATATGTCGCCAGCCAGCCGTGCGATGTTGCCGCCTGCGTGGGGGCCACGTGGATCGGCGGCGGGGTGGCAGGCACAATCGAGCTGCTGAAGCAGAGCCTTACCCCAGGCGGCATGTTGCTTATCGGCGAGCCATGGTGGCGCAAACGTCCGGCCACGGCAGAAGAGGCGATTGCCTGCGGCGCGCAGTCACCCGATGACTTCCTGACGCTACCGGCGCTGGTCGCCCACTTTGGCGAACTGGGCTATGACGTGGTGGAGATGGTGCTGGCCGACCAGGAGGGCTGGGATCGTTATGAAGCGGCGAAATGGCTGACAATGCGCCGCTGGCTGGAGGCCAATCCGCACGATGACTTCGCACCGGAGGTTCGCCAGCAGTTGACCACTGCGCCGCTACACCACGTCACCTGGACCCGGGAATATCTCGGCTGGGGCGTGTTTGTTCTGATGGCGCGTTAACCGGCATGTCGGTAGCGTCAGGAGGCGCTACCGACCACCTTCAGACCTTCAGTTCGTCGTAGCTGACCATGACGTGTTCTGGGGTATCACAACGTACGGCCAGGAGAGTAGGGGCACAATAGAGATGAGTCGCCTGGGGGTGGATGAGCTGTGGGGGCTGGCTAGCCTTGCGATAACGCAATTTCATCCCTACAAAGGTATAATGACCATCAATATGGCGCTTGTATAAAATAATGCAGCAATTATCTTTGAATGAGAATAAGGCGCGGGAGTGGAAACGTTAGTTATTCTGGCCGTAGTCGTATGGGTACTTTTCAAACTGGTACAAAAGGTTACGAGCAAACTCTATCCTCCAGACTCGGTGAAGGTACAGGAGAAGCCCGACACAACGCCAGCGACGGATGCCTGGGGAAATTACCCTAAAGCTGAAGGGCATGTCGTTTTATTCGAGCAGTACCGGCATGAGCAGGCGCTGCGGCAGCAAGCTGCTAAAGAGGCTGATACGTTCTACCGCTCAAGGGAGTGGCGGCGTTTACGTTACCAGGCCTTCCAGCGCTACGGCAATAAATGTTGCGTATGCGGGCGCGGCGCCAGTGACGGGATGGTGATGCACGTTGATCATATTAAACCGCGTTCTCTTTACCCGCATTTAGCCCTCGATATTGCCAATCTGCAAATCATGTGCAACGAGTGCAACGTCAGTAAGGGCAACAGAGATGAGGTCGAGTGGCAATAATAAGGATAAGATGCAAATATCGCAGCAAAACGAACCATTTACTTTTAGACATTTTCCTGCGTAAAAATATATGCTTTGAGCGGAGCGTGAATTGCACAGACCGCGCCAGATAACCGCCATAACTGCTATCTGCAATAGAGTGGCTGAAGAGTGAGGCTTCTGATTCACTTTCGGTAATAAAAAATGGCGCTCAAATTTCTTTATCCATAATGGTTGCGGTATAGGTCCGCCAGTTTCCCGAATCGTTAATCACCGCATAGTCTACTGTTGACCCCACCGCTGGCATATTCGAAAGCGCGACATCGCGCTGCTCATAGGGCGCGAGCATGATGTTACCGATACTTATTCCCTTTATCGGCATGACAGCCAGGCTCATATACCACGGGGTCGGATTGGTTATCGTGATGCCCTGCGAAGCGATACTGAAGCGTAATTTCCGCTCATCGTTGCTGGTGGGGGCCTTTAAGCCGTGCGGACGAATAAATACCTTTAACCGTAATCGCAGGGGTAACACTAATTTGCGAGTGACGCTGTCTGTTGCATTCTGCTCGGGGGGGATCTGGTAAATATTAAGCCAGAAAAGGCTTTCCCGATCCCCGGGTAAACTACGGCGCGAGCTCAGCATCACACGAAGCGTTCTCAACTCATCCGGCTGCATTTTAAAGACAGGGGGCAAGACCACCAGCGGCGTGCGGCTACTGTCTGGTGAAGAGGCCGTCTCTCCGGCATCGGTCCAGACCTGTAACAGCATCGGCGTCACGCTATCGTTTGTGAGCGTCAGCGACTGGACAACATCGTTAGCAGCGAAGACGATCCGGGTTCGATCAACGTTAACCGCAGCAAACGGCGCCGGAGTGATGCCTGCCAGCAACAATAGCGCTAACAAAGCCTTACTGAAAACTAACCACTGCCTGTAACTGCGCATTCACGCTCCCTACCGTTACCGTTTGTCCTCCAAGCGCCTCAAGGGAGGCCGTAAAATCACCGTGCCAGATTTCCACCGAACCATGATCTTTTTTGCCGGTTTGTACCGTGAGCTCCTTATACCCATACCAGCCACGGGCATTGCCCGTTCCCGTACTCGTTTTGTCTGGTAACAGGTTAAGCGGCGCACCGCGCTCATCGTAAATCCGTATTCCTACTCCGGAAGCCACGCCCTTTTCGCCATAATGCGTATCCAGTAACCAGGTTAATCCGCCACCGGTGGTCGTCAGGCCCAGGCGGCGCGCGGCGGCAACAGCCGCAGGTTGGTTGACCAAAAAGCCCATGGCGACATTAGCTACCTGGGTTGTGGGGTGAGTTGAAGACATCGCGCCGGCTTCGCACTCAAGCGTTATACTGAAAGGCGCCTCGCTGCTTTCGCCAGAAGTAAGCGCTTCTGCTGATATGGTGGGGAGCAGCACTGTCGCAGGATAATCTTCAATGGTGCAAGCTGCGCCGCGAATATAGGTAACCTGATTATAGCTACTCCATGCACCGGGCCAATAAGCAGGCCAACCATAATAGCTTGAAGCATGATCCATACCTGGCTGAATAGCGGATGTTATTAAGCCCGGCCCTTTAAAGGCGATATAACCGCGCGGCTGGGTATAGAGGTCTTTGTTGATTCTGTCCGAATAAATATACTGATCCGAGGCGGCGATTTTAATCATCTCATACAGGACATTACTAAACGCGCCTGCGGGAATATAGATTGCGCGATCGTCCTGAAACCAACTATCCGCAGTAAGCTGGCGCTGCTTCCAGTAGCGGCTATAGTATTCGCCAGTACTCAGGTTAGTCATCCGTACCGCGACGTTACGTTCCGCGTCATAGTAGGCCCCTTCAACTTCTTTCGCCCGGCGTCCTCCAACAAAAGGGTTATCGGCATTGGTAGAATATAATTCGTACAGTTGCCCGGCATCCTTCAAATCACAGCGGTAAAGCACCTGTTTTGCCGAGTAGGGTGTCTGAACGCCGGCGGTAAGGAAATTAGCCACTGCGCTGGCAAGCACAGTACCTGAAGGCTGGAACTTGTTATTGGCGCTAACGCTAATGACTGACGGCAGACCAAGATGACCGATATTGTCATCATAGGCGCCGCGCCAGTAGCGCGCGGTATAACCCGCTTTAATCGCAGCCTCAGAAAGGAAACTATTATCCGTGACCTTAACGCAGTTAGCCCAGGGCGCGGTGCTGAAAAGCAGGCCAGCTGCAAACAGCAGCGTTCGGCGAAGATGACACATGAGACTATTTCCTCTCGCAGGTAGTCGTGAGATAAATCACGTTTTCAGGAGAATGCATATCGAACTGGTAAGGCACACGGCAACGTCGGTTGGCTCCTTTTCCCCAACGCACCAGTAATGAGCCAGAGGGTGTGCTGATCCGGGCATACACCTGCCCGCCTTGCCCGACCATCCCAATGACGGCCCCTTCGCTGTTCATGACCTCGGCGCCCATTGGCGGTATGCCGCCATCTGCCATTTTCACCGCGATGAGCACCGCTTTGCCGGTAATCGTTGAGAAGTTCACCCGTGCGATCGCGCCAGCATAGGGAACCACCTGTTGACTTCCCCCGGTCAGCTCAGCATCGCTGCGCATCTGCCGGGTATCGAGTGAGACGTTGTTGCGACGATAGGGAGATAGCGAGGGCAAAATGGCATACCCAAAACGGTCGATTACCGCCCCCTGACCGTTCTGTACGACGGCGCCCTGTGCGCCATCGGCGTGAATTAATGCAAACGTGTCGCTGGCGTAGGGGCCGAACGTCACGCCACCGGAATGCAACACCACGGTTCCGGAGGAGCCTAGCGCCACCTGACGATAGTCTTTTCCCTGATCGTAGCCCACGCGCAGCGCGCCAAAACGGGTGTTTTGCTGGACGTTGCCGCCAAAAGTCGTTGCTGTCCCTTCATCCCCATTGCGATAGCGATCATAGCCGCCGTAGACCGACCAGGAGAGTTCGTTCTGCTCGCCACGGGTTCCGTTCATCGACAAGGTTGAGGATCGGTTCGCGCGCGACTGGTTATAATTCATTGCCACGGAGGTCGGATTGTCGCCCCAGTTAAAGGGAATGGATAAAGTGAACGATAGCGTCGTCTCGGTATATTTTTGCCGCTGGTTCAGATCCTGCGGTTCGTTAACGCTGTGGTAGAAGCGGCTATCGTCCCAGGTGGAGCGCTGCCTGGCAAGGTTGAATCCATAACTCACTTTTCGCCACTGGTTGCTATAGCCCAGCTGCAGTTGCGTGATCCGCGACCGGTTATTGTAATAATCAGCGGTACTGGCGCTAAGATTGAGCGTCCCCAACCGACCTAACGGCTGGCTGACGGTTGCAGAAAGACGTTGGCGTTGGTGTAGGGTATCGGAGTAGTAAACAATGCTGTTGTGCTCCTGTTGCCGGACGCCAAACACATCTTCTAAATCGCGGAATCCGCCGGTTGAGTAGCGATAAGCCGCCAGTACCAGATTAGTGCCTGTGGAAAAGGTCTTGCTATAGCTGAACTCCGCGCGCCAGCCCTGCTGCCGATCGTTATGTTCCACTTGTGCGCCAGACCAGGTGGCATTCATCCCGAACGCGCCCAGACGGGTTGCCAGAACGCCGCCAGCCAGCCAGGCCTGATAATCATGCGCCAACCGCGATCCAAGATTAAGCGTGAGATGATTATTCACCCCGTGCTGCAGCGTCCCCTCAAGAAAACGGTTGTCGATGCGGTAATATTGGCGGACCTTGCCTAGAGCAAAAGCGTAGTGCCAGTTACCAGGGCGCACCGAGTCGGGAACGGCGGAATAGGGAACGGTAAAACGAGAAACCTTTCCGTTAGCCTCAATCACCTTAACCTGCAAATCCCCCTGATAGCGGGTGTTGTAAAGATCATCTATATAGAACGGGCCAGGTGGAACATGGGTTTCATAGATAACTTTGCCTAGCTGTTTGATGACCACCCGCGCGCTGCTTGACGCCACGCCATGCACCTCCGGCGCATAGCCGCGTTTGCCCTGCGGCCACATGCGCTCATCCGTGGCGAGTTTAATACCATTGAATGACAGGCTGCCGAATAAACTGGAGTCGGTATAGTTATCGCCAAATGCCATAATGCTGTCGATTGCGGTGAGTGGCCGCTGTACCCAGGTGCGCACGCGATTATAATGCCAGGCGCTACCGCTTTGGTTACTGTCGGCATAGCGCAGATTCCCCTGATGGCGGAGCTGCCACAGGCCAATATTGCTGCCAACGTTGATGCCGCTCCACAAATAGTGGTAGCGGAAGTGCTGGCTGGTGTTGTCTGTGTGGGTCCAGTTGGTGTTATGGCGTAAAAACAGCGCCAGCGCGCCGCTGTCCCACTGCGAAGGCGGGATATAGCCGCGCGGCCTGTGCATCAGCTCGCTCATCGGCAGCGTAAGCCGGAGCTGTAGCGTCGCGCTATCAAATTGCCATTCACCGCGGGATACCCAGTCCCTTAGCGGACGGCAGCTATTTTGCAGCGCGTTGTCCGGGAGCGATTTAACCTGAGCGGCCTGCATCAGCGATAACGGAAGGCAGGGCTCGGTGCGCTGTCCGCCATTGACTGGATTAAAGCGGATTTTTACGCCGGATTTTATCAGCGTTCCATTGACGATAACGTCAACCAGATACTCTCCGGCGGGGGTGTCGGGTCCGTTAACGCTCGCCATACCTTGTCCGTAAGCTGTTCCCTGCAATAGAGAGGGGTCGAAATAATATTCTTCACCGAAAGCCTGGCCAACGCAGGCTACGGCTAAGATAACGAAGATATTTTGGCGTGAGAATTTAACCTTCAGCGACATGATAACGCTCGCTTATCCTTGCACCCTGGTCGTTAACCACCGTCACAGTGACGGTACCGTTAAGTGAATTGGCGCTGACGTTTCCCGGTATCCAGAAAGTGCGACTGGAAAAAGGGGGGACCATGTCGACATTAAGCTCGCGTGAAGTACCATTTACTTTCACGCTCAGATTACTGAGTGAGGCATACCAGGGTTGCGGATTGCTGATGACAATACCGGCGCCTTTTCGGGCATTACGCACCACGGTGATGTGCAGTTTTTTCGCCAGATTACCTGGTGAACCAATGCCTTCCGGCCGATAGAAGAGTTTGATCCGCGTCCTAAGCATCACCAGCACTTTATTTTGCTGGCGGCCACCTATATTGGCTGGCGGTACCTGCAACGCGTTGAACCAGAAAACCGATTCACGATCGTGCGGCAGCGCTTTACGCTGGCTATAGACAACGCGGACAATCTGCCCTGATTTCGGTTGGATTCGAAATACTGGCGGCGTAGAGATAAAAGGAATGCCGCTCGCGTTCTCCGGCCCAATATGCAGATCGCCATTGTCAAACCAGGTTTGTACGATATAGGGAAAGTCATCGTTATTTTTTAGCTGTACATCGACTGAGGCGACGGTCGATGGATAAATAATCCGACTGCCTACAATGGTAACGCTGGCCCAGGCCCCGGTAACGGGAAAGAACAGGGCTATCAGCAGCACCAGATAGCGTAGCCCTGAACGGGGGGCATCCTTTTTCATCGCAACAACTCCATTGCTATTATAAAGGTCCGACGGCTAGCACCGGACCACGGAGAGTTTTACAGGTAGGAAACGGCGTACTGGAGAGTGGCTTCGACCGTACCAGCCGATGCTGCTCCTGTGGCGTAATACTGCGCAGTGTAGGTGGCGCTGGCTTCCGTCTCTCCAGGCTTCAGTTGTAGATCGCCTTCACCTTTGAAGCCGTTGGTCAAATTGATAACTTTATTTGCGGTATCAAGGAGTTGTACTTCAACGTTGGTCGCGTCTCCCGTATTCCCAAGATTACCGTTGCTGGTCACCTGGTTACCAACGAAGACGGTAGAGATTTTGGTCGCTCTATCGGTATTACCCGTGCAGCCGGTGAGACCAATATCAAATGTCACCTGACCTGCGACATCTCCGCCTTTCGCCAATTCCTTGGCACTCACCGTCGGCAGAATAACTACCGGTTTTGCCTGATTGCCGTTAATCGCCACAGAACAGGTTTCATCGGAAACTTCACCGCGAAAGGTAATAGTATTATTAGATATGGCTAGCGCGCTGGTGGAAATAAAAAGTGAGGCTGTTAATAAAGCCAGTGTGGTTTTCTTGAACATGGTTTTTTATTCCTTTGTTGCTATTCATTTATATATGATGAGGCTCGCTCTGCAGCTAGGGCAGATAAAGACAACGTCCTTTAGTTGATGCAAAACAAAATAGCGTCTCGCCAGGTGATTTTATTGTGCGGTTCCCGGTGATAAGGTTGCATAGCGACGTGGTCAATCGCCGGGCGGCGCCATCATGTTTTAAAGGCAAGATTACGAACCATTTTCTGAAAAGAGCTTACTGATGTGCTGAATATTCCTTAAATTTATCTTACTTGACTGGTGTGTTGATATTCAAAAAAGGTAAGAAAAATTCATAAAGGAAGCTAATCTATTGATTTGGTGAAGAGTAAGCAATAAGGGTAGCAGAGTTGATGTTAGTGACTGTGTTTTGTGAAAAGATTGCGAATGTTAAGGTGGGTGAAATCATTTCACCCTGTGTTAATATGACAGGCGACAGAGTAAGTGTATTGAAGAACGGATTTTCCATGGATGAAGAGTTGTTGTTAATCGCTAAAAAGGTGATATTTGATAGTGCCAGAATGACATTGGCTAATGGTAATAAGATTATTAAAATCTCTGAGTCGGAGACAAACCTACTTCTTGCCTTCCATCGCGGTATATATAAAAAAGAAGATATCATTGATTTCGTCTGGAAGAACCGTGCGGGTTGTGTTTCAGAATCGAGTTATTACAAGCTTATTAATCAAATGCGGAATAATTTTTCGCTCGTTGGTTTGAAAGCGGACGATATTGTTACCCGTCCACGAATTGGTGTTTCGTTGTCACAGCCATTAGAACCGTTCAAAAAACAACGTTCGGAAGCAGGCGAACAGACCAGCGATACAGCGCGGGGTAAAGACAGTCGTCAGACTCATCTCGCGGAGGGTAAAAAATTTACCGCCAAAATACATCTTCTGGTGCTGACAATGTTGTTGATGCTGTTAACGGCTATAGCGATGCTATTTCAACATGCACCTGTGCAAAATAAACACAAAAGCACCTTCAGGATGCTTGGTGATAAGGATGGCTATATCTTCTTCAAAATGGCGAGCGATAAAGTGACATTTAAGGAGGTGGTTTCGGCCTATAACACCCTGACGCTACCGCTATGTCGCCAGAACGGACATTATCTTTATTATCTCCGGGAGCCGAACATGAATCTTTTTTTGCAGTGCCTGAATCCTGTTGAAACGGCGGTACCAAAATGCATTACCATCAAAGAGCGTTACTAATTATCCTGTGTGGTCTGCTCTGCGCATGTATGGTGCTGGCAACGCAGGTGTATCGGGGAGCCAGACGCGATACGGAAGAAGTGAATAACCTTATTTGCACTGCTAAATCAAATGTTTATATAAAGTCGCGGAAATTAATTTTGAGCGGAACATTGGTGCTGGACTTGAAATCCAATCGGATTGCTATTCATTACGCCGTGCAGGATCAACAGCGGGAGCAGCGGTTATTCTTTCAGGACATCACCATCAGTGCGCCTAACCGCATTGGCCCGAAAACCTACACTTTCCGGATTGAAGCCGTACACAAATTTGATTCGGATACGACGGGGGAGATGTTTTCCTGGCTGCGTCTCCTGCAACCGGCAACCGTGAATGAGCTGACGATAAACAAAGTCGGTCAGCGAACCTATCTTTTTTCACTAAACCGGCAGATCTATAATTTTTGCACAACCAGCGGTAGCACCAAGGCATAATGGGGCTTGCGGTCAGCTATACCACCGCACATCCATTCGTGAATGAGAGGCGAAACCAGTGAAGCTAAAACTATCGTATATAATTTGTGCAGTGCTGGTGCCGCTGGTCATGATGATTACGTTAGCACTGCTGGTCAGTGTCCTGCAGTTTAAACAGGATGTCGCCCTGAGTGCGAAAACCTTATTACGTTTTAGTGAAGATGTCTCAACTGCTTCGTGGCGGGTCACCGGGCAAGCCGTAAAATTAGCGGACAGGCCCTGCGCTGAAATTTTGTCGGAGCTTAACCGTACCCGCGCCTTTACTCCTTATATTCGTGATATTGGTTTGCTGGAAAAGGGCAATCTGCTCTGTTCCTTTGTTAGCAGAGAGCAGGCGCATCCTTTTCCTCTGCCACCAGGTAAAACGCTCCCAACGCCGCTACCTGCCAGGTGGGTTCGCTCATTTAGCTGGATGGCCGGTGGGCCTGGCAGGCCCGCGGTGGTTTACACACAGCAAGTCGCGGCGGATAAAGCGGCGTTTGTTATCGTCGATTCTCGGTATGTCCAGGAGCTGATGGATGTACTCTCAGAGGAGAGAGAGGCCGTTTTCAGCCTGAGATTTGGCAAAGGCGATGCCATTATCAGTCAACCAGCACAGTATGATCGAATAGTGATGACCCAGAATTACGTTACTGACGACGGAAAGATTTCTCTTACCGTCGCTGTGCCTCTTGGCACATTGACGGCAGTTTGGATGAAATCTCTGCTCATTTTTATCCCTCTCTCGTTTTGCTTCTCATTTTTGACCCTGGTTCTTTACCGGCATTGGTCGAAAATGCGGATGTCCATGGCGCGAGAAATTATCCGCGGTATGAAAAATGCGCAGTTCACGGTGCATTATCAACCAGTATTTAACGTCAACCGCGGTAATTGTGGTGGGGTAGAGGCATTAATGCGTTGGCCTCTTCCCGATGGTCGTTTTATTACACCCGACATTTTCATCACCGCCGCAGAAAACGAAGGTATGATCGTTCCGCTTTCGCGGCATCTGTTTAAGCTCATCGCCGAGGATGTCGAAAGGTGGCAGGTCGCCGAAGGCTTTTATATCAGTGTTAATATTTCGCCTGAACACTTGGTGCATGAGAGCTTTATTGAAGACGTTGAGTTGTTACAGGCAAGATTAGGCAATCTGCGTCTGATGCTGGAGCTCACCGAACGCAGCCTCATTGTACAACCAGCTCTTGTGTCAGATAAGCTGATACGGCTACGTGAGAAAGGCATATTGATAGCGATAGACGATTTTGGTACCGGCTACTGTTCGCTTTCTTACCTCCAGCAGCTACCCGTTGATTATCTGAAAATCGATCGTACTTTTGTCGATACGATTGATACCAGCGGTAGCGACGTGCCCATTCTGGATACCATTATCATGCTTAGCCATAAACTCGGTCTTAATATCGTTGCGGAAGGCGTGAGTTCAGAACATCAATTGAGCTATATTCTCGATCATAACGTAGGATTTATACAGGGCTATCTTTACGCAAAGCCTATGTGTTCATCTGATTTTACGCGCTGGCTTGATACGCGTGCCAATGAGCAAAATGACAGGATTAAATGCAAAAAATGTTCAATAAATCAGTAACCACTGAGGTAACATAATGGTTTAACCTGAACGACGCATTCTTAACAGAAGGTCTTATGAGTAAGAAAAAATACCTAATTGATAAGAAAGTCATTCTTGATTGCGAAAAGATGACGCTGTCGTGCGATCGCGAAAGCTTGAGAATTTCTGAATCCGAATGCAATTTGCTTATTGCTTTCCATGAAGGGTTATTTAAGAAGGATGACTTAATTGCCTGGGTATGGGGACGAAAAGGCGTTGTGGTTTCCAGTGCGAGCTATTATAAATTAATCAACCAGTTACGCGGTTCATTTGAAAAGGTCGGCCTTCCCCCTTCAGCGGTATTAACGCGTCCTAAGGTCGGCGTAACGCTCTCGGTATCCATCGAATCATTGCCTGATGCTTCAACACCCGCAATGCAAAATATCGCCAGCGATACCGTTGCGCCAGTTGCAGACGCGTCGCCAGAACCAACGCAAATTTCTCAGTTTACCATCAGGAAAGAATGGTTTTTTTTAATCGGCGCAACGTTATTCTTGCTGGTAATGATTTATATATACCACAACAGTAAGCCAGATTATTTTTCTGAATTGGGAACCTATAACGGATATACCTTTTACGGTGTTACAGAGGATAACCGTACTCTTGAGGATGCGGTGGGGGCTTTTTCCGAGTTGAGCCCGCAAGTCTATAAGCAAAATGGCAATTTTATTTATTATATTCGTGTCCCTAATACCAATATTTTTGTTCAGTGTCTGAATCAACTGAATGTTTCGGAGCCCAAATGCATCACTATCAAAGAACGGTACTGAACAGCATTACGCTGCTTATCCTGGCGGTATCCTTCGCGTTACTGATTTTACATGTACGTCAACAACGCTACCCTTTATCAGATTTGAACGCTTTTTTATGTACTACCAGGACGGTAACCTCAGTTCAACCGGGTAATTTTCACGCTGATGGCAATATCGTCCTTGATTTCAAAAATAAACGCATTACGCTTCAATATGACATCATCACCGCACAGCAGATAAAAAAAGTGTTGTATCGCGATGTATATATAAAAAACCTGAAGATGCCGGGGGCCGGAATTTATACATTTGATGTTGATTCGGTAAAGGTATTTTCTACTGATACTGCCGGTGATTTTTTAGCACATTTTCGCTTGCTGCACCCCGGTGCCGCCAATGAAATAAGAGTCACCAGAGTCGGTAATAGCACCTATTTGTACTCAATAAATCGTCAGATATATAACGTTTGTACCTTGCAGTGAACCTGGGTTTGCGTTGCTAATAGGTTTTTATCCAGTAATATCAATTGCTTACTAAATCATACTTTTTCTGAAAGTGACGGTAAAATATATGTAAGACTAATTTCATGATTTTCTCTCGATTTTTATGGTTATATTGCTGCCGCAATCGGTCTTCTACGGTGATTGCTTGTTGATAAGCATTGAGTTATTTACCAGTAAGGAGCTTTACATGCAGCGTATTTTTTCACCATGGATTATGGCAGCACTATTCTTTTCGCCCGCATTAGCGGTAGCGATGGAAAATCATACCCTCTCGGTTGGCTATGCCCAAACGCACCTTAGTGCGTTAAAGAACTCTGCCAGTAAAGATCTTCGTGGCCTCGCACTAAAATATCGTTATGAGTTCAATTCTGACTGGGGGGTATTAACCTCTCTTACCGCCACTCGTCATGAAGTACAAAATTACAAGTGGGACGCGGGGAAGTTACATAAAGATGGGGATAATACTACCAGCTATAGTTCGTTAATGATTGGACCGACCTATCGGTTTAATGACTATATTAGTTTGTATGGTAATGTCGGCATGGCAGAAATGAAGATAAAAAACCGGGATAATCATTCCTCTTCAGAAAATGCCTTTGCCTATGGAGCAGGCGTTATTTTTAATCCATTAACGAATCTTTCCCTTGGCCTCTCATGGGAAACGGCCAAATTACTTTTCGTTGATACAAATACATTTGGTGTGAGCGTAGGTTATCGTTTCTAATACCTAAAACGCCTCTGTTTATGGCAAGGAATACATTATCTCAAAAAAATAAAATATCATGACGACGATAAGAGATATTATGGACCCTTAAGATAGTTATACTTGATGGTTGTTTAAAACTTAAATCTCCCTGGAGTTCCCTGGGAGGTGTGTTTTATTGCCAGCACAATGCGCCTCAACATTCGACTGGTTTCGCAACTATTGGATTATTTTTAGCAGAATTGATTAAGGTATTAACATGAACAAAAAAATGGTCTTTCTGGCCGCTTTTATGCTAACAGCTTGTAGCGCTAACTCCTTACAACATGGCGCTGAGGGAGTACGTATAACACATAACGAACCTGATGCTTCGTGCACCTATTTAGGGGACGTGACTGGTAGCCAGGGTAATTTTTTCACGGGAGGATGGACGTCAAATAGCAACCTCGAGACGGGGGCCCGAAATGATCTAAAAAATAAAGCGTGGAAAATGGGGGGGAACGTCGTGGTACTGTTAACCCAAAGAGCGGGTCAGACCGGTAGCGTCTATCATGGCACAGGTTCAAGCCAGCAAACAAACGTTACATTAAGCGGCACAGTTTATCGGTGTCGGTGATAATATCTCTATCTTGATAACCTCCTGAGGATAATGCAGGTAGTAAAGTTTAAACTATGCTGCCTGTTCAACACCCCTTTCTTTATAACTATATAGCGAAGTGGTTAGTAGCGGTGTCATCGACCCATCATTTCTGTCGGGGAATGTTTATTGCCTGACTGATAGCGTAAACCTGTGGCGATTCAGACCACTTAATGGATGACTATGCCCAAAAAATAGCAGGTGATGAGTCACCCTGACAAATCATCCATAGCTTTAGTTAGCGCAATACAGTAGTGGCCTTGAACCAACTTTTATCAGGAAGCTATGTTCATTTTGTTTTGAGATGATATAGCTTATTTTTTCATCCGGATAAACGTAAAAATCTGGCAGGATGGTGGCCAGGAACGTATCCGATACAGAATCAATGTTACCGTATCGGTTTATTTCTCGGGAGTGGAAATGATGAGATTCATGATTTTTGACCATATCATAAATGACGTCTCTTCTGATGTGGCCCTGCAGTTTCCCTCCATCCAGATAACTACCGCTGACCGCAACAGTGCCCTTGCTTTCATCAAGCGAATACATGAAATTTAACGTCAAGTTAGTTTGTGTATTACCCTTGAACACGACGAGCGATGCCGTGCACTCTTCCTTATGATGTATTTTATCATTCAGTAAATTATAAAAAAGGCCCAGTAGAGCGCCAGAAATAAAAAAGCCAAAAGCAAATTTTATTCTATTCATATACTATTCCACGAAAAGAGAGAGTAACACATCCGGCAGAAACCTTCTCGCTGTAACTTTTTCTGCAAATAAAGACTATAAATCCGGGAGACATTTGCGACATCGAAAAATAAACGAAGGGATACTTCTTACAATCAAGTCCGGATTTGAATATCAAAGATTTATAATAGTTAAATTTATCAACTTTAGCATGGTTATCATCTTTGGTATAAAAATGACACCCGCGATCGTTTTCAACCAATGTATAGCTGCTAAAAAAAGGTTTTTCATCATGAAAATGCCAAATGTAATGAAAAGACAAACAACCCGCCAGTAAACTTAACAGCATGATCAAGAACGTTGTAGCCTTTGCACCGATGTTTTTTCTGGTGACCGTTTGCACGATATCACCAGGCTCTGTGGTCGGATTTTTTTCAGCGACGTCATCCTGGCTTATGAAGGTGATGTCATTGTAATTTTCTGAATTCAAAGGTTTTTTATCCATCCTCTCAACGTTAACGTTAGGATTGATATGAAAGCCTTTACGCGGAACCGTCACGACTATCGAATTATCCGTTTCCCCGACATCGCGCAGTCCGCGCCTGACTATCGATATGTTTTGATACAGGGTATTTGCCGGGACCAGAATCCCTTCATCTTCCCACACTTTTTTAAAGAAAACTTGCTGACTGACCAGTTCCGGAGTGGCTTCCAGTAAAAGAACAAGACAGTGGCTTGCCGGGGCCGTCAATGTGACGCTTTGAGCCGGGTTTTTCAACGAGATTAACCGCTTATTTTCAGGCCAAAATTCTATATTTTTGTTTATGATCCAATACATATGCTATACGCGGCTTATATGTTAAAAGAGATTAAAGGAGTAAGGAGGTAATCGGTGTTGATGGAATTACGATCATTATAGCTAATTATATGATTGAGAAAACATATGTGACTCCTTAAATTTTAATACTTCGCTTTTCCGTCCTGTCGAACGCCGCATAAAGCACCATCATCCTTTCGCGTATTAGCTGGGTAACGGTCGTAAATTCGCTGAACTCTGGGATAAACATCTGCATTTAAAACGCAATAAACCTAGTAACTACAATTGGTTATTGTCTAATCTATGCTTTTTTTGCCAGCATCCAAGAGCATCGTCATCCTTAGCGTAGAAAGCCTGGCATCGGGATAACGATGGTTTCGTGTTAAACAAGATGTTTTTTTGCTGATGGGAACCCGTAGCCCTCTTCTTGCGTGATATAAGAATCGTTTATCATGTCTGCCTGGCACGTAGGGGCGGCGCCGGTGCAGCATTTGCTAAGGTTGGTCATTAGTTCTGTTTTATTTATTATAACCACCATTATTCAAGGTTTTTAATGTATTATTTAATTTCTCATTCAACAGGTGTTTATTATATCGTGGCTATGTTATGATCAAAAAAAAGGAGGAACTATGTTTTCTTATATTATGCTGGGAACCAATGACCCTCAAGCTTCATATAAATTTTATGCGCCTTTGATGCGTGTGCTTGGTCATCCTCTGGATGGGCGTAGCGAAAAAGGCGCCGCATGGGGAACATTCAAAGATAACCATACTACCGGATTATGCGTTGGCATGCCGTTTGATAATCTACCCGCCACTCGCGGCAATGGCGTTATGGTAGCGCTGAACGCGGTATCCGTTGACATGGTCCAGGAACTTTATCGATTAGCGATAGAGAATGGAGGAGAGGATGAAGGTCCACCAGATTATCGTCCACATTACGGCGCTGATTTTTATAGTGCTTACGTACGCGACCCTGACAAAAACAAAATCGCTTTTGTTTTTTATGACGCGTCTAAAAGATAGAATACCTAAAACGGTTTCCTGCGGATAAAACTACCTCTCCCTGTGATACTCATTTGTTTTAGCGGTCTGGGAAGCCGTTATAATGGCTTCCCGCTTGAATAACTGAATGGTATATCTCTGCAAAATCACTGATGAGGCATCGGGAGTTACCGGCAGGCAATCGCGTCAAGCTGAAAGAGCATACCCGCAGCTCCTCCATCATGGGCAAACTCGGTTTGGATAGATTTTCTGGCTGGATAATTGCCGTTAAATCTTTGGCGCATGATCTTTTCCATTATTGGGATATTCCACACGTCCCTAAACAAAGCATCAATTTTAACAACTGACTCCAGCGTCAGGCCGATAGCGTTAAGCCTTTCACTCAAGTTATCGAAGGCACCATTTATCTGTTCCTCGATAGGTTTTCCGATGTTCCCGAGACAGTAACTCACAAAGACCAGACCACGGGTTTCGACCACACCGGATATTGCCAGGCTTTCATTGACTTCGTGCCTTATAATAGTAACCATTATTAATCCCTTTAAATTTAATAGACTAAAAGGAAGACTGGTTGCAATCCTCAAGTGCATGCCAAACTCATATGTTCGATAACGTATTATCCCCAAAATGCAACATAGTAAATTCTTGATTTCCTGTGTTAGGGATAAATTTGTGACCTGGGGATTAAATATATTTTAACTTGAACAAATCATCTCACTTAACGCTGAACACGTCACGCTCTGCCACATGAAACGCCCTTAAAAAATCTTAAAGGTTCTTAATTATTACTTAAATTCTTAAGAGTCTAAGTTTTAACTTGTTGATTAATAAGGTTATGGTGCGTTTTATGTCTGGCCATTCAATTATTGGCGTGAAGGGGGCGTGAGATATTAATGGACACCCGGCGAAATTTTTTTTTGTTAATAACACTTTAAATTTGAATGCGTATTTAAACGAAATAATAACATGACGGTTAAGGCTGTAACCAATAAAAACTCAACCCTCAAAGGAGCGCTTGCTATTTTGAAAATAAAAAAACAAGGTAAAAGAAGAGGTAATGACATTACGCATTGTGATAAATGTACATCGAGCCCTTTTACACAATCGTAAAAATCATGGCGCATCTTTTATAGGCTGGAAGAAGGATTTTATCAGGCGCTAATGATGCACAGTTATAAATTCTTAATAAGACGTTTTCAGGTGCATGGCAATAACGTGGGCGTTATGTTGCTGCTCAAGGCCATTCATATGATATGGCTCTGCAACACTTTATAGCAATATGCCCCGAAGCACCTCGGTGGCTTATATTAAGGATAATGATGTATGAAAAAATTATCAGCAGCTGCGTTTGCATTTGGTCTGTTATCTGTGTCTGTATCTCAGGCATTGGCGGCGGATGCCACCGTTAACTTCAGCGGAACCATTCTTCAGGAAGCCTGCAGTGTAGATACTTCAGACAATACTGTTAACGTTCAGCTAGGCACCTACGGTGCTGCTCAATTCCCGACGGTAGGGACAACGACCCTTCCTGTTCCTTTCGCCATCAACTTAACGGGTTGTCCGGCTTCAGGTGGCCCGACGGCTGCACTGGTGACCTTTTCAGGGGCCGCGGATGCGGCCGGTGACCTGGCGTTGACCGCAGGCGGCGCATCGGGCGTTTCCATTAATATCAAAAAAGCAGATGGTACCAATATTGATATTAACTCTACCGATTCCGGTATTGCACTGACTAGCGCTACGACCCAACAGCTCCGCTTTACCGCTAATTACATCAGTACTGCGGCTTCTGTCACCGCAGGCGCGGCTAACGCCGTCGCCCAGGTAAACATCTCGTATATGTAATTTTTGACATGCAGCGGAGGTGGTAACACCTCCGCTACCGGAGTATTAATGAAAGCGTTACTTGTTTTATCTTTAATGACGTCATGTTTGATTTTTTCAATAAATAGTCATGCGGCGGTTTCGGTCGGCGGGACCCGCCTGGTTTTTCATGGTGATGAAAAAGAAGCATCGATTACTGTAAGCAATACGAACAAGGGCATTCCCGTTCTTATTCAGTCATGGGTGGACGAAGGGGAGAATAGCAAAGCTAAGGCCCCGTTTATGATTACCCCACCATTGTTTCGTCTTGAGCCCGGCCAGGACAATACTTTGCGCGCGGTTTTTACGGGGGCAAACCTTGCGCAAGACCGTGAGTCATTATTCTGGCTAAACATTAAGACGATCCCTTCAGTTAAAAAAAACGAGGTACAGGCAAATACATTGCAGTTGGCGATCAAAAAAAGGCTGAAATTTATTTATCGTCCTTCAACTGTAAAAGGCTTGCCTGAAGAAAACGCGGATAAACTTGTCTGGAAAAAAATCGGTAACCAGATTCAGGTGACTAACCCAACGCCGTTTTACATGAACTTCAGCGTCATTACGGTGGGCGGAAAGACGTTTAAACCCACCTTGCCAGAGCAGACCTATGTGGCACCAGCAACAGAACGGCTATTTACCATTCCTGCAGGAGCAGTCGGTAACACTATTAGCTGGAAAATAATTAACGATTACGGTACGAGTGGCAAAGAGTTTCACTCAAAATATTAATTTCTTCTGATTACATCTGATTAATGGGTATGGAATTTTGGGTCAGTTCAATTTCAATATGAAATATGCATGCCTCTTGATGATGTCTGTGCTATTCAATGCTCCAGCCATATCGTTTGCGGATGAGTTTTTTAATCCTGCTTTGCTTGAGGTTCGCGAAGGAGAAGGTGCGCCGACGACAGACCTCTCCGTATTTGAAGTCGTCAATGGACAGCCAGCGGGAAACTACCGGGTAGATATCTACGTCAATAACGAAATGGTGACCGCAGATGCCCGCGATGTGATGTTTTCAAAGAACCAGGATGGGAAGCTGGAGCCCTGCGTCACGTTGGCAGAACTCAGCCAATGGGGAGTTGATACGGCCTCATTTCCAGAACTCGCCGTCAGTGATAGCGAATGCGCCAATCTTGCGGGCATCCCTGATGCATTTGCCGACTTCCAGTTTAACCGCCAAAAGCTGAATCTGAGTATCCCTCATGCGGCAATGAATACGCGCAGCCTGGATGAAGTGCCTATTGAACGTTGGGATGAAGGTATTCCAGCCCTTCTCCTCAATTACAACATGAATAGCTATCAGAGCCGATATAAGGGTGCAGAAACTTACGAAAGCACGTATTTGAACCTGCGTCCCGGTCTCAATATCGGTCCCTGGCGTCTGCGCAACTACACCACCTTTGAGCATAGTAATCAGAGTGGAAGTAAATGGGACAACGTCTATAGCTATCTTCAGCGGAATATTGTCTCTTTGCGAAGCCAACTGACGTTAGGCGACAGTTCAGCACCAGCTGATGTCTTCGATAGCGTGCCGTTTCGTGGTTTTCAGATGGCCTCGGATGATGACATGCTGCCTTCCAGCGTACGTAACTATGCGCCTGTGATTCGAGGGGTTGCCCGCAGCAATGCTCTGGTCACCATCCGTCAGAATGGTTACGTTGTCTATGAGACCAAAGTGGCGCCGGGGGCGTTCGAGATCTCCGATTTGGCCTCCACCGGAGGAGCAGGCGATCTTGACGTGACCATCAAAGAAGCCGACGGCAGCGAGCAGCACTTGCGCATCCCCTACGCATCTTTGCCTGTTCTACAGCGTGAAGGTAAGTTTCGCTATAGCGTTACGGGCGGTCAATTCCGCGCCTACGATTCTCACACGGAAAAAAACCTGTTTGTTCAGGGCACCGGAATTTATGGCCTTCCGTGGGGCTTTACGCTCTACGGCGGCGTGCAAAACGCAGGCAATAAATATCAGTCATATGCGTTGGGGGTGGGTAAGAATATCGGTAGCTGGGGCGCCTTTTCCGCCGACGCCATCCATTCCCGATCCATGTCGACCGATGCCGGCAGGCAACAGGGCCAGTCGCTCCGGGTACGCTATAGCAAAAATTTCCTGCAGACGGGAACAAATTTTACCATCGCCGGCTATCGCTATTCCACCTCCGGATTTCGCTCGCTGGAAGAAACGCTGGGTACCTACCGTAGCGATAATAACATTCCTTCTTATATCACCGATCGCCGGCGTAACCGGGCTGAGCTGTCGCTGAATCAGGATCTTGGCGATAACTTTGGGGCGTTGAATGCATCCTTGATCAGCGAGGATTACTGGCAGAACGAACGTAACAGCCTGTCGGCAAATCTGGGCTATTACAAAAATTTCAACGCGATTGGTATCAGTCTGAGCTACTCCTGGAACCGGAATACCGGGCTCTATGGCCATGCCGAACAGGATAATGTGGTCTCCTTTGAGATCAATGTGCCGCTGGATAAATTCCTCAACCGGACATACGCCTCATACGGGACAACCCATGCGAGTGGAAACGGAACCAGCCACAACCTCCGACTGAATGGTTCAGCCTTTGATGATGCCAGTCTTGACTGGGGGATAAACGCGACGCTTGCGGGGCGCAGCGAACAACAAGTCGTCGGGGGTAACGTCAGCTGGAAGGCAAGCCACGGAACGTTAAATGGTTCCTACAGCCGCAGCCGCGACAGCCAACAGCTGGGGTATGGCATAGCCGGTGGGGTAGTGATTCATGAGAATGGTATCACGCTGTCCCAATCCCTGGGTGAAACCATTGGTTTAGTTAAGGCTCCTGGCGCAGAAGGCATTGGCGTCAATAACTACGCCGGTATCTCTACGGATAGTCGGGGTTACGCGGTTGTTCCGTATCTGACCCCCTATCGCCGCAATGATATTAGCCTGAATAGTAAAACCCTGCGGGACGATACCGATATCACCTATATGACCAATAAAGTCGTCCCCACCCGCGGGGCTATCGTTAGAGCAGAGTATAAAACCGCCATTGGCCACCGTGTCCTGATGACGTTAACGCGGCCTGGGGGTAAACCGGTCCCCTTTGGCGCGATGGCGTCGCTGCTTAAAAGTGAAGAAAACGCGTCAATTGTCGGTGACGGCGGAGAAGTTCTGCTGAGCGGTTTACCGCAAAAAGGGACGCTGCAGGTGAAATGGGGGAATGGCCAGGGGCAGGAAACCACCTGTCGGGCGGATTATATAGCCCATAAATCTGCTGGCGCGTCCGGTCTCTGGAACGCGACGAGCGTCTGTCAATAACTCTGCGCCCTTGAGCAAAGTAAATAGCCGTCCTTACGAGGAAGAATAAAATGAAGTGGTTTGTTTTTATGTTCGCGGCAATCGCGGCGACGCTGATGGTCACCCCTGAGGCTAATAGCGGATCGTTTGATCCGGTAACTGGTGCTTATACTACGGATCCGATAACCGTCACGCTGACGCCAAAGACCGTAGCTGTCAGCACGTCGGTAATCGCGAATGGTGAAAGGGTTTACTGGGCCACTGATAAATATCCCCAAGGAGCAGGTACGTTTTACTGGGGATCGCATACCTACACCTTGGAAAGTGCCTCTGACGTCACATTAGCCATTCCCGGTATAAATGCCAGCGGAGTCTGTACTGCAACCGGCAGTGGTACATCTCTTACCATAAACGGATGTTTTTCCTTTTCACATAATGGCACGATCTACATGGGAAAAAGCGCCTCTTGTAAATCCTTTTTTAGTTTACTGAGCAATTTAAGTTCTTTAACGAATTTTGGCGATTTTGTCGCACTTACTCTTGGCCCTGGTACAAACACTATCCAGTTGAACAAGACAGGTATAACAGACGTCAATACTACCTCTTTCACCTATCCAAGTACGACTCGATCAACAAGTTACCGCTGGACAACTTACGATATAAATCTACAGGCAACACTATCTGCCAAAACGCCGCCTTATACCTATCTTTACTGCAGCGTATCGCAAGGCCTCCGGGTCATAATGACCACTGGGGGAGTAGTTTCTTATCCTTTTGCGATGGTGCCTGCGGCCAGTAAACCCGCTTATTCCCCGACGATTAGTTACTCGCCAGCGCTCCCTATCATCAATACTATCGCCGTAAATATCCGTAATATCACCGCGATTGACATTCTCCCAAGGACGGTATTTAACACCGGGACTATCTCCGCCTGGCGCACAACCTATATGGAACAACCGCTTACCGTAACCGGGCAGGGGAATATCACCCGCGATTTTGGCGCATCCCAGAACTTTAACGTTCTTGAATCCTGGACCTGCGCGACAACAGGGCAAATCGATTTTCGAATAATGCGCGACAATACCAACGCCAACGTCTGTTCGGGGGCGACCTATACCCATCCGGTGCAGACGCCACAATCGTTGACGGCGCAGTGGAAAGCGCAAAGTTCGACCGCATCAGGCGCATGGAGCGCCAGGGCTACGGTGACCTTTACGCTGCCGTAGAGTATTGGCTTAATCGTAACGCCCGGCATCGTTTTATACTGGCGATCTCGCCGATGGCACGAGCGCGCCTCGCCTGTCGCTCAAAGAGAATGACCCTGACACGGCGGCCAGCAGTGACCGCCGCGCTGCGTTTAAGTTATACCCAAAACAATATGCTAAAAACGGTTAAAACGACAATACAAGCGATATTCAAAAACAGGCCGCCATGCATCATCTTTGCCTTTATCCCAATCGACCTGTTCACTAGTCATTTCAAAGGTTCCCTTAAGTTCCGGCCTGAATAAGAGGTAAAGAATCGCAATAGCGACAAGCAGTAAAACGATCATTGCCGGGAAACCGCACTTCATCCAGTCAAAAAAGGAGAGCCCCACCTCGGCGGCGGCAATCGCATTCGGTGGACTGACGCCATCCCGCCGATGAGAAAAATTTTTTTATTTAATAAAAACAGGGGGATGTTGAAACGGGATGCATTTGATGGTGCGATAATAGGAGCAAATCATAAAAACCAACCAATTGATTTATATGAATAAAAAAATCAAACCATTATTAGGTACCCCCAAAAGTACCCCCAGATTTTCTTGTTGCCATCTAAGTTGTTTAAAAAACATTCTATTGATGTTGATACCACAATTTAAGAACTGCCTTGAAGCATATCAAGTTAGCTAGACGTCAAAATGGCACTCTGGGAATTTGTGTTTTAGGCCCAACCTTAGTGATGTTTGCCGTACAGCTCCCTTTATGGTCATCCTATGGTAAAGTTAAGCTCCCTTCGAAAGGAGACCCCCAAATGACGATAACAGCCTATTCTAGAAAATTTAAGCGTGAACTGGATGCTAAGCAGTTGGAAAACCTTTTCGAACGTAGCAACTCAGATCCTTCTTTAAGTTTTAGAGATTTTGTTAAAGAGGATGTTGAATGCCCGGCATGCAATGTTTCTGGTGGTTATTACGTTTCGGAAGGAAGATCGCTCAGTAACGGCAAAGTTGTAAAGCAAGCACACTTTGCATTTCGAGACAATCTAGGTAAAGACTCTCACCTCCCATTTTGTGATTTTTATACTGGAGATGATAAGTTGAACGTTGTTTCAAATGAAGGCCGAATTGATTTTATGCGCTCGGGTTCTGAAGCGACACGCTTAATAGGTCTTATGGTCTGCGCGGGAATTCAGGAGAAGATTTTTACGCAAGAAGATATACGTAACATGCGCCAATGGTTCTTAGATTTAAGAGAAAAAGGCACTTTTACATTTAATTTAAGCCCTCACATAATTTACCTTGCAAAGGCCTCATTGATTAGATACAAGAGAAACTATGATAATTATGTTGTCGATCTCAGCGCCACAAACAAAAGTTGGTTCGACATCAATGAGGAAGTATATCAATCCCTTTATTTCAAGTACCCTCAATTCTATCTAAACCGTAATGAGAATCCTGAACTTTGGAATGTAAGGCTTAAATCAGTAGTCAAAAAAGCAAGAACTATAGTAATTAAAGACTCTGGAACATCAACATTTGACAGATCAATTCTCAACGAAAAATATGAGATAGCTACTCAAATGGCAAGACTGATTCGAGACTACCACCCTCGACTCCGTATGATTATTAGTTACACACCAACATCTATCAAAGCAAACAACCCACTCATGGCTTTATCTGCATTATTATTACATGTTTCCGATTGGAATATTCAGGAAAGTTGTAAAAAAATCCAAGCAATTTTAGCAGTTGAGAAAGTTGACGATAATTCTGCAGGAAACATTATTGGATTAAACCCATTCATTCACCATAGCGCTTGGATTCTTGTTAAAGCTTTAAACGACTTACATTCTAATTTAGACAAAGAAATTGATTTTGATAAAGCATTCAACGAAGAAAAAGAGAGGCTCATGAAAATTTACTATCCAAATGGTCAATAACAAGTAAATTCTTATCTCTACAGATAAATACATACTTGAGCTGTGTTCTAACAAATTTTAATGATTACCACTAATATATCTCGGGGGTCAAATGAATATAACGGATTTTCTAAAAGGCTACAGAAACCATCCAATATTATTTGTTGGAGCAGGTTTCAGCATGAGATACTTATCAATTTCTTATAGCTGGCCGGCACTCTTAGAGAAAATTAGTATTGACCTGACAAACTCTAATGAACTATATAAAGATCTTGTCAGAGAAAACAGTAATAAAGATGGTATTATAGACCTTCCAAAAGTGGCAACGCAATTAGAGCAAATATTTGATGCAACACTTAAAGCAGATAGGAATGGAAAGTTCAAAAATATCAATGACTTATACTACAACTCGGAAGATACCTCCTCAAATATTAGCAGATTTAAAATCTATCTTTCACAGTTAGTGAATATCACAGATTTAAAATTAGGAGTTCAAGATGAAATATCTGAATTAGTAAAAGCCTCCAAAAATATTGCCTCTGTGATTACAACAAACTATGATAATTTTATCGAAAGTGCAATTGGTTATAACCCTGTAATTGGGAATGATATACTTTTAAGCAATCCTTATGGTTCTGTTTATAAAATTCACGGATGCGTTAGCAAACCAGAATCCATAATAATAACTGGTGATGACTATGTTCATTTTGATAAAAAATATGAGTTGATTCGTGCTCAACTCCTATCCTTATTTATACATAACCCGATTATATTTATGGGGTATAGAATAGGTGACCCTAATATTAAAAAAGTATTAAAAACAATATTTTCATACATACCACCTCGTTCTAAAATTGCAGAAAAAATAAAAAACAACTTCCTTCTGATTGAAAGAGAAGAAGGCATTGATAATTTAAACGTTGTCTCTCACGATCTCGAAGTAGAAGATGCTGGGTTAATTAGCATTAATAAAATCGTTACAGATAACTTCTCAGACATATATAAAGAACTTGCTCAACTGCACTTACCAGTTTCGGTAATGGATATACGCAGAGCAGAGAGTGTCTTTGGTAAAATAAAGGAAGGCGGAGACATAAAAGTAAAACTTGTTGGGGATTTGGACACGCTCAGAAATGATGAACTTGTTCTAGCCGTCGGTTCTGTTAACTCTATAAAAATACACATGCAAACACCTCAGGAGATGATGGAAAACTATTTTGATCTAATTTCAAATCAGGAGTCGCATGTTGTCGAGTTGCTTGACAAGTTCACCATCAATAAAAGATCATATTTCCCAGCTTATGCTTTTCATAAATTCAGTCCAGGTGTTAAATGCTTAACATCATTAATGAAAAATCAAAAAAGATTAATAGCGTCAAACTATGCTAGGTTACCCAAGAATCAAAGAATAGTAGAACACACCATTGAAGATATTTACGCTAAACATTCAGATATTGATAGCAAATTACAAAATATTATTTTCTTCAATGCTCATGATGGACATATATCCTTGGAAGATTTAGAAAAACATGTCCGAGAATTTAAGGACAAGTCTCATACTGATTATCGCAAACTTTTAGCATTGTATGATTACCTCGCACACAATGTATAATTATATACATTATCATTGTGATTATAGTTAGCAAAACTGCAACTGATGGTTTTATACGATTACTAGTTGCAGCCGCAGTTTACAGATCACATCAACTGTAACTTAGAGCGTTTAGAGCCAAAAATTCCCGCTGGTATAGCCAGCGGGTGACAGGTTTTGACTGATGCAACCAACGAGCTGTACCTGAAGTTTTCTAAAGGGGGAGAGGTTGTCACTTTCCCCCTGGTTTTCCCTAGTAAGGCATAACAAACCATAACAGGCTGACACCTGCGCTGCTTCGCATCAGGACTAACAAAAGCTAACCGCCGGGCTCAACAAAGCTCAACGCCAGCCCTTTACACTTCTGCTCTAGCTGCTGTTCGCAGGCGTCAGGATCCGTTAGGTTGGGTTGACACTTTTCCCTGTTTTTCACGAAAAGTGTCAAGTTAGAGGAGTTAGGTTTGGCCGGGGGGTTTACAGTTTCTCACCTGCCAGCAGACAGAGTGCCTTTAATCCTGTATCGCTCCAGTCATCTTGGGTGTCGGGATGCATTGCGGCCACATAGGCCAGCTCGGAACGCAGGAAACGCAGACCACCAGCCATGTGATCTTTGCCATAGAAGCTGTGGGTTTCTTCATCCAACCGGAAGAGAATCAGCAATTGTTCATCGGGCTCGTGCTGAACATCAAAACCCAGCTCAGCGGCTGCTGCCTCTATTCGCTGGCCAGCATTAATATCAGCCGGCAGCTCTTTCCCGCCGTCATGCCCCCATACCCACGCGGCGGCCTGCGCCCACGTCATTGCATTGTGATGATCACCAGCACCAGCACCAGCAGAATTTTGCTTCGCCTGTGTTGCTTCAACATCCACTTTATCGCCTGATAGCACAATCTCACCACGTGCTATCCAGCCGTAAACTGTTTGTCGGCTTACTCCCATGTGCCTGGCATAGGCTGATTTGCTCAATAACATAATTTACCGTTCCTCACTTCTGTCATTTAGCATTCTCCAGTTAAGAAAAAGCCGCCATCAGGCGGCCTGTTTCCCATCTTCATCATCTGCTTTACCCTGTCGGGAATTAATTTTTTCCATACCATCAATGTACTCGGACAGATTCGCCAGCCCGGAGACTCGAGGAGCCACATCGCGAGGGTCGTCATTGCTTCCAAATACCAGATTTGCATACCATGTGCGAACAGCGATGATTTGCTGCAGGTTGCGGTTAATGGCTTTTACCAGGTTAGAAACAGATTTGATAACGGCTCCGTTATCTGTGGCGATACGGGCAAAAGTCAGTCGCTCCAGCTGAGAATCTGTTACGCCTGAGCAAATGGCGTTACCTCGTAGCAGGGCGTCACATAAATCAGTCTGATTCCCGGCATACATTGCTACCATCAGCTTTTCTTTCGCAGCTCCATCCAGCGAGCGAAATACATTCCGTAGCTCACTATCTCGCATAAATCCGACAACATCACCCTCGGCCAACGGAGCAACTGGGGCCAGTTTGGTCTTAAGATAATTGAGAATATTTTCAGCTTGTTCGCTGATCATCGCCGTACTTCTAGTGAAAGCCGTGAGTGTGTCTCTATTTGCCGCATCTCTGGCCCGGCGGTTTTTTGCTGCTTCGTTTAAATCCGGATCATTGCGGATAACCTCTACGGCATCGGCTTCCGCCTCAGCTAACATTGCCACGGCCCGCAGATCACCAAAAATATTCGCCATCCCTTTAAAAAGAATCGCCATCTGCTCATTAGGCGCAACCACTTCAGAAACGTTATCAGTGATAGCAATGCTTCTTTGCCCAATTTTAATTTCGTAACTCACTGGCTTACCTCCATTCTGGATAGCCCAACATCAAATATTTTTCTCGCCACATCATGGATTGATGGTGCGATACCAAACCCGGATTTCTGGCGTTCCTGCTCCTGGATGGCTTTTAATGCCGCAACCTGAGCAGCGCTCAGAAGAACGGGTTTCACGTGTTCCTTTTTCATGCTTCCCCCTTGGTTATCACATGATAAAAAACGCAACAATCACAATAATCATTGCAAGTAATGAAATGATGGTAATGAAATCGAGGGGATGCACAACGTGAAATGAATGGATGCGTTTTAAAGAATTTGCCCTCAAGGTATACATGGTGTTCATAAAGGCTATAAATTGCTTATAAAACATAATATTAACCTATGAACACCAGCCTACATTTTGGGATTTCAGGTCTACACGGTATACATCATTCTGTTTAATAAACGATCAGATGGTTAATGAGAGAATGAACACCATGTACACCCTGTGTATACCTGAAAACAAGGTATACATGGTTTATTTCACTGATTTATATATAAATTATTCTCTCGATGTATACCATGTATACCTTTCTCCATATTTATCTGAACTTCATTCTTTATGACCGGCTACAGGATGCGTCTGAGGTAACCAGTCTTCCGCACTCTCTGAAAGTTCAACGTTGGTCACCATGCCACGGGCTCTCCGTTCCTTACGGTACTCGTGATTAAACTCCCTCATCGCGCTTTCCATCCCCTCTGCGAATTTATTCAGCGTCAGCGGCTTGTCGAAACCGTTGGCCTCCAGGAATGCCAGGTAAGCGTGATAGAGATAAATTCGCGGATAGTGAGGCGGATTGCGGTTTCCTACCATCATTCCCGCACAATCAGCCAGCCGCTCAAGATGCGCGCAGAAGGCATAAAGCGGATCCGTTTTCTGCTTCACCTCCAGTGCTTCTTCGCTGTTCCGTTGCTCCAGCAGCAGCGCCCGCGCTTTTTCCGGGTTCGCAAAGTTCGCCAGCAGCCGACGAACCACCACCGGAATTTCAGCGGATATCTTTTCTGCCAGGTCGGGATCTTTATCCTCCTCGCTGACGCGCCGGTTAAACTGGAAAATTACGCGTCGCCGGGAAACGCCGCCGGCACGTTCGGTGAAAATCATCGGCGTGTTGTTCGTGGCCACAACCACCGCCCGCAAAACGGCGGTGTACTGGTGCTCGTGTTTCGGGTCGATCTCCACGGCATCCCCGCCGGTTATCGCTTTTATCCCGGTACCCTCTCCTGAATATTTGGGCTGATCAGGAAGCGTTATCATGCTTTTCCCGACGAACTGCGCCCGCCCGCGCGCGCTGTCGAGCGCCGCCATGTTCCCGCTGGCGGTGTTATGCGCACCGGCCAGCATCGTAGCGATATGGGTAAAGACACTTTTCCCGCTACCGCCCTCACCGGTTATCTCGAGGAACAGCTGCCAGTCGTACCGGTTCGCCAGCACCATAAAGAGCGCTGCAGCGATGCGCTGCATCTTAATTGCGTCTCTATCTGATGCGTAACTTAGCCATTTATGGAAGTTCGGCGCGTGGTCACGAAGGTTTTCGCTTGGTACCGCTGGCGTGTAGGTCACGCCGTTATGATTGGTTAGCCAGTTGTCCTGGCTGTGTTCGGAGAAAATGCCGGTTTCCATATCGTAGACGCCGTTTGCAAAGGGGATCAGGCTGCGCCGCGGCTCCCCCATTACCGGGATAACGATTTTCAGGGCGTCGATAACGTTGTTGATCGCGCGCTTGCTGAAGTTAGTTTTGTTCTCGTTGTAGATAGCCACCATTTCGCGGCTCAGCTCGAGCAAAGACGTTTTCTCCCAGATGCCGGCACGGTAGACGTACACGCCTTCGCTGTTTTCATGGATCGCAATACCGGTGTAACGCGCGGCCAGTATGAGCGCCTTTTCGTTATCAGCCAGGTCGCGAAGGTTTACATCCGTCAGCGGTTTGCCGATCACCATGCTTTTGCCGGCTTCCGCATCGGCTTTGAGGCGCGGCAGCTGTGGCGTCCAGTCCTCCAGAAGCTGATAACCTTCAGAGTAGAATTGCGCGCGCTCCACGCCGGCCACCGCCAGCTTTGTAGCGAGAATGGTTATCTGCCGTTCGGTCAGATGCCCGCCACGGCAAACCCGGGCATAGAGCCGGCCATCATCCACAATGCGGATATTCTCCAGCTCCGCCAGCTGCTTTTTATCCAGCACAACCGGCGGCACCGTGTCGCCAATCGGGTTCATTTCCTGCCATGCTTTGGCGAACGTCCAGGCATCAGCGCCGGCAAAGATAATTGACTCCTCCATGAGATCCGCCGGCTGCTTTTTAAGGTTTGGTGCATTCTTCATTTTCTGTTCCCTCGCTCCCTGATGATTTCCCGCATAACCCGAATTCGTTCGATGCCCTGCACCCGCATAATTCGATCGATATCTTTTTCGCCGGCGACCGGCGCGGAAGATACAAATTCTAATTCCCGCACCAGTCTTTCTGGCGTGCAAAAACATGGTGAGGAGTACCCCTCGCGGCAATATGTCACTCTGTCGAATCGGTAACTTTCGATAATTACGATGCTGCCCCGGCTGTCCTTCCATTTATCGCCCGGCCTGATTTCAGGGTGAGCGCGGCCACCAGCAGCTAAGCCGGAAATTTTAATCGTCATATTTTTTACCTCACGCCGCTGGCGGGATTACCTGATAACCAATCTTCTTCAGAAAGCGCGCGGCACTCTCCACCGTGAAAAGGATCTCGTCGTCCATAAGGGGGCGCATCGACTGCAACCCGTTCGACGTGTCCACCAGATAGCGGCCGCCGGCCGGAAAACTGAATACAGTTTTGCCATCGCTACAGCGCACCAGATTATAAATAGCGGTCATGGTCTGACCTCCCTGACTTTCACCAGATATTCCGATGCCTGACTGACCAGGCTGTGAACCGCCGCGACACGAAAGCTTTCCATTTCATCATCCGGCGCCAGGGTGTTTATCCACATATCGAGAACGGCAAGCGCCTGACGGCTGTATTCAAGCGCCTGGCCTGCGCTGGTCGTCAGCATGGCAATGGATTCGTTTTGAGTTGGCTTTGTCATGCATTCACCTCCATAGCGAGGCGTGTCTGGATAGCCGCGGCCTTGCTCCCCAGCTGGAGATAAGTCCGGGTGATTGCCGGGTTACTGTGTCCGAGCATTTCAGAGGCGACCATCAAGCCCTGTTCGCCGCCGGCGGACATGAGATTAAAGGCGGCAATTTTGCGGCTGGAATAGGCGCTCAGGCGCAGACGCGTGTTTACTACGCGGGTAAACCACACCATGACGTTGTGCAGTTTCTTCCAGATCGTCTGACGGCTAACGCTACCTTCAAGAGACTGGCAACGGTTACTTTCAATCTGGCTGCGGGAAAATACCAGGTCGTCACCGATAAGATTGCGCTCCATGCGTTCCCGCAGTCGTTTGATGATGCCCGGCGGCAGCTGTTTGGTGTCGTGCTTCACTTCAGCCTTTGCCACCAGCTCAAACACAATCGCCTGTTCTTCTTCCGTCATGCCGGCGGCCAGCTCGTCGCAGCTCACGCTATCCCAGTGCATGTACCCAATGTGATCGCCAGCAAGCCGGGCAGCGTCCTTGCGCTGCTGGCGAACAATCTCGATCCCCTTCCGGGTCGCTCTGGCTTCCGCTGCTTTGGTCTGCTTCGCCACGATGATTGTTGCAATGCCGGTTTCCCAGTTGATGCAGGAGTAACGGAAGTTGCACACGTCGCTGGTACGCCAGCCGGTTACGGTCGCAATATCCCACCAGAGTAAAACCCACTCCGGCTGGGTCTGCTGGATGCGTTCGCGCAGTTTGCGCTGCTCTTCCCGTTCGTAAACGGGGGTCATGGTGCGGGTGCCTTTCGTGGTAGTGGCTTTTACCACGTTGCCGCGCAGCTCGCGGGCTTTAGCTGTCAGGGTCTGGAGGTTAAACATGGCTACCTCCCAGTTTCGCAACATCCAGTTCAAACGCGCCGCTACTGTATTGATAAAGCGAACATTCAGAGCGAATTTTGGCGGCAAAGATAAGATCCCAGCGGGAATAAAACTCGCGGGCTTCTTGCTCACTGTCGGCAACGATGCGGATAACAACGGGAGTACAGGTCCGGCCTTTCGGCGTACCGAGGAAAAGCCAGGTGAATTTGGGCAGTTTTTGGGTTGGGGTAGTAGCCATGTGGCAGCCTCCATACAGTGGTCTAGATAACCACCACCGGAAACGCCAATTTCACTGGTGGTGGACTGAGCAGGGTTGGCGTAACCGGACTGTATGGACTCCGGCGCGGATTTCTCCGCCCCCACCCAGCCCACCATAATTTTGCTAGCAGAGCGGTTTTGAACCACAACGCGTGAAAATAGGTGAGACGGATCAACGGCACAAAAAAAGACGCTTGGCGCGTCATGTGTCGCCATACAGTCATTCAGGACGCCAATCCTGACACCAGATTTTGCTGGTGCTTTTAAAGCATACCCTTCAGTTGAATAACAAGGCAAGGAGTTTTTAGGGTGAGCGAAGCCCTGCCCCAGACGGGCATAATTGTTCTTCATGGCATTAACCTTTTTGAATTTTTTAGTGAGCTGTCGCGACGAACTTATTCTGCGAGATCTGAAGTGCAAACTCTCGCAAATTATCTCAGCTCACGGAATCTCAGTTCGTTTGGCTGCGTGACGATTCAATGCGCTCACTAATCCATTCATCAATTTCGCTTTCAATGAAAGCAATTGCTCGAGAACCAATTTTTATGGATGAGGGGAAACGTTGCTCAGCCATGAGTCGATAGATCCAAGCCTTGCTATAGCCGGTTCTACGCTGAACTTCAGGTAAGCGGATAAGGGATTGGGACATATATACCTCTCGAAGTCTAATGTGGTCTACGAGGTATATTTCAGCAAAAACAAGAGGGTAGTTGTGGAAGTCACAGTAAATCAGTTGGAAGCAGCTCTTCCACGGAAACAGAAGTACGGCCAGAAGTTTTAGAACCTGTAGATCGTCTTTTTGGAAATCCTTACGGGCTATTTGGAAGCGTACGTGTTCAGAGCTTCATCAATTAGCATAGTCAATGCCTTATCAGTCACATCGATGCCATCGCCATGCTCCAATATGATTCTTGAGGCACTTCTGGCAACTTCGGATTTGTTCAATTTCTTACCGCGAACATATTTTCCACCCGCTTTTTCAAGCGCAATCGCCATACCAGCGATCAATTTCAAAGCAGTGTCTTTGCCAGCGAACTCGCCCCATACCCCAGGAACATGTTCATTAGCATGAGCTGCATTTTCTTCCTCACAGCCATACCATACATCTTCAGCAGATAGCTCTTTGATTGCCCAGGACCAAATATCTTCAGCGTAAAACTCAGCGTTGACAAAATTACCGCCGATATCAGTCCAAACAGTTTTCGGGCTTAGCTCTTTGTTAAGAGCCGCTTGAATGATACGAAAATAGCTACAAGCCATGTTGTATCTTTCGGGGTCATAACTTTTATCAAATTCTCTTAAGCATGCAAAACGATACACACCGGCCATAGCCATTGCAGCCTGTTCAGCAGTGACCACACGTTGTCGGCGAAGATGATGGGGCATGTTGAGGATGTTTTCTCGCATAAAAGCTTCCTGCTAACGATAGTCTACAGAAGTCTACTACTGTCAATTAGCACTGTCTATACATACAGTTAAGCGCTTTTCCCAAACGTTCCGTGCACTACATTTTCGCCGTTTTCCAACGCCTCCATATAGTCGGCATACCACTGGAGCATTTCGCGGCGGCCATCCAGATACTGGGCGTGGTTGTACGTTCCTCGTATAGAGTTTTTGTCGACGTGTGCCAGTTGCGTTTCAATCCACGCGGTGTTGTAGCCCTGTTCGTGCAGGATGGTACTCATGGTGTGCCGGAAACCGTGCCCGGTGACTTTTCCGTTATAGCCAATCCGCTTGAAGACTTGGTTTATGCTGGCTTCACTCATTGTTTTCCGCGGATCGTTACGGCCTGGGAACACAAGCGGGTAATTGCCTGTTAGCTCTTGGATCTGACCAATAAGCGTAAGAGCTTGCCTGGACAACGGCACCACATGAGGGCGACGCATTTTCATGCGTGAGGCGGGTATTTCCCAGACCGCCTTACTGATATTGATTTCATCCCAAAATGCCCCACGGAGTTCGCCGGGACGCAATCCGCTGATAATCAGCAGACGAGCAGCCAAAACTACTAACTCGCTTCCTGAATATCCTGACAACGCATTGAAGAAATCAGGCAATTCTTTAGGTGTGAGGAAAGGAAAATGATTGGACTCGTGCCCTTGCATCGCGCTGGTGAGATCCGGGGCGGGGTTATACTCAGCTCGACCGGTGACTATTGCGTAACGGAAAACTTCCCCACAGCGCTGCCTAACTTTTCTTGCCTTTTCGGTAGCGCCGCGCCCCTCAATGCGCCGCAGCACATTCAACAGTTCAAGCGGTTTGATTTCGGCTATTGGTTTTTTGCCAATGTATGGGAACACATCTTTATTGAAGGCTTCGAGGATGTCTGAAGCATAACCAGCAGACCATTTTTTTAGTTTGCTGCTGTGCCATTCAAGGGCAATATCTTTGAAGGTGTTGTTTAGCTGAATTTCACGGGCAATCTTCTCCTCCCGTTTCGCTTCCATAGGATCGATACCCCCAGCGATACCCCTTTTCGCTTCTTCACGTTTTGCCCGAGCATCGGCCAATGTGACTTCAGGATAGACACCCAGAGCTAACAGCTTCTCTTTGCCGGCTACACGATATTTGAGCCGCCAGTATTTGCCGCCATTAGGTTTGATAAGGAGATACAGACCGCCACCATCAGCCAGCTTGTAAGGCTTATCTTTAGGTTTAGCGGCCTCCACCTGCCGGGCGTTAAGTTTCACTTGGGGGTACCTCCTTTAGACCGAACAGCATATACCCCCCATAAGTACCCCCAAACGACCGTAGATTTCAGGGAACTGTAGTAGACGTAGAAATACCAAAAGGGGCTGTAAAGCGCAGATTATAAGGGGTTTCAGTGAACTTTAGTAGACTTGGGGAGACGTTAGAATGGTGCCGATAATAGGAGTCGAACCTACGACCTTCGCATTACGAATGCGCTGCTCTACCAACTGAGCTATATCGGCCCTGCAAGAGGTGTTCACGAGCGTGAATTACGAGGCAAAAGGTTAGAACTTAGCGGGCGATGCGTCAATAGCCAGTGGAATCAACTGCCTATTTTTGCATCGCCCGTTCTCATTTACGCACGAATGGTATCGTCGCCGAAACCAATCCACTTATAGGTGGTTAACGCTTCCAGCCCCATCGGGCCGCGGGCGTGCAGCTTCTGGGTGCTGACCGCCACTTCCGCGCCGAGGCCGAACTGGCCGCCGTCGGTGAAGCGCGTGGAGGCGTTCACATATACCGCGGAAGAGTCCACTTCATTGATAAAGCGGTTGGCGTTACGCAGGGTGCGGGTCAGGATGGCGTCGGAGTGCTGGGTGCCATGTTCGCGGATATGGGCGATAGCCTCATCCATATCAGCCACCACTTTGACGTTCAGATCCAGCGACAGATACTCGTCGTCATACTGCTCCGCTTTCACCGGCTCGACCTTCGCAGGGCCGTTTTGCAGCGCGGGGAGGGCGGAAGGGGCGGCGTGCAGGGTGACGCCGCTCTCGGCCATCTGCTTGCTCAACGCCGGCAGGAAGGTATCGGCGATGTTGCGGTGCACCAGCAGCGTTTCCACGGTATTGCAGGTGCTCGGCCGCTGGGTCTTGGCGTTGACGATGATCTTCAGCGCGGGGGCGATCTCGGCGGTTTCATCCACGAAGATATGGCAAACGCCAATCCCACCGGTGATCACCGGGATCGTTGACTGCTCACGGCATAGCTTGTGCAGGCCCGCGCCGCCGCGAGGGATCAGCATATCGATGTATTTATCCATCTTCAGCATTTCGCCCACCAGCGCGCGATCCGGGCTCTCGATAGCCTGTACCGCGGCGGCCGGCAGACCGCACTCCTGCAGCGCCTGCTGGATCACCTTCACCGTGGCGGCGTTGGTGCGCCAGGTCTCTTTCCCGCCGCGCAGGATCGCCGCGTTGCCGGTTTTCAGGCACAGGGAGGCGACGTCGACCGTCACGTTGGGACGCGCTTCATAAATCACGCCAATCACCCCCAGCGGGACGCGGCGACGTTCAATACGCAGACCGCTGTCCAGCAGCCCGCCGTCGATCACCTGGCCGACCGGATCGGCCAGATTGCACACCTGGCGCACATCGTTGGCGATGCCGCTCAGACGCGCCGGGGTCAGCGCGAGGCGATCGAGCATCGCTTCACTCAGGCCATTGGCGCGAGCTTCGGCTAAATCTTCCGCGTTGGCGCGCAGAATATCGTCGGTCTGCGCTTCCAGATAATCGGCGATCTTTTCCAGTACCTGATTCTTTTCCCGGCTGGAGAGTAACGCCAGCTGCCAGGAGGCCGCTTTGGCGGCAATGCCCATTTGTTCCAGCATTTTCAGCTCCTTAACGGATGATCATATCATCGCGGTGGACGGCCACCGGGCCGTATTCGTAGCCCAGAATGGCATCGATTTGCTGCGAGTGCTGGCCGGCGATAAGGCGCAGCGCATCGCTGTTGTAGCGGCTGACGCCGTGAGCGATGTCGCGTCCTTCGCTATTGCGGATGCGGATCACTTCGCCGCGGGAGAAGTTGCCGCTGACGATTTTGATCCCTTTTGGCAACAGCGAGCTGCCTCTTTCGAGGATCGCCTGGGTCGCGCCCGCATCGACGGTGATTTCCCCCGCCGGCGGCGCGCCGAAGATCCAGCGCTTACGGTTCTCCAGCGGAGACTCCTGGGCGTGGAAGCAGGTACCTACCGGCAGGCCTGCCATCGCATGGCCGATGACGTCCGGGCGGTTCCCGGCGGCGATGATGGTATCAATCCCCGCGCGGCAGGCGACGTCCGCGGCCTGCAGCTTGGTGCCCATGCCGCCGGTGCCGAGTCCGGAGACGCTATCGCCGGCGATGGCGCGCAGCGCGTCGTCGATGCCGTAGACGTCTTTAATCAGCTCCGCCTGCGGGTTGCTGCGTGGGTCGGCGGTGAACAGGCCTGGCTGGTCGGTTAACAGCAGCAGCTTATCCGCCCCGGCGAGGATCGCGGCCAGCGCGGAGAGATTGTCGTTATCGCCCACTTTGATTTCCGCGGTGGCGACGGCGTCGTTTTCGTTAATGACCGGGACGATGCTGTTATCCAGCAGCGCGCGCAGAGTGTCGCGGGCGTTGAGGAACCGTTCTCTGTCTTCCATGTCGGCGCGGGTCAGCAGCATCTGGCCAACGTGAATGCCATAGATAGAAAACAGCTGTTCCCACAGCTGGATCAGACGGCTTTGTCCCACCGCCGCCAGCAGCTGCTTGGAGGCGATGGTGGCGGGCAGTTCCGGGTAACCAAGGTGCTCGCGCCCGGCGGCAATGGCCCCGGAGGTCACGATGACAATACGGTGTCCCATGGCGTGCAACTGTGCGCACTGGCGCACAAGCTCGACGATATGGGCGCGGTTCAGGCGACGGGACCCGCCTGTTAAAACACTGGTGCCCAGTTTTACCACCAGCGTCTGGCTTTCACTCATGATTCTCTGCCGTTCAAAAGGAATATCGATATCGAGCTGATGTTGTAGCAGGAGTCGGCCCGCTTGCCAACACCCGGGGCGGCGGGCGCGCCATTTTATTGCGCGGGATCGGGCATTCTGGAGAGGGAATGTGACAAAAATATGTCAGATACATTTAAATACCCTTTTTTATAAAAAGTTCCATCTTGTCATAAATATTTAATATCCCGGCGTTAAAAAACCTCCAGTTTTTGATGGGCGAGCGCCCGCAATTGAATAGCGCGTATAAATAAATCACCAGGACTGAATAATGAAAAAGAGTACTCTGGCATTAATGATGATGGGCTTTGTGGCTTCAACAGCGACGCAGGCAGCGGAAGTTTATAATAAGAACGCGAACAAGCTGGATGTGTACGGCAAGATCAAAGCCATGCACTATTTCAGCGACTATGACAGCAAGGATGGCGATCAGACCTACGTGCGTTTCGGTATTAAAGGCGAAACGCAGATTAACGACGACCTGACCGGCTATGGCCGTTGGGAATCTGAATTCTCCGGTAACAAAACCGAGAGCGACTCCAGTCAGAAAACCCGTCTGGCGTTCGCCGGCGTGAAGCTGAAGAACTACGGCTCCTTCGATTACGGTCGTAACCTTGGCGCCCTGTACGACGTGGAAGCCTGGACCGATATGTTCCCGGAATTCGGCGGCGATTCCTCTGCCCAGACCGATAACTTTATGACCAAGCGCGCCAGCGGCCTGGCGACCTACCGCAACACCGACTTCTTCGGTCTGGTGGATGGCCTGGATCTGACCCTGCAGTACCAGGGTAAAAACGAAGGCCGTGAAGCGAAGAAACAGAACGGCGACGGCGTCGGCACCTCGTTAAGCTATGATTTCGGCGGCAGCGACTTCGCCGTCAGCGCGGCCTACACCAGCTCCGACCGTACCAACGATCAGAACCTGCTGGCCCGCGGCCAGGGTTCGAAAGCGGAAGCCTGGGCGACCGGCCTGAAATATGACGCCAACAATATCTACCTGGCGACCATGTACTCTGAAACCCGCAAGATGACCCCGATCAGCGGCGGCTTTGCCAACAAAGCGCAGAACTTTGAAGCGGTGGCGCAGTATCAGTTCGACTTCGGTCTGCGTCCGTCCCTCGGCTATGTGCTGTCGAAAGGGAAGGATATCGAAGGGGTGGGGAGTGAAGATCTGGTTAACTACATCGACGTGGGCCTGACCTATTACTTCAACAAAAACATGAACGCCTTCGTGGATTACAAAATCAACCAGCTGAAAAGCGATAACAAACTCGGCATCAACGATGACGACATCGTCGCGCTGGGTATGACCTACCAGTTCTGATTAACCGCAGAACTACCCGCCGCAGCCCTGGCTGCGGCTTTTTTTTAGCGGCGATTCTTCGCCAGATGCAGGGTGTCGCTGTTCATGGTGATCTGCGCGTTATACTCCTTCGGCAGACGACGCGCCTGATAGAACGCTGATTCCCAGTAAGGGTTGTCCAGCGAAGAGCGCATCACGCCCTGGCTGCTCGAGGCGTGAAGGAAATTATGATCGGTATCGTAAAAGCCAACGTGCATCCCGGCCCGGGTGCGGAAGAACACCAGATCGCCGGGACGTAAATCCCGCTTATTGACCCGCACGCCCATGTGCAGCAGCTCGCGGGTGGTGATCCGCTCCATTGGCAGGTTAAAGCGATCCTTCAGCGTGCGCCAGACGAAACCCGAGCAGTCGACGCCGCTTTGTTCAGTACCGCCCCATTCATAGGGGGTTCCCTGCCAGGTGTGCATCTGATCATGCAGGGCCGCCACCACAGGGATCAGATCGTCCGATCCGCTATCAATGGTCATATCCGCATGAGATTTTGTGTTCTTTGCCTGTTTCGGTGAGGAGGAGCATCCTGCCAACAACAAAAAAGGAATTAAAAAGAGAGCATGCGTCAGTTTTGGCTTCATATCGTTATTTTCGAAGTAGCAAGCAGACTGCTTTGTTTTATAGCCGATTAAAAACCACGGCTGAATAAGCCGAGGCCGCCTTTACGTTTATTTACGATTAAAAATAAACAACCTCGGGATGGATCAGCCATAAAGGGCAGTTGTCACTCCGCAACGGTCTGTGCCAGGATGCTGACAGGAACATTTCACGAGGCATTCCATGACGCATTACGCCATCTCTAGCGAGACTTTGCCCGGCGCCGCTTTCGACGCGGGGTGGATGACGTCTGCGCCTCATCATCGCTTCGCCACGCTCTGCCCACCGCCTCCCCCTCCAGACCGGGTAGTTTTCGGCGCTTAACGCCGTCTTTAGCAGGCGCTTACCTGCCGGTATGACGCTTGATACCTTGTGTTTGACGTTCTGGAGCATGCTATGCACGTTCGCTATTCTCTGCTCGCCTCGCAGGCGACAACGGCCCTTTTTGTGCTGCTGTGGGGCAGCGCGGCCATCTTCACCCGCTGGGGACTGGATAACGCCTCGCCGATGGCGCTGCTGGTCTTTCGTTTTCTGGTTGCCCTGGTCGCGCTGACGCCGCTGGCTATCGTCCGTCGGCGCTGGCTGCCCGCGCCGGGCACCCGCCTGCAGACAGCGGCCACCGGTCTGATGCTGATTGGCGGCTATTCGGTCTGTTACTTCGAGGCGATGGCCAACGGCGTGACGCCGGGACTTATCGCCACCATCATGGGGATCCAGCCCATCCTTACGCTTTGCGTGGTGGAGCGCCGCCTGCAGGGGCGGCGGCTGTCAGGACTGCTGCTTGCCCTGGCGGGGCTGGTGCTATTGGTGTGGCGCAGCCTGGCGGCCTCGCCGATGGCGACGGCGGGGATCCTGTTTGCGCTGGCGGCGCTGCTGCTGATGACCTTTGGCGCGCTGTGGCAAAAGCGCAGCCGTCAGGCGCCGGCGGATGTCCTGCCGCTGCAGTATGCCGTTAGTCTGGGGCTGTGCCTGCTGATTGCCCCGGTCAGCGGCTTCCGGTTTACCGTTAACGCCGGGTTGATTATTCCGGTGCTGTTTCTCGGGCTGCTGATTTCGGTGGTCGCCCAGCTACTGCTGTACCATCTGCTGAGCGCGGGAAATATCGTCAATGTCACCAGCCTCTTTTATCTGGTGCCAGCGATCACGGCGCTGCTGGATTATCTGCTGCTGGGCAACCGGCTGCCGGCGGCGGCGATGATCGGTATGATGGCGATCGTCGGCGGGATCGTGCTGGTGTTCCGCACCGCGAAGGTCCGCGCCGGCTGATGGCGAGCCGGGCGCTGCGGCGTCCGGTTCATTTTCCTGTCATCTTTTTTACGCATGCTCCCGGCAGTTTATTTTGACCAGTAAGGGAAAGTACCATGGGCAACACGCTGACGATTTTTGATCTCGATAACACCCTGATACAGGGCGATAGCAGTACGGTCTGGAGCCAGTTTATGGTTCGCGAAGGGCTGGCGACGCAGAAGGGGTATCTTGCCCGCGAGGCGCGGCTAATGGCGGATTATGACCGGGGAGAGATGAATATCGCCGATTATGTGGCCCTGATCCAGGCGCCGCTGGCCGGAATACCGAAGTCGGACGTTGACGCGCTGGTGGCCCGCTGCGTGCGCGAGGCGATCCTGCCCCGGGTCTATCCGCAGGCGTGGGAGCTCATTCGTCGTCTGCGGGCCGAGGGAGAGCAGATGCTGATTATCTCCGCCTCGGTTAGCCTGCTGGTGCAGGCGGTGGCCGCCGCGCTGGAGATCGATCAGGCGCTGGGTATTGACGTGGCGATGGTCGACGGCGGCTACAGCGGTGAAATCACCGGGATCCCCAGCTATCAGCAGGGGAAGGTGGCGCGTCTGGCGCAGTGGCGCGAGGCGCATCCGCAGTATGACGGCGAGGTGACGTTCTATACCGATTCCATTAACGATCTGCCGCTGTGCCTGCATGCGGATCGCGTGCGGCTGGTCAATCCCTGTCCGCAGCTGCAGGCGGCCGGTGCCGGATACGGCTGGCCGGTGCTGAGCTGGCGGCTGGAATAGCGGAGCGGATAAATGCTTGCCGGGCCTACAGACAGTCGGAGCCGGACGAGTAGGCCGGGTAAGGCGCAGCCGCCACCCGGCATAAACGCAGCTCCGTGCCTGATGCCATCGCCCGGCGGCGCAGTTGCTTGCCGGGCCTACAGACAGTCGGAGCCTGACGAGTAGGCCGGGTAAGGCGCCAGCCGCCACCCGGCGAAATATCGGCGCAACCGGAAATGTCCCTGCCCGCGCTGCGCTTAGCAGGGCTACAGCTTCTATGTTATTTCCGGACAGATTGCGCTCCCAATATTTTTTCTGCGCTATGTCACTCATGGCGCTGGGAGCGCACAGGGGGCGGCCAGTCGCCGCCGCCCCCTGTACCCCCGGGCTCCGGCCAGCAACATCGCCGCTGCGCGGTCCCTTCGACTTATCCCTGCAGGCTTCGGGTCGGGCCGAGGCAGCGTCCCTGCAAAACACGGCCCTCAGCCCGCATCCATGCGGGCTGCCCCGGCCTTCCGGGAACGTCTCAGCGATGTTGAGGCCGCCAGCACCGGCAGTTTCAGCAGCCCCTGCGCCAGCGGTGATTTTGGGTTGTAGGCCGGGTAAGGCGCAGCCGCCACCCGGCATAAACGCAGCTCCGTGCCTGATGCCATCGCCCGGCGGCGCCGTTGCTTGCCGGGCCTGGAGACAGTCGGAGCCGGACGAGTAGGCCGGATAAGGCGAAGCCGCCACCCGGCATAAACGCAGCTCCGTGCCTGATGCCATCGCCCGGCGGCGCCGTTGCTTGCCGGGCCTACAGACAGTCGGAGCCGGACGAGTAGGCCGGGTAAGGCGCAGCCGCCACCCGGCGCAAAGGCGCGCTAGCGTCCGCCCTGATACAGCGGCACCGCGGCGCCGCCGATATAACGACGGCGCAGCCAGGCGGAAAGGGTGTCCATGATCATCACCACCGCCACCAGCAGCAGGGTGATAAACATCACCACATCCCAGTTCCACAGACGCATATTTTCGGCATAGATAAGCCCGATACCGCCGGCGCCGACGAAGCCCAGCACCGCCGCGGAGCGGGTGTTGGATTCAATCTGATACAGGCTAAGCGCGAGGAAGGTCGGGAACGACTGGGTAAAAATGCCAAAGCGATGCTTTTGCAGGCCATTCGCGCCCACGGCGGTCAGCCCGCGCCCGGGAGATCGGTCCACGGCTTCGTGTCCTTCCGCGTACAGCCGTCCCAGCAGACCGGTGTCCTGCATGATGATCGCCAGCACCCCGGCCAGCGGCCCGAGGCCTACCGCGCGTACAAAAATCAACCCCCAGATAGCCATGTCGATCCCGCGCAGCACATCAAACAGGCGGCGCATCAGCAGGGCGAGGGTCCCCAGCACCACGCCGCGCATGATGTTGCGGGCGGCGAAGAAGGAGAGCAGCAGCGCCAGCACCGTGGCAGTCAGCGTCCCGGCGAAGACGATGGCCAGGGTGACGCCGATTTGCGTAAAGTAATAGCCGAACGGCCAGTTCCAGAAGTCGTGCCAGACGAACATCCGCGCCAGGTAGCGGCCAATCTGCTGCAGGCCGGTGGTCAGCTGCTCGCCGCTGATACCAAACTGCAGAAAAAACCAGACGTAATAGAGCAGGCAGGCTAGCGCCACCAGCCCGACGTAGAGCAGGTAGCGCCCCTGGACCTGATAGAGCTGCTTATGCTGCCGTCGGCTGGCGGCGAGATCCGGTTGCATGTGCCAGACGCTCATTTCTTACCCTCCAGAACCCACAGGCGCAGACGACCGGACAGCATGTCCAGCGCCGACACCACCAGAATGATCAGCAGCAGGGTGATGCTCACCTGATCGTAGCGGTCGAGCTTGATGTTGGTCATCAGCTCCTGGCCGATGCCGCCCGCGCCCACCAGCCCGAGAATGGTCGACGAGCGGAAGTTGATTTCAAGCCGCATAAAGCCATAGGAGAGAAACAGCGGTTTCACCTGCGGCCAGAGGGCGAAGCGAATTTTCTGCAGCGGGGACGCGCCGCAGGCCGCCAGGCCGCGTACCGGTTTGTTTTGCGCGCTTTCCACCGCCTCGTAGAACAGTTTGGTCAGGCTGCCGACGGTATGCAGCATCAGCGCCAGAAAGCCCGGGATCGCGCCGATGCCGAACGCCATCACAAAGATCACCGCCCACGCCAGCTCGGGCATGGTGCGCAAAAACGCCACCAGCACGCGAATGGCAAAGCGCACCGGCGCCGGGGACCAGGCGTTATTGGCGGCAAGAAACGCGAAAACCGTGGCGATGGCGACCGCCACCAGGGTCGAGGCCAGCGCCAGCTGCAGGGTTTCCCAGATCAGCGGCAGCTGGATCGGCAGGCGATAGCCCCACCAGGCCAGCGACCCTTTGGTCTGCACATCGGCGAACAGGTTGCCGGCGCTCAGGGGCGGAATGGTCTCTGCCATATAGTCAAAGAAGTGGGGCAGCGAGTGCCAGATAGTCAGCAGATTAAATTCCGCGGCGCTGCCGGCGGCAAAATAGAGCGCCAGCAGCAGCAGCGACCAGCAGACGGCATCGCGCTTTTGCCGCGAGCGTACCTGCTGGTAATAGCGTTCAAATTCGGTGTGGGTTGTCTTCATGCGTCGGGGATCTTCAACGTAGCGCCGCCGCTTACCCTGGGGCAAGCAGGCGGCGTTGAGGCAGGATTAACGCGCGCTCACCAGCTCGCGTTTCATATCAATAATCTGCTGGAAGTCAGCCACGCTGCCCGGGCCGATGTGCTGAGTACCGCCCATCGCTTTGATAAAGCAGGCGTGATCCTCGGTGTCCAGCTTTTTCACTGCCGCCACGACCTTCGCCTTAAAGTCTGCCGGCAGCGCATTGCTCACCAGGATCGGGCCGTTCGGGATCAGCGGCGATTGCCAGATAATGCGGATCTGCTTCATCAGATCCGGATGATCCATGCGAATCAGGCGGTTGAACGCGCCGGTAGTGTAGCCGGTGTTGTAATCGCCAACCATCGAGGCCCACGTGACCGCGCCCGCGAACTGGCCATTCAGCACGCCGAGGATGTCCTGCTCATGGCCGCCGGAGAAGGTGACGCTGGAGAAGGTGTTGTTGTATTTGTTGTCGGCGTTACCGCCAAATTTTTCTTTAAACGCATGGTTAGGGATCAGATACCCGGAAGTGGAATCCGGATCGGCGAAGCCGAAGGCTTTGCCTTTTAAATCGTCCAGCGTTTTGTACGGGGAGTCGGCTTTGACAATCACCACCGAGTGATAGCCGCGAGACTGATCTTTGTCGTCCACGGCGATGCCGACGATATCCACCGCTTTCGGATTATTGAGATAAACCGAGGCGTAGGAGGAGGGGGACATGCTCAGCACCACGTCGACTTTGCCCCCCAGCAGGCCCTGGATCACCCCGGAATAGTCGGAAGAGTTGCGCAGTTTGGTATCCACGTTCAGCTCTTTATCGAGGAAGGCCTTCACGCACTGGTTATCGCCGATTTGCTGGGTGGCGTTCTGGCCGCCGAGAATGCCCAGATTGAGCTCTTTCGGCTGCGCCGCCGCTGCCTGCCATGCCATCATCATGCCCGCGACCATTGCGGATAAACGAACTGCGCCAGTCATATATTTTTTCATTATGTTGCCCGTGTGAGTGAAATTAATGCAATTGGCTAACTTCATCGCCGTACAGCCGCTGCAGCACATCCTGCGTCAGCCGGGAGGGGTGATCGTCAAAAATAAGCTGGCCGCTGGCGACGCCGATAACCCGGGTGCAGTAGGCCCTGACCAGCTCCACCGAATGCAGGTTTACCATCACGCTGATACCCTGCTCGCTAATCTCGCGCAGCACATCCATGATGCGCTGAGTGTTTTTCGGATCCAGCGAGGCGACAGGCTCGTCGGCCAGCAGGATCCCGGGGTTTTGCATCAGCGCCCGGCAGATCGCCACCCGCTGCATCTGCCCGCCGGAGAGGTTCTCCGCCCGCTGCAGCGCGTGCGGCAGCATGTTCATCCACTCAAGCAGCGCAATGGCGCGCGCCCGGTCGGCTGCGGGAAAGATTTTAAACAGCGATTTCAGGGTTGAAGTCTGGCTGAGGCGGCCCAGCAGGACGTTGGTGAGCACGTCGAGGCGCGGCACCAGGCAGAAGTCCTGAAAAATCATTCCGCAGTGGCTACGCCAGGCATTGAGCGCGCGGCCTTTCAGCTGTGAGACATCGTGCGGGGTACCGACTTCCGGGTAGCTAAGAATTTCTCCGCCGCTGGCGCTGTGGGTGCCGTTGAGGACATGCAGGAGCGTCGATTTACCGGCGCCGGAGCGGCCAATGACCCCGACCATTTCCCCGGCGTGCAGATCAAAGCTGATGCCGTCCAGCACTTTGTGCTGGGCTTGATAAGCTTTACTCAGATTACGCACGCTTAAGACCTTCCGCTGCCGGCCGGCAGCGAGATCGGTGAACGGCTGGAAATCAGTTTCGGCCACCGCGGCAAGAGAGCTGTTCATAAGAGTGTCCAGGTTCGTCATTAACTGGCCACTATTAATAGGTCTTTATATGAAATTTCGATGACGGTATTGCGAACAAAGCGTGAACTGGCGTGAAAGAGCGACGGCCAGCGGCTCAACGCGTGCGGCATGCTGGCGGCTGGCGAAGCGCCGAAAAGCCGCTATGCTTTGGAGGGCGCGGAGACAGACCGGTTCGTAGGCGTAGGCAGCCTTCGGCAATCTTCGCTTAATCTTGATGAAGAAGACCGTTTAATCGAATAGATAATGCGTCTGCCTTTGTTTAGCATTCAACATCCCGCATGTATTAACATATACATAACTATTTTGTGCGGCAGGTTAATCTATTCATGAGTCTTATGTGTTGGTGAATCATCCTGGTTTTTGTTTATTTGTAGATTTATATCCTTTCTTTTGTGCTAAATCAGGTTTATTTGATAAGCCATTCAAGAGTTCCATTAAGAATATTCCTAACATAATAGGGCGAAGATCCTGGATAATATAAAGCGCAGATAAGAATTGACGGTTATATTACCAATAACCTTATGAAAATAAATGTCTTTTTCTGGCGCTCAAAAATTTGATATTTTCAGTTTTTGTAAATATTGACCTGGGCGCGAAATTCATTGCCTTTCCGCATGTTGACACTCCATAGGAAAAAACTTAAATTCAACGCCAAGCAGAAAATAATTATAGTTTAATCCCCCGCTTATCCAATATTGATAAGTAATGCGTGTCTTATTTAATGGCGATTTATTAAAGGAAACGAATACGCCAGTAAACTTTATAGGCCTGGCAAGCAGTGACGTTGTAAAAATGATTACTTCAAGGACTATGAGGTTAAAAACTATATGGAATATAAAAGCTGTTCCGATAAGTATATTTGGTCTGCCGATGACTCCTATTTCTATAAAGGACTGTCCGAACTGATTGTAGACATCGACGAATTAATTTATCTCTCACTGGAGAAAATCAGAAAAGATTTTGTGTTTATCAATCTCAATACGGCTTCATTAAACGAATTTATCAGGCGCGACAGCGAATGGCTATCCGCGGTAAAGGGGAAACAGGTCGTATTGATTGCGGCCAGGAAATCAGAGGCCTTAGCGAACTACTGGTATTACAATAGCGATATTCGCGGCGTGGTATATGTTGGTCTGAGTCGCGATATTCGAAAAGAACTGGCCTATGTAATTAATGGCAGGTTTCTCCGCAAAGATATTAAGAAAGATAAAATTACAGATCGGGAAATGAAAATTATCCGCATGACCGCCCAGGGCATGCAGCCGAAATCGATCGCCAGAATTGAAAATTGTAGCGTGAAGACAGTGTATACCCATCGGCGTAATGCTGAGGCCAAACTGTATTCCAAAATATATAAGTTAGTTCAGTAACACCCAGGCAATTCTGTTTTTTAAATGGTTCACCGGGACATCATGTCCTTAATTCAACTCAGGATGAAAAAGCGATGAAAAAAAAGGTTCTGGCAATAGCTCTGGTAACGGCGTTTACCGGTATGGGCGTGGCGCAGGCTGCTGACGTAACGGCTCAGGCTGTAGCGACCTGGTCTGCGACCGCTAAAAAAGACACCACCAGCAAGCTGGTTGTGACCCCGCTCGGCAGCCTGGCGTTCCAGTACGCCGAAGGCATTAAAGGCTTTAACTCGCAGAAAGGTCTGTTTGACGTGGCGATTGAGGGGGACACAACGGCGACCGCCTTTAAGCTGACCTCGCGTCTTATCACCAACACCTTAACCCAGCTGGATACCTCCGGCTCCACGCTGAGCGTGGGCGTGGATTATAACGGCGCCGCGGTGGAAAAAACTGGCGATACCGTGATGATCGATACCGCCAACAATATTATGGGCGGCAACCTCAGCGCGCTGGCTAATGGCTACAACGCCAGCGGCCGTACCACAGCGCAGGATGGTTTCACTTTCTCCATCATCAGCGGCACCACCAACGGCACCACCGCCGTGACCGATTACAGCACTCTGCCGGAAGGGATCTGGAGCGGCGACGTCAGCGTACAGTTCGACGCCACCTGGACCAGCTGATCCTTCTGATGCACCAGCAGGGGGATCTCCCCCTGCTTTTTTCACGGACGGAATTGTTATGAAAAAGCACCTTCTGGCCCTCGGGCTGCTGCTTGCCGGGGTGTCGCCGGCGCAGGCGCTGGATGTCGGCGATATTTCATCCTTTATGAACAGCGGCAGCAGCACGCTGAGCAAAACGATCAAGAACAGCACAGACAGCGGTCGACTGATCAATATCCATCTCGAACGGCTCTCTTCCCCGCTGGACGGCGGGCAGGTTATCCCGATGGACAAACCGGATGAGGTATTGCTCACTCCCGCCAGCCTGCTGCTACCCGCCCAGGCCAGCGATGTGATCCGCTTCTTCTACAAAGGCCCGGCGGATGACAAAGAGCGCTACTACCGCATTGTCTGGTTCGATCAGGCGCTCAGCGATGCCCAACGCGATAACGCCAACCGCAGCGCGGTGGCCACTGCTTCCGCCCGCATCGGCACCATCCTGGTGGTGGCGCCCCGGCAGGTGAACTATCGCTTTCAGTACGCCAACGGCTCTCTGACCAACACCGGGAATGCGACGCTGCGGATCCTCGCCTACGGCCCCTGCCTGAAGGCCGCCGATGGTAAGGAATGTAAAGAGAATTACTACCTGATGCCGGGTAAATCGCGCCGTTTTACGCGCGTGGACACGGCGGATAAAAAAGGACGGGTGGCGCTTTGGCAGGGTGAGCAGTTTGTTCCCGTGAAATAGACAGCTGTGCAGATGGATAACGACGATGCCTCAACGATGGATTACCCCAGGACTGAAAACACGGCTTGCCTTCGGCATGATCTTTTTGTTCGTTCAGCCCGACGTCAGCGCTGCCGCCGCAGGCGCGCAGCAGATTGGCGGGGTGATTATTCCGCAGGCCTTCAGCCAGGCGCTGCAGGACGGCATGAGCGTCCCGCTCTATATTCATCTCGCCGGCAGCCAGAGCACCCGGGACGATCAGCGGATCGGCAGCGCCTTTATCTGGCTGGACGGCGGCCAGCTGCGCGTCCGGCAGATCCAGCTGGAGGAGAGCGAAGGTAACGCCAGCGTCAGCGAACAGACCCGCCAGCAGCTGATCGGCCTGGCCAACGCCCCGTTCAGCGAGGCGCTCACCATTCCCCTGACCGACAGCGCACAGCTGGATCTCAGCCTGCGCCAGCTGCTGTTGCAGCTGGTGGTCAAGCGCGAGGCGCTGGGCACCGTCCTGCGCTCGCGCAGCGAAGATATCGGTCAGTCCAGCGTGAACACCCTCAGCAGCAACCTGAGCTATAACCTCGGCGTCTATAACAACCAGATGCGTAACGGCGGGAGCAACACCTCCAGCTACCTGTCGCTGAACAACGTCACGGCGCTGCGGGAGCATCACGTGGTGCTCGACGGCTCGCTATACGGCATCGGCAGCGGTCAGCAGGACAGTGAATTATATAAGGCCATGTATGAGCGCGATTTCGCCGGCCACCGCTTTGCCGGCGGGATGCTTGACACCTGGAACCTGCAGTCCCTGGGACCGATGACCGCTATTTCGGCCGGTAAGATTTACGGCCTTTCCTGGGGGAACCAGGCCAGCTCCACCGTCTTCGACAACAGCCAGTCCGCCACGCCGGTGATCGCCTTTCTGCCGGCGGCGGGTGAGGTGCATCTCACCCGTGACGGTCGGTTGCTGAGCGTCCAGAACTTCGCTATGGGCAACCATGAAGTGGATACCCGCGGCCTGCCGTACGGTATTTACGACGTGGAAGTGGAGGTGATCGTCAATGGTCGGGTGGTCAGCAAACGCACCCAGCGGGTCAATAAGCTGTTCAGCCGGGGACGCGGCGCCGGCGCGCCGCTGGCGTGGCAGGTATGGGGCGGCAGTTTTCATATGGATCGCTGGTCAGAGAGCGGGAAAAAGACCCGGCCGGCGAAAGAGAGTTGGCTGGCAGGCCTTTCGGCCTCCGGGTCGCTCAGCACCCTGAGCTGGGCGGCTACGGGCTATGGCTACGACAACCAGGCGGTGGGGGAAACCCGCCTGACGCTACCGCTGGGCGAGTCGATCAACGTTAATCTGCAAAATATGCTGGCCAGCGACAGCTCGTGGAGCAGCGTCGGCAGCATCAGCGCCACGTTGCCCGGGGGATTCAGTTCAGTGTGGGTTAACCAGGAGAGAACCCGCATTGGCGATCAATTGCGGCGCAGCGATGCCGATAACCGGGCGATCGGCGGCACCCTCAACCTGAACGCGCTGTGGTCGAAGCTGGGGACGTTCAGCGTCAGCTACAACGATGACCGTCGCTACAACAGCCATTACTACACCGCGGATTACTATCAGACGGTCTACAGCGGCGCCTTTGGCTCGCTTGGCCTGCGGGCGGGGATCCAGCGCTATAACAATGGCGACAGCAGCGCCAACACCGGGAAATATATCGCCCTCGATCTGTCGCTGCCGCTGGGCAACTGGTTCAGCGCCGGGATGACCCATCAGAACGGCTACACCATGGCTAACCTCTCAGCGCGCAAGCAGTTTGATGAAGGCACTATTCGCACCATCGGCGCCAATCTTTCGCGGGCCATCTCCGGCGATACCGGGGATGACAAAACCCTCAGCGGCGGCGCGTATGCCCAGTTCGACGCCCGCTACGCCAGCGGCACGCTGAACGTCAACAGCGCGGCGGACGGCTACGTCAACACCAACCTCACCGCCAGCGGCAGCGTCGGCTGGCAGGGCAAAAACATCGCCGCCAGCGGACGAACCGACGGTAACGCCGGGGTGATTTTCAACACCGGGCTGGAGGACGATGGTCAGATTAGCGCCAGGGTTAACGGGCGGATCTTCCCGCTCAGCGGCAAGCGTAACTACCTGCCGCTCTCTCCCTATGGTCGCTATGAGGTGGAGCTGCAGAACAGCAAAAACTCGCTCGACAGCTACGACATCGTCAGCGGGCGCAAGAGTCATCTGACCCTTTATCCGGGCAACGTCGCGGTGATTGAGCCAGAGGTGAAGCAGATGGTCACCGTCTCCGGCCGTATTCGTGCAGAAGACGGCACGCTGCTGGCGAATGCGCGGATTAACAACCATATCGGCCGTACCCGCACCGATGAAAACGGCGAGTTTGTCATGGACGTGGATAAGAAATACCCCACTATCGATTTCAGCTACGGCGGCAATAAAACCTGCGAAGTGGCGCTGGAGCTCAGCCAGGCGCGCGGCGCCGTCTGGGTGGGGGATGTGGTCTGCAGCGGCCTCTCGTCGTGGGCGGCGGTGCAGCAGTCAGGAGAAGAGAATGAAAGTTAATGCACTGATGGCGCTGGCGATCCTCGCGCTGCTCTGGCCGGTAGCCGCGCTCAGAGCGGCGGTGACCAAGACCACCTGGTCGGATGCGCCGGCGCGCGAGTTTGTGTTTGTGGAAAACAACTCCGACGACAACTTTTTCGTCACCCCCGGCGGGGCGCTGGATCCGCGTATGACCGGCGCTAACCGCTGGACCGGCTTAAAATACACCGGCTCCGGGACCATCTATCAGCAGAGTCTCGGCTATATCGATAACGGCTACAACACCGGGCTCAATGCCAACTGGAAGTTTGATATGTGGCTGGAAAACTCACCGGTTTCACACCCCTTAACCGGCCTGCGCTGCATCAACTGGTACGCCGGGTGCGATATGGCTACCAGCCTGATCCTGCCGCAGACCACCGACGCCAGCGGGTTTTACGGCGCGACGGTGACCAGCGGCGGCGCGAAGTGGATGCACGGCATGATGTCGGACGCCTTCTATCAATATCTGCAGCAGATGCCGGTCGGCGGCAGCTTTACGATGACCATCAATGCCTGTCAGACCTCGGTGAACTACGATGCCAGCAGCGGCGCGCGCTGTAAGGATCAGGCCTCCGGTAACTGGTATGTGCGCAACGTCACCCACACCAAAGCCGCGAACCTGCGGTTGATTAATACCCACTCGCTGGCGGAGGTGTTTATCAACAGCGATGGCGTGCCGACCCTCGGGGAAGGGAACGCCGACTGCCGGACGCAGACCATCGGCAGCCGCGCAGGATTAAGCTGTAAGATGGTCAACTATACCTTGCAGACCAACGGCTTAAGCAACACCTCGATCCATATTTTCCCGGCGATCGCCAACTCGTCGCTGGCCTCGGCCGTCGGGGCGTACGATATGCAGTTCAGCCTCAACGGCAGCTCATGGAAGCCGGTGAGCAATACCGCCTATTACTACACCTTCAACGAGATGAAGAGCTCGGACTCGATCTATGTTTTCTTCTCCAGCAACTTCTTTAAGCAGATGGTCAATCTGGGGATCAGCGATATTAACACCAAGGATCTGTTCAACTTTCGCTTTCAGAACACCACCTCGCCGGAGTCAGGCTGGTATGAGTTTTCCACCTCCAACACGCTGATTATCAAGCCCCGTGATTTCAGCATCAGCATTATCTCCGACGAATATACCTCGGCGCCGTCGCGCGAGGGGTATGTCGGCAGCGGCGAACCGGCGCTCGATTTCGGCTACATCGTCACCACCAGCGGTAAAACGGCCGCCGATGAAGTGCTGATCAAGGTGACCGGACCGGCGCAGGTGATTGGCGGGCGTTCCTACTGTCTCTTCAGCTCCGATGACGGTACGGCGAAAGTGCCGTTCCCGGCGAAGCTCTCTTTTATCACCCGCAGCGGCACGACTCAGACCTACGATGCCGGGTGCGATGACAGCTGGCGGGATATGACCGATGCGCTGTGGCTGACCACGCCGTGGACCGATATCTCCGGCGAAGTGGGGCAGATGGATAAGACCACGGTGAAATTTTCGATTCCGATGGATAACGCCATTTCGCTGCGGACGGTAGACGATAACGGCTGGTTTGGCGAAGTCAGCGCTTCAGGAGAGATTCATGTCCAGGCGACGTGGCGCAACATTAACTAAGGCCCTGCTGACGGTGGGCTGCCTGCTGGCAGCGCCGCTGGCGCAGGCGATCTCGGTCGGCAACCTGACCTTTTCCCTGCCGGCTGAAGCGGATTTCGCCAGCAAACGGGTGGTCAACAACAATAAAAGTGCGCGGCTGTACCGCATCGCCGTCAGCGCCATCGATCGCCCGGGCGGCAGCGAAGTCCGCTCCCGGCCGGTGGATGGCGAACTGCTGTTCGCCCCCCGCCAGCTGGTGCTGCAGGCAGGTGAGAGCGAGTATTTTAAATTTTACTATCATGGGCCGCGGGATAACCGCGAGCGCTACTATCGGGTCTCGTTTCGCGAAATCCCCACCCGCAACCTGACGAGGCGCAGCCCGACCGGCGGCGAGGTCAGCATGGAGCCGGTGGTAGTGATGGATACCATTCTGGTGGTGCGCCCGCGCGAGGTGCAGTTTAAATGGTCTTTCGATAAGGTGGCCGGGACGGTGAGCAACACCGGCAATACCTGGTTTAAGCTGCTGATTAAGCCCGGATGCGATTCGACCGAAGAGGAAGGGGACGCGTGGTATCTGCGTCCCGGGGACGTGGTTCGCCAGCCGGCGCTGCGCCAGCCGGGGAACCACTATCTGGTCTATAACGACAAATTTATTAAGATCAGCGATACCTGTCCGCTGAAGTCCCGTCCCGCGGAGTGAGCCTTATCTGGTGGTCGCGCGGCGGGTAAAGCGCCGGCTGGCCAGCAGGCTCAGACCGCAGCACAGCAGGTAGTACACCGCGCCGGTGAAGACGAAGATCGCCAGGGGATAGATCTGCACCCGGTTGTTGACCTGGCCGGCCACGGTGGTCAGCTCCGGGACGTTGACGATAAACGCCAGCGAAGTGTCCTTCAGCAGGCCGATAAAGATCCCCACCAGCGACGGCTGAACGTTGCGCAGCGCCTGCGGGAGCAGCACCAGGCGCAGCGTTTGCCCGGGAGCGAACCCCTGGGTCAGCGCCGCCTCATACTGTCCTTTCGGCAGCGACTGCAGCCCGGCCAGCACCGAGTGCATCACCGAGGCGGCGGTAAACCACGCCAGCGCCAGGGTCACGGTCACCGCGCCGGGCAGATCGCCGCCGGTCAGCATCGGCAGCAGATACCACAGCCAGAAGATGACAAATATCAGCGGGATGCCGCGGATAATTTCCGCCCACAGAAACAGCAGACGCCGCACCAGCCCGCCGTAGCGCCAGGCCAGGCCCGCCAGCGCAATGCCTCCCGGCAGCGCCAGCAGGGTGGCGCCGATGGCCATCAGCAGGGTCAGCGCCACGCCGCCGGGCTGGCCCTCCGCTAGTCGGCCCCACAGCAGGTAATCGAGGTTATCGGCGATCACCGCCAGATTAGCGTTCATGTCGGGCGCTCCGTTGCAGTTTTCTTCCCGGGCCGAGACGCGTGAGCGCCACGCCCATCGCCACCCCCAGCGCCAGGTACAGCGCGGTGCCGACGGCAAACGCCTCCAGGGCGTGCGCGTTATAGCTCTCAATCTGCCGCACCTGATAGGTCAGTTCCGCAAAGCCGATGCCGCTCGCCAGCGATGAGAGTTTCATCAGGTTAAGATACTGGCCGACAATCGGCTGCCAGGCGTTGGCCAGTCCCTGCGGCAGGAGGATAAAGCGCAGCTCCTGCCACGGCGTAAAGCCCTGCGACAGCGCGGCTTCCCGCTGCCCGTGGCTGACGGCGCGCAGTCCGGAGGCGATCTCTTCCACCAGAAAGGCGGAGGTAAAGACCCCCAGCCCCCACATCGAGCAGAGGAACTCCGGCGTCAGCCACCAGACGTTGCCCGGCAGAATGGACCAGGCGTGTTCGTCGTTCACCACCTCCTTCACCGCCAGCGGCAGCAGGTTCCAGGCGGCAAAGTACCAGAACAGCAGCTGGACCAGCAGCGGGGTATTGCGAAACAACGAGACCCACGCGGCCACCAGTCCGCGCCCCGCGCGTCCGCCGCCGAGGCGCAGGGCCAGCAACAGGACCGCCAGCAGGGTGGCGAGCAGGATCCCGGCGACGCTGACCCAGACGGTGGTGAGAAAACCAGAGATAATCCATTGCAACGGCTGCCCGCTCAGGACGCCGTGCCAGTCAAGCATCGGCGTCACTCGAGGCTCTCCTGGTGCAGCGGATCCAGCACCTTCTGCAGAAAACGCCGTGCGCGGGCATGCTGCGGATGGGCGAAAAACTCAGCCGGCGGGGCGACTTCGAGGATGTCGCCGCCGTCGATAAACACCACCCGGTCGGCAATTTCGCGGGCAAACTGCATCTCGTGGGTCACCACCAGCATGGTGATCCCGCTGTGGGCGAGGGTTTTCATCACCTGCAGCACTTCGCCGATCATCTCCGGGTCGAGCGCCGAGGTGGGCTCATCGAACAGGATAATCTGCGGCGAGGAGGCCAGGGCGCGGGCGATGGCCACCCGCTGCTGCTGGCCGCCGGAGAGCTGCGCCGGCATCTGCTGCGCTTTTTCTTCCAGTCCGACCTGACGCAGCAGCGCCAGCGCCCGCGCCTGAGCCGCGCTTTTTTCCCAGCCATGAACGCGCTCCAGCGCCAGAGTGATGTTCTCCTGCGCCGTCAGGTGGGCATAAAGGTTGAACTGCTGGAAGACAAAGCCGACGCGGCTGCGCAGCTGGCGCAAGGCGCTGCCGCTCAGCCGGCTGGTGGGTTTGCCGTCGATCAGGATCTCGCCGCCGCTTAAGGATTCGAGCTGGTTGATCAAGCGGATCAGCGTCGATTTTCCCGAACCGGAAGGGCCGAGGATCGCCACCACTTCGCCGGGCTCGACCTGCAGGTTGATGGCGTTAAGTACCTGATGATCGCCGTAGCGCTTGGCCACATCACGGAACGTAATGCTGGCGCGCTGCAGACGTGAAAAATCCGCGGCCGGAGCCGCGGAGTGGGAGAGTAAACCCGAGAACATATTATTTCGCTTCTATGGTAAAGGCGCGCGGCTGCGGCGTTTTGGTGGCAGGGCCAAACCAGACATCGTAAATTTTCGCGGCTTCGCCGGTTTTCTCCAGCTTCACCAGCTCATCGTTGACGGCCTTCAGCAGGGCCGGTTCGCCTTTCTTCACGCCCACGCCAATCTCTTCTTTGCTGAGCAGGTCGGGCAGAATTTTAAACTTGGCTTTATCCGGCGCTTCCGCCAGCAGACCGGCGAGGATGGTGCTGTCCTGGGTGATGGCCTGGACGTTGCCGTTGCGCAGGGCGGTCAGGGCCAGCGGAATATCGTCATAGGAGAGGACGCGAGCCTGCGGGAAACGCTGGTGCAGGGCCTGTTCGCCGGTGGTGCCTTTCACCGCGCCGATGCGCGCTTTGCTGTACTCATCGAGCTTATCCGGAGAGCCGGCCGGCACGAGGAACTGCTGGCCGGTGACGAAATACGGCGTTGAGAAATCAATAACCTGGGCCCGCTCCGGGGTGATGGTAATGTCGGCGACGATCAGGTCGGCTTTGCCGGACTGCAGCAGCGGAATACGGTTGGCTGGGTTGGTGGCCACCAGCTCGAGTTTGACGCCGAGCGCTTTCGCCAGCGCCTGGGCAAAGTCAACGTCGTAGCCGACGATATGGTGGGTTTTGGCGTCCACGGAGCCGAACGGCGGGTTGGCGTCGAAGGTGGCGACTTTTACGACGCCGGCGGCTTTGATGTCAGCCAGCTGGTCCGCCTGTGCCTGCGAGGCGAGCAGCAGCATACCCAGCGCCAGTGCGATTTTTGTGGTTTTATTGCGCATAGTTTTTCCCCTGAATCCCTGTTTTGTTTTGTGGACATCACGCTCCCACAAATTGCCCGTCGGCGGCAAAGAAGAAAAAATTCTTATCTATAACCAAAAAGAACTTAACAAACCTATGGGTATTCTTTATGCGCCGCTGGCTTTTACCAGGACGGCAACGACTGCCGGGCGGTCCCCTCTCCCTCAGGGAGAGGGCCAGGGAGAGGGTGATAGGACCGGGGGTAATATGCGCCAGCCAGGATTGCAAATTCGGAATTAATATTTCCCGCGCCCGGCCAACTGTGGTTGAAATAGACCCAGGCGATTCGCTTCCCGACAGAGGAGAAAACGAAAGTGGCATTATGGCAACGGTTAACGGGCTGGCTGGCTTTTTTGTCCAACGGTGAAGCCGGACAGCAGGATACCCAGCGCGTCATGGAGGCGATCCTGCCGGTAGCCAGCCTCTACGGCGTGGACATTGGCAACGTGGAAACCCGGTGGTTCCGTCATGATAAGACATACTGAGCGACGCAGGACGCGAGAAGCCTACTGGAACGAGGTGTGCTTTGTGTAGCAAGAGACTGCCTGAGGTTGCGGCCTTGCAGGAGGCGCCGCCGCAGCCCAGGCAGTTTTGACCATGCCTATCCCCCCAGATACATCCGCTTAATTTCCGGATTAGTCAGCATCTCCCGCGCCGCGCCTGACAAGGTGATCCGGCCATTCTCCAGGACATACGCCCGATCGGCGATCGCCAGCGCGGCCGTCGCATTCTGCTCCACCAGCAGCACCGTCATATTCTCTTCGCGCAGTTGCTTAATGATGCCGAACAGCTCGCCGACAATTTTCGGCGCCAGCCCGAGGCTCGGTTCATCCAGCATCAATAACACCGGCTCGCTCATCAGCGCCCGGGCGATGGCCAGCATCTGCTGCTCGCCGCCGCTCATGGTGCCCGCCATCTGATGGCGCCGCTCCTTGAGCCGCGGAAAGAGGGCGTACATGCGATCGCGCAGGCGGGCGTAGCCGGCGAGATTATTGTAAGCGCCCATGCGCAGGTTCTCTTCGATGGTCAGGTTGGTAAAGACGCGCCGTCCCTCCGGCACCAGCGCCAGCCCGCGACGCACGATCTGGTGGGTCTGGCTGCGTGAGATATCGTCGTTGAGGAAGCTGACGCGCCCACTGGAGCGCACCAGGTTGACGATCCCGTTCAGGGTGGAGGTTTTACCGGCGCCATTGCTGCCGATCAGGGTGACGATTTCCCGGTCATAGACGTCGATATCGACGCCCTTCAGACCCTGGATCACGCCGTAAAAGACCTTCAGTTCCCGGGCGTTAAGCATAATTGGCTTCTCCCAGATAAGCGGAAATGACGTCCGGATGCTGGATCGCCTCGGCCATCAGGCCGCTGAACAACGGCTTACCGTACTCCAGAACCATCACCCGCTCGCACAGGCGGTTGACGAAGGGCATATCGTGCTCGATTAACAGGACGCTTAGCTGATAGTCATGGCGCATGCGGAAGATCAGCTCCGCCAGATCCTCGGTCTCCTTCGGGTTCATCCCGGCGGCCGGCTCATCGAGCAGGAGCAGCTTCGGCGCGGTGGCCAGCGCGCGGGCGATCTCCACTTTGCGCTGGTTGCCATAGCTTAGGTTTGTGGCCTGCATATGGGCGAAGTGGGCGATGCCGATATCCTCCAGGATGGCCATCGCTTTGGCTTTCGCCGCCCGCTCGGCCGGAAAGTAGCGACCAATATGCAGGGCCGCCTCCAGCAGCGAGTAGCGGCTGGCGCGGTCGAGCCCGACCATCACGTTCTCCAGCACCGTCATGGAGTTAAACAGGCGGATATTCTGGAAGGTGCGGGCGATCCCGGCGTTTACCACCTGGTTGGGCTTCAGCCCCTTCAGCGACGTGCCCGCCAGGGTGACGCTGCCGCTGGTGGGTTTATAGTTGGCGGTAATGACGTTAAACAGGGTTGTTTTGCCCGCGCCGTTAGGGCCGATAAGGCCAAAGATCTCCGCCTCGTCAACATGGAAGCTGACGTTGTCGATGGCCCGCAGGCCGCCGAACTGCATGGTGACGTCCTGCACCTGCAGGATAACGTTATTTTCCGCCATAGCCGCCGCTCCTTCTTCCGGTCTGCCAAATCTCTTTTTTCCCCAACAGCCCCTCGCGGGCGAAGAGCATGATGATCAGCAACAGCAGGGAGAAGACCACCATTCGCAGGCCCGGGTACGCGCCGAGATCGTGACCGAAGAACTGCAGCGGCTGATCGAGGAAGCGCAGCCACTCGCCGCTGCCGACCACCAGCACGGTGCCGAGCAGGGCGCCGGTGGTGCTGCCGAGCCCGCCGAGGACGATAATAATCAGCAGCTGGAAGGTGAGCATAAAGTCGAACAGCCCCGGGGAAATGGTGGTCAGCAGGGAAGCCAGCAGACCGCCGCCGATCCCTTCGAAGAAGGCGCTGGTGGCGAAGGCGCAGGTTTTAATGCGGAAGGTGTTGACCCCCATGGCGATCGCCGCATCTTCATCGTCGCGAATAGCTTTCATCATCCGGCCATACTTCGACCACACCAGCTGGAGGATCATGCCGGTGGCCAGCAGGGCGAACAGCCCGCACCAGAACAGGAGATGCGGCTGCTGCGGAATATCGTTCAGCCCGATGGCGCCGTTGGTGATTTGCGGGTTGTTAATGGCGAGGATCTTGATGATAAACCCAAAGCCGAGGGTGACAATGGCCAGGTAGTCGCCACGTACCCGGAAGACCGGCACGGCGAGGCACACCGCCAGCGCCGCCGCGCACAGGCCGCTTATCAGCAGGGCAGGGAGGAAGCCCGCGTGCAGGCTGAGGATCCACGGGCTGGGGGCGGCCATTTCAAACATGTCTACCTTGCTGTCGCTGGAGAGGATCAGCAGGGCGGTCACGTAGGCGCCCACCGCCACGAAGCCGTTCGGCTCCAGCGACAGCTGGCCGGTCACGCCGTTGATCAGGTTGTAGCTGACCGCGAGGATCATAAAGATAAAAATGGTGCTGATGACACGAACAATGTAGTCATTGAAAACCACGTTGATTCCGGCCAGCAGCGCGATACAGATGACAATAATGGCCAGGTTGCGCAGCTGCGCCCCGGCGGTCGTCGTCGCGTTGAGCATCAGAAACGGCTCCTTTCCAGACGTTCGTCGCCCATAATGCCGACCGGGCGGAACAAGAGGACCAGAATCAAGAACAGGAAGGCGAAAGCGTCTTTATAGCCGCCCAGTTCGGGGAAGATCGCCACGGCGACCACCTCGGTAAAACCGAGGATAAAGCCGCCCAGCACCGCGCCGGTGACGCTGCCGATCCCGCCCAGCACGGCGGCGGCGAAGGCCTTCAGGCCGATAAGCACGCCCATCAGGGGATCGATCGTCGGGTAGCTGATGGAGTAGAACACGCCGCCGAGCGCCGCGAGACTACTGCCGAGGGCGAAGACCAGGGAGATGATCCGGTTGGCGTCAATGCCCATCAGGCGCACGGTGTTGACGTCAAAGGCCACCGCGCGGATCGCCATCCCATAGCGGGTGCGGTACAGCAGCCAGAGGATCGCCAGCAGCAGCAGGACGGTGATCAGCGGCACAATCCACGCCACGTTGGTAATGATGACGCTGCCGAAGGCCCGGGTCTGGTTGAAAAAGTCAGGGGCGGAGAAGAAGCGCGAGCTGCCGCCAAACAGTACGTTAAACAGGTTTTCGAGAAAGAAGCTGACGCCGATGGCGGTGATCAGCATGGAGATTTTCGAGGCCTGACGCAGCGGACGATAGGCGACCCGGTCAATCAGCATACCAAACAGGCCGCACAGCCCGAGGGTCAGGAAAACGGCTACCCCGAAGGGTAGCCCAACCGAAGAAAATAAAAACAGCGTACTAAACGCGCCGACCATCATCACGTCCGCATGGGCGAAGTTGATCAGCCGCAGCACGCCATAAACCATCGTATAACCGATGGCAATCAGGGCGTACATGCCCCCAAGACTCATTCCATTGACCACTTGCTGGAGAAAAATGGCGCCGTCCATTTTGTAGCCTCGTCACAACTTAAGGGTTAACCACGGTACGAAACGCCAGCTTGCCATCTTTCACTTCGTTGATGACCGCGCTGCGAATGGCGTCGCCGTTCTGTAACGTCAGCGTGCCGGTCACCCCCTGGAAATCTTTGGTGGCGCGGATTTTTTCATTTACGCAGACCCGATCGTGGGGATCGCTGCACTGGTTCATGGCGTTGACGATGACGTTATAGGCGTCCGCCGCCATTGCGCCCCAGGTATGGGTCGGCTGCTGGTATTTGGCTTCCCAGGCTTTGATGAAGGTTTCCCCCGCCGGGGTCTGCTCTTTGGCGTTCGGCGAGTAATAATCGGTGGTCATATAGCCGTTGACCGCGTCTTTACCGACATCGAAGAAGACCTGATCCGCGGCCAGACCGTCGCCGCCCACCACCGGTTTGTTGAGCCCCAGTTGTTTAGACTGCACGGCAATCAGCGCCCCTTCGGTGTAGTAGATCGGCATGTAAATCATGTCGACATTCTTCGCCTTGACGCTCGCCAGCTGGGCTTTAAAGTCCTTGCTGCCGCCCGGGGCCTGGACCTCGATGGGAATGGTGCCGCCGTTTTTCAGGAACTGGGTGCGGAACGCTTTCGCCAGGCCGACGGAGTAGTCGTTGCTGCTGTCAAACACGATGGCGGCGGTTTTGGCTTTCAGATCGCGGGAGGCCAGATTGGCCCCGACCACCCCCTGGAAGCTGTCCGAGAAGCAGACCCGGCTGACGTAGGGATGGTTGCGGGTGACGCGGTCGTTGGTGGCGGTGGAGGAGACCAGCGGCGTTTTGCTGTCGTCGGCGATTTTGGTCATCGCCAGGGTGTTGGAGGAGGTGACTTCCCCGATCACGGCATCCACTTTATCGCTGGAGACCAGGCGCTGCATGGCGTTGGCCGCTTCGACTTTGTCGCTTTTATCATCGATAACGATAAGCTTGATGGTATCGCCATTTTTTAACGTTGGGGTGATGGCCTGAATAATGTCCAGCCCTTTCTGCGACGGCTGGCCATAGCCGCTGAGGGCGCCGCTCAGGGGTAATACCACCCCGATTTTAATTTCCGCTGCCTGCGCGCTGCTGGCGCCGACCAGCGCGGCAACCAGCGTGGCCATTAAAGACGCTTTCCCGGAAAACGATTTCATTGGTATTTCTCCGTCGGTCGATTATTTATCTTTAACCATCAATGACTGCATAACATTGAGGAATAATGCGCCAGCGTATCCGGCGAATTATTGGCTGTTATGTTGAATAGATAACGAGATATATACCCTAAATAATTCGAGTCGCATGAAGGCGGCAAGTAAGCGAGTCCCCAGACGCTTACAGAAGTAAGTGACTGGGGGAGAGAACGCAGCCAACGCACATGCAACTTGAAGTATGACGGGTATTTTTAATGCGCTGATTTACCTTACAACGTCCGTTTCGTTTTTACTCATGCAATATTCTTATTACCTGCAGGGAAGGGCATAAGGCTGGCGACAACACGGTTTTTGGTACGGTGAAAGCATTTTGCCGGGGGGCGACTGGCGCCTTACCCGGCCTGAAAAATACGCCATATAAACCGCTGGCACGGCTTCCGTAGACCCGTGCCAGCGAAGCGCCGCCGGGCAATTTCAGCACGCGGCGGAATATAAAGTCAGGTGCACAAGATAATATTAAAAATCTATTCTGCTGCTCGCGTGACTTATTATTTTAAAGGGGGCAACGGTTTTATTTTACCATGCAGCGCCGGATTATCGCTTTCATCTTTCAGGCCCACCCCGGTAAGCCGGCGCAAAAAAGCCTGCTCCAGCAGCCAGGCCAGTTTAAAGGCGGCGGCGTCATGGCTTAATCCCTCCGGCCGAATATTGGAGATACAGTTGCGCTCAGACTCCAGGCGCTGACGATGGGGCTGCCAGGTGAGGTAGACGCCGAGGCTGTCCGGCGAGGAGAGACCCGGTCGTTCGCCAATCAGGATCGCCACCGCGCGGGCTTTCAGGGTTTCGCCAATATCATCTCCCAGCGCCACCCGCGACTGATGCGCCAGCACCACCGGCGCCAGGCCAATACCCAGCGTCTGCAGATAGGGCAGCAGGGCGCGGATCAACGGCACCGCCTGGCGCTCTACCGCCCAGGAAGAGAGGCCGTCGCCGATCACCAGCAGCAGGTCGGCGGGGCGGACGCCGCTGGCGGCGAGGTCGGCGCGACTCTCATCGGCGAGCTGCCGCCCGAGATCCGGGCGCCGCAGATAGGTATGACGGTCCGGCGCGGCGCTGTGCACCGTCAGGGCCTCGAGGCCGAGCGCCGCCAGCGGCGCCACCAATTGTTGGCTGGCGAACGGCTGATGAATGGCATCCCGCGCTCTGGCATGGGCCAGACCAAAGTTGAGGACTTCGCGGGTCGGCAGACTGGCGCCGCTGCGCCCCAGGGCGATCCGCGCATCGGTAAATTCACGCAGCGGGTTCCAGGCATCGGGACGGTTCATACGGAGGCTCCTTGCGGCAGGACGGACAGCAGCGGATGGCGGGCGTCGGTGAGCCGCAGCGCGCCGTGCGGATCGATAATCTGCATCTTCGCCAGCCAGTCGGCGAACTCCGGGGCATGCTTTAAGCCCAGCAGACGACGGGCGTACAGCGCGTCATGGAACGAGGTGCTCTGGTAATTGAGCATGATATCGTCCGCTCCGGGCACGCCTATCAGGAAGGTGAGCCCGGCGGCGCACAGCAAGGTCAGCAGGGTGTCCATATCATCCTGATCCGCTTCCGCGTGGTTGGTATAGCAGACGTCGCAGCCGATCGGCAGGCCCATCAGCTTGCCGCAAAAATGATCCTCCAGCCCGGCGCGAATAATCTGCTTGCCGTCGTAGAGATACTCCGGACCAATAAAGCCGACCACCGTATTGACCAGCAGCGGTTCAAAGTGGCGGGCGACGGCGTAGGCCCGCGCCTCACAGGTTTGCTGATCGACGCCGTGGTGGGCGTTGGCCGACAGGCAGCTTCCCTGGCCGGTCTCAAAATACATCACATTGCTGCCGAGGGTACCGCGCCTGAGGCTCAGGGCCGCCTCGCGGGCCTCCTGCAGCATGGCAAGATTGATGCCGAAGCCGCTGTTGGCCGCTTCGGTACCGGCCACCGACTGGAACACCAGATCCACCGGCGCGCCGCGCTCAATCAGCTGCAGCGTATTGGTCACATGGGTCAGAATGCAGGACTGGGTGGGGATGGCGAAGCGCTGAATAATATCGTCCAGCATGATGTTCAGCTGCGCCAGCACCGGTAAGCTGTCGCTGGCCGGGTTGATGCCAATCACCGCGTCCCCGGCGCCGTACAGCAGCCCGTCGAGCATACTGGCGGCGATGCCTTTCAGGTCGTCGGTAGGATGGTTGGGCTGCAGGCGTACGCTGAGGTGGCCGGGCAGGCCGATGGTGTTGCGAAAGCGCGTCACCACCTGGCATTTGCTGGCGGCAAGGATCAGATCCTGATTGCGCATCAGCTTACTGACCGCCGCCGCCATCTCCGGGGTGATGGCGCGGGCGACCCGCTGCAGCGTGGCGGTATCGGTAGCATCATCCAGCAGCCAGTCGCGAAAATCGCCGACCGTCAGGTGACGCAGGGCGGCAAAGCCCTGCGCATCATGGGTGTCGAGGATCAGGCGAGTCACTTCGTCCTGCTCGTAAGGGATAAGCGGGTTGTCGAGAATGTCGGTCAGCGGCACCTCGGCGAGGGCCATTTTCGCCGCCATCCGCTCTTCGGCTGAGGTGGCGATAATCCCTGCGAGGGCGTCGCCGGAGCGGGCCGGCGACGCTTTCGCCATCAGCGTTTTCAGACTATCAAAGCGCCATACCTGGCCCGATAGCGTGGTTTTATACATGCCGCCTCCTCAGGAGACCGTGCGCAGTTGAGGATCCACTGGCGCCCGTTCACGGGCCGCTGCGGTTTTGCGGAACCACAGGTAGCCGCCGAGCATCATCGCCGCGAAAATCAGCGCCAACAGCAGGTTATACCAGACCATCGCCACCAGGCAGAGCACCGCCATGCCGAGGGCAAAGGCCGGCGCCAGCGGGTAGAGCGGGGCGCGGAACGGACGGATCAGCTTCGGCTCGCTACGGCGCAGTTTGAACAGCGCCGCCATGGAAGTGATATACATAACAATAGCCCCAAATACCGACATGGTGACGATGCAGGCGGTTAGCGGCATGCCGCTGATGGTGATCAGCGAGTCGGAGAAGATCGCGGCGATCCCCACCACGCCCCCGGCGAGGATCGCCAGATGCGGGGTGCGGGTGCGGCGGTTGAGGGAGGCCAGCCCGGCGGGCAGATAGCCGGCGCGGGCGAGGGAGTAGATCTGCCGCGAGTAGCCCATAATGATGCCGTGGAAGGAGGCGACGAGGCCAAACAGCCCCAGCCACACCAGCATATGCAGCCAGCCGCTGCCATTGCCCACTACCGTCTTCATCGCCTGGGGCAGCGGATCGTTAATATTGGACAGCGCGCGCCAGTCGCCGACGCCGCCGGCGAAGACCATCACGCCGATCGCCAGCACCGTCAGCGTCAGAATGCCGCCGCCCAGGGCGCGGGGAATGGTGCGCTGCGGATCTTTGGCCTCTTCGGCCGCCATGGAGGCCCCCTCAATGGCGAGGAAGAACCAGATGGCGAACGGAATGGCGGCGAACATCCCCGGCAGCGCCAGGCCGCTGAAGCTGTCCGCGCCCGCCCAGCCGTTAGTGGTGAAGTGGCTCCAGGAGAAGCCGGGGGCGACCACGCCCATGAACACCAGCAGCTCGAAGATGGCCAGCAGGGTGACGATCAGCTCGAAGGTGGCGGCGATGCCGACGCCGAGAATATTGAGCGTCATAAAGATCACGTAGGCGCCGCAGGCGACCCATTTCGGATCCAGCGCCGGAAACTGCACGTTGAGGTAGGCCCCGATGGCCATGGCGATGGCCGGCGGGGCGAAGACGAATTCAATCAGGGTGGCAAAACCAGCGATAAAGCCGCCGGTGGGCCCGAAGGCGCGGTAGGCGTAGGCGAAAGGGCCGCCAGCGTGCGGGATGGCGGTGGTCAGCTCGGTAAAGCTGAAAATAAAGGCGCAGTACATGGCGGCGACCGCCAGGGCGACGACCATAAACCCCATCGTGCCCGCCTGCGACCAGCCGTAGCTCCAGCCGAAGTACTCCCCGGATATCACCAGTCCGACGGCGATCCCCCATAAACGAAAACTGCCGAGCGTTCTTTTTAAGGTGGTGGTGTGCTCTGTCATACGTATTGCCTCGCCAGATAGAAAGGTGCTGAACGACAGGCTGCAAAGAGAGTGCCAGAACGTTGTCTGCCGCGATAAGGCGTCATTCCGTGGCGCGCCCGCTGGCGCTGCGCAAAAATGGGGCAGGCTGCACGCTGTCGGCGCGCACCCTGGTGCAGCGGCTTTGCTTTTTCAGCGGCGGCACGGTATAACACTTCTTCTTTTGGATGTTTAGATGTCTATACGTTTATACGCAGCATGACCCGGGCAAGCGGGCTGGCGTGAGAAAATAAAATGCAAAGCACAACACAACAACAAGGTGGGCAGCTGAAGCGCACCATGAAAACACGCCATCTGATCATGCTGTCGCTCGGCGGCGTGATTGGCACCGGCTTATTCTTTAATACCGGCTATATCATCTCCACCACCGGCGCGGCCGGGACGCTGCTGGCGTATCTGATTGGCGCCCTGGTGGTCTGGCTGGTGATGCAGTGCCTTGGCGAACTGTCGGTGGCGATGCCAGAGACCGGCGCCTTCCACGTTTACGCGGCGCGCTATCTTGGCCCGGCGACGGGCTATACCGTGGCGTGGCTCTACTGGCTAACGTGGACGGTGGCGCTGGGGTCGAGCTTCACCGCGGCGGGATTCTGCATGCAGTACTGGTTCCCGCAGGTGCCGGTCTGGATCTGGTGCGTGGTGTTCTGCGCAGTGATCTTCGGCCTTAACATCATTTCGACGCGCTTCTTCGCCGAAGGCGAGTTCTGGTTCTCGCTGGTGAAAGTGATCACCATCGTCGCGTTTATTATTCTCGGCGGCGCGGCCATTTTCGGCATCATTCCGATGCAGGATGGCTCCCCGGCGCCGGGCCTGCGCAATATCACCGCCGAAGGCTGGTTCCCGCACGGCGGCCTGCCGATCCTGATGACCATGGTGGCGGTGAACTTCGCCTTCTCCGGGACGGAGCTTATCGGCATTGCCGCCGGAGAGACGGAAAACCCGCATAAGGTTATTCCGGTTGCCATCCGCACCACCATCGCCCGGCTGATTATTTTCTTTATCGGCACCGTGTTTGTGCTGGCGGCGCTGATCCCGATGCAGCAGGCGGGAGTGGAGAAAAGCCCCTTCGTGCTGGTGTTTGAGAAGGTGGGCATCCCTTATGCGGCGGACATGTTCAACTTCGTGATCCTGACGGCGATCCTGTCGGCGGCTAACTCCGGCCTGTACGCTTCGGGGCGGATGCTCTGGTCGCTGTCGAACGAGAAGACGCTGCCGGCCTGCTTTGCCAAAGTCAATAAACGGGGCGTGCCGGTGACCGCCCTGTCGGTGAGTATGCTGGGCGGCGTGCTGGCGCTGTTCTCCAGCGTGGTGGCGCCAGATACGGTGTTTGTCGCGCTGTCGGCGATCTCCGGTTTTGCGGTGGTGGCAGTGTGGTTGAGCATCTGCGCCTCGCACTTTATGTTCCGCCGCCGCCATCTGCTGCAGGGTAAGGCGCTGAGCGATCTGCAGTATCGCGCTCCCTGGTATCCGGTAGTGCCCGTTCTGGGCTTTGTGCTGTGCCTGGTGGCCTGCGTGGGCCTCGCTTTTGACCCGAGCCAGAGAATTGCGCTGTGGTGCGGGATCCCCTTTGTGGCCCTGTGCTATGGTGCCTGGTATCTTACTCGTTCACGGAATATGACTCAGGAGCCCCAACATGTCGCAGACTAATCCGTTTACCGCCCTGCTTGCCGCCCAGCCTTTCGTGCTGCTGGACGGCGCCATGGCCACCGAGCTGGAGGCCCGCGGCTGCGATCTGGCCGACAGCCTGTGGTCGGCGAAAGTGCTGCTGGAGAACCCGCAGCTGATCCGCGATGTGCATCTCGACTACTTTCGCGCCGGGGCGCAGGTGGCGATCACCGCCAGCTATCAGGCCACTCCGGCGGGCTTTGCCGCGCGCGGGCTGGATGAGGCGCAGTCCCGGGCGCTAATCGGCAAAAGCGTCGAGCTGGCGCGCAAAGCGCGCGAGGCGTACCTCGCCGAGAACCCGCAGGCCGGTATGCTGCTGGTGGCCGGTTCGGTGGGGCCGTATGGCGCGTTTCTCGCCGACGGCTCGGAGTATCGCGGCGATTATCAGCGCAGCGCGGCAGAGTTCCAGGCCTTCCACCGCCCGCGCGTCGAAGCGCTGCTGGATGCCGGCGCCGACCTGCTGGCCTGTGAAACCCTGCCGTCATTCGCTGAGATCCAGGCCCTGGCGGCCCTGCTGCAGGAGTATCCCCGCGCCCGCGCCTGGTACTCCTTCACGCTGCGCGACGCCGAACATCTCAGCGACGGCACGCCGCTGCGCGAGGTGATGGCCGCCCTGGCGGATAACCCGCAGGTGGTGGCGGTGGGGATCAACTGTATCGCGCTGGAAAATACGCCCGCGGCGCTGGCGCATTTGCACAGCCTGACGGCCCTGCCGCTGGTGGTCTATCCTAACTCCGGCGAACATTATGATGCGGTGAGCAAGACCTGGCACCATCATGGCGAAGCCTGCGCCAGCCTGGCGGATTATCTGCCGCAGTGGCTGGCGGCCGGGGCGAAGCTGATCGGCGGCTGCTGCCGCACCACGCCGAAGGACATCGCTGCGCTTAACGCGAAGCGCTAAATTTTTGCCGGGTGGCGCTGCGCTTACCCGGCCTACATATTGCGCGAACCGGATGCTGGGTAAGGCGTAGCCGCCGCCCGGCGCCAACCATCTGCCACTAACTCACCGCACAAAACCAACTATCCTTTCCCGCTTTTGTTCTAAAAACGATTCGCTATTAGCCAGAATTTTTAATTACTTCATCTCCATCCTGATGCCGGAAATACTGCACCTATAACAACTCAGGGGAAGCAGACATTATGGCATTCACATCGCGAATTACTCTTCTGGCGGCGCTGGCTGTCGCCGCCTTCCAGGCGCAGGCGGTCAACGTTACCGTGGCGTATCAAACCTCCGCTGAGCCGGCGAAAGTCGCCCAGGCGGACAACACCTTCGCCAAAACCAGCGGGGCGACCGTCGACTGGCGGAAATTTGACAGCGGCGCCAGCGTGGTACGCGCCCTGGCCTCCGGCGATGTGCAGATCGGTAATATTGGCTCCAGCCCGTTGGCGGTGGCCGCCAGCCAGCAGGTGCCGATTGAAGTGTTCCTGCTTGCCTCAAAGCTCGGCAACTCCGAAGCGCTGGTGGTGAAGAAAAGCATTACCAAACCGGAAGATCTGATCGGCAAGCGCATCGCCGTGCCGTTTATCTCCACCACCCACTACAGCCTGCTGTCGGCGCTCAAACACTGGGGCATCAAGCCGGGCCAGGTACAGATTATTAACCTGCAGCCGCCGGCGATTATCGCCGCCTGGCAGCGCGGGGATATCGATGGCGCTTACGTCTGGGCGCCAGCGGTTAACGAACTGGAAAAAGAGGGCAAGGTGCTGACCGATTCTTCTCAGGTTGGGGAGTGGGGCGCGCCGACCCTTGACGTCTGGGTGGTCCGTAAGGACTTCGCCGAGCAGCATCCGGAGATCGTCAAAGCGTTTGCTAAAAGCGCCATCGACGCCCAGCAGCCCTACATCGCCAACCCGGAGGCATGGCTAAAACAGCCGGACAACATCAGCAAGCTGGCGCGCCTGAGCGGCGTGCCGGAAGCCGATGTCCCCGGGCTGGTGAAGGGCAATACCTATCTCACCGCCGCTGAGCAGGCGCAGGCGCTGAACGGGCCGGTCAATCAGGCCATCGTCGATACCGCGCGCTTCCTGAAAGAGCAGGGCAAAGTGCCTGCGGCGGGAACCGATTATCGTCAGTACGTTACTGACCGCTTTGTGAAGTAAAGGAGGCGGCGATGCTGCAAATCTCGCATCTTTCCGCTGACTACGGCGGTAAACCGGCGCTGGCGGATATCAACCTGACGCTGGAGAGTGGGGAGCTGTTGGTGGTGCTGGGGCCTTCGGGCTGCGGTAAAACTACCCTGCTGAACCTGATTGCCGGATTCGTGCCCTATCAGCACGGCAGCATCACCCTCGAAGGTCAGCGGGTGACCGGGCCGGGCGCAGAGCGCGGGGTGGTCTTCCAGAATGAAGGTCTGCTGCCGTGGCGCAATGTGCAGGATAACGTGGCGCTGGGCCTCCAGCTGGCGGGCGTGGATAAAGCGCAGCGCCGGCAAGCGGCGGCGCAGATGCTGAAGAAGGTGGGGCTCGAAGGGGCGGAAAAGCGCTTTATCTGGCAACTGTCCGGCGGTCAACGCCAGCGGGTGGGCATCGCCCGGGCGCTGGCGGCGAATCCGCAGCTGTTGCTGCTGGACGAGCCCTTCGGCGCGCTTGACGCCTTTACCCGCGAGCAGATGCAGACGCTGCTGCTGAAACTGTGGCATGAGACCGGCAAACAGGTGCTGCTGATCACCCATGATATTGAAGAGGCCATCTTCATGGCGACCGAGCTGGTGCTGCTGTCGCCGGGGCCGGGACGAGTGGTGGAGAGGCTGCCGCTTGATTTCAGCCGTCGCTTTGTCGCGGGCGAATCCTGCCGCAGCATCAAATCCGACCCGCGCTTTATTGAACAGCGGGAATACATTCTGAGCCGGGTGTTTGACCAACGGGAGGCTTTCTCATGAGCGTGGTACTGAACGACAAACCGCGTCAGTCGACGCTGAAGTGGCGCTGGCCGCTCTCCCGTGAGCTCACCCTCAGCGTGGCGACCCTGGCGGTGCTGCTGGCCGTCTGGTGGGCGGTCGCGGCGTTGCAGCTGATTAGCCCGCTGTTTCTGCCGCCGCCGGGCCAGGTGCTGCAGAAGCTTATCACCATCGCCGGGCCGCAGGGCTTTATGGATGCGACGCTCTGGCAGCACCTGGCGGCGAGCCTGACGCGGATCGTTATCGCCCTGCTGGCGGCAGTGCTTATTGGCGTACCGGTGGGGATCGCCATGGGGCTCAACTCGACGGTGCGCGGGATCCTCGACCCGCTGATCGAACTCTATCGTCCGGTGCCGCCGCTGGCCTACTTACCGCTGATGGTGATCTGGTTTGGCATCGGTGAAACCTCGAAGATCCTGCTGATCTACCTGGCGATTTTCGCGCCGGTAGCCATGTCGGCGCTGGCAGGGGTAAAAAGCGCGCAGCAGGTGCGGATTCGCGCCGCCCGTTCGCTGGGCGCCAGCCGGGCGCAGGTGCTGTGGCTGGTGATCCTGCCCGGCGCGCTGCCGGAGATCCTCACCGGGCTGCGCATTGGTCTCGGGGTGGGCTGGTCAACGCTGGTGGCCGCTGAGCTGATCGCCGCCACCCGCGGATTAGGATTTATGGTGCAGTCTGCCGGCGAGTTTCTCGCCACCGATGTGGTGCTGGCGGGGATCGCGGTGATTGCCATTATCGCCTTTTTACTGGAACTGGGTCTGCGCGCGCTGCAGCGGCGCCTGACGCCCTGGCATGGAGAAGTACAATGAGTGAACGTCTGAGCATTACCCCGCTGGGGCCGTATATTGGCGCGCAGGTGAGCGGGGCAGATTTAACCCGTCCGCTGAGCGACAACCAGTTTGAACAGCTGTATCACGCGGTGCTGCGTCATCAGGTGGTATTCCTGCGCGAGCAGAATATCACCCCGGCGCAACAGCGCGATCTGGCGCTGCGTTTTGGCGACCTGCATATCCATCCGGTCTACCCTCACGCCCCAGGGGTGGAGGAGATTATCGTCCTCGATACCCACAACGATAATCCGCCGGATAATGACAACTGGCATACCGATGTCACCTTTATCGACACGCCGCCCGCCGGCGCCATTCTGGCGGCGAAAGAGCTGCCGACAACCGGCGGGGACACCCTGTGGACCAGCGGCATCGCCGCCTGGGAAGCGCTGTCAGAACCCTTCCGGCAGCTGCTGAGCGGCCTGCATGCCGAACACGATTTCCGCAAATCGTTCCAGGAGTATAAGTACAACAAGACCGAAGCCGAGCATCGGCGCTGGCAGGAAGCGGTGGCGAAGCATCCGCCGCTACTGCATCCGGTGGTACGTACCCACCCGGTGACCGGCAAGCAGGCGCTGTTCGTTAATGAAGGGTTTACCACGCGAATTGTCGAGGTGAGTGAGAAAGAGAGCGCAGCGCTGCTGAACTTCCTGTTTGCTCATGTCACTAAACCGGAGTTTCAGGTGCGCTGGCGCTGGCAGCCGAACGATGTCGCTATCTGGGATAACCGGGTGACCCAGCATTACGCCAACGCCGACTATCTGCCGCAGCGGCGGATCATGCACCGGGCGACGATCCTCGGCGATAAGCCGTATTACCGGGCGGGGTAAGGCTTGTAGCCGGTTAAGGCATCAGCCGCGAGCCGCGGAGAAAAGCGGATGCTGCATTGCCCGCTGCTTCCCGGAGGCGTCGCCTGACGCGCCTTTTCCGGGCTACCGAACCGTCGGAAACGGTAGCCCGGCTAAGGCGCAACGCGCCGCAAGCCGGGAAAAAGCGTTTATGCCGATTTTTGCGCACCCAGATGCGCGCCAATATAGCGCTGATAGCGGTTCGCTTTCAGATAGGTCAAATCCACCAGCACCAGACCATCCACGCAGTTGTTGAAATCCGGGTCGCTGCCGAAATCGATAAACTGCACGCCGCCCGGCTCGCACACTTCCGAGTACTGCTTATACAGCGGGGGGATCGCGCAGCCGAGGTTGCCGAGCAGGGACTTCAGCCGGGCCAGGTCGTCGTTGTAATCCTCCCCGCCAAACTGCGCCAGCACGTCGGGCAGCGACGCCGGATAAGGGCGACGCGACTCCGCCAGCGGATGCGTCGCCGGGAACCACATCCGGTAGAATGCCACCAGCAGATCGCGGGCGGCGGGCGGCAATCCGCCAGAAATCGACACCGGACCAAACAGATAGCGATAGTGCGGATAGCGCGCCAGATAAGCGCCGATGCCGGACCACAGGTAGTCCAGCCCGCGACGCCCCCAGTAGCGCGGCTGGATAAAGCTGCGCCCCAGCTCAATGCCGTGCTGCAGGACATCGTCCATCCGCCCGTCGTAATGGAACAGACTGTAACTGTAGATCCCCTCCAGGCCGCGCTTTGCCAGCTGGATGGCCGTCGGCATAAAGCGGTAAGCGCCGACGATCTCGAGGTCTTCTTCATCCCACAGGATCAGATGCAGATAGTCGTCGTCATACCCGTCGATATCCCGCCGTTTGCCGCTGCCTTCCCCGACCGCGCGGAAGGCGATTTCCCGCAGGCGTCCCAGCTCGCGCAGCAGCGGCGCGTCCTCCTGGCCGTTGCGCTGCCAGAGGTAAATCACTTTACCATCGGCGGTGCGGCCCAGGCATTCGGCCTTGTGCAGTTCGCGTTTGAGCAGCGCCCGGTCTTCCGGACGGGCGATAGCGCTTTCGGTTTTAAACCGCCCCGGCAGCCCTTTGCGCAGCTGTTCAAGGTGCTGATAGCAGCGGCCGGTAAGTTCGCGAGCGCTGGACTGCGCATCGAACCAGCTCGACCAGGGGATCTGCTGGCCGATGCGCACCGGCAGGCTGCTGTTGCGCCGGCGAAACATCTGCTGCATCAGCAGGAGCAGCGGCAGGTTGTCGGAGACCAGCGTACTGGCGTAAAACAGGGCGCTGTTGCGGGCGTTAATCCACGCCGGCAGCAGCGGGGCGCGATATTTTGCCGCCAGCTTAATAAAGCCGGAGTGCCATTTTTTATCGCGGATGCCGCGACGGGTGAGGCGGGAGACTTCCCCCGCCGGGAAGAAGATCAGCACCCCACCGGCCTGCAGCTGCTGGTCCATCTGCTGCAGCGCCGCTTTAGCGGTGCGGCCATGAATATTATCTACCGGGATAAACAGCGAGCTCAGGGGCTCAAGGTGGGTGAGCATGCGGTTGGTGACCACTTTGACATCGCGGCGCACGCGGGATACCGCATACAGGAGCGCCAGGCCGTCGAGGGTGCCGGTGGGGTGGTTGGCGATAATGACCAGCGGGCCATATTCGGGGATTTGTTCGAGATCGTGCGCCGGGACGGCGCAGCGGATATTGAGGTATTCCAGCACCTGTTCGACCGTATCAAGCCCCTTCAGGTGGCGGTGACGGTCGGCAAATTGTTGAAACTCTTCCTCATAAAATAGCTTTTTTAACAGTTTCTTTTGCCAGGGGGCGGGCCTCGCCTGAGGCCACAGGTCATCGAGTACGTTGTCGAGACTAAACATAGTGGCTCCTCCTCCGTCCTGCCCAGACAGTAGAAGGTGGAGATGTCGTTCAGATTACAGTTGGGTGAAGTTTCGGTCGCAGCAAGCGAGGTTCCCCGGATAGCGGCGCAAGCGCCTTATCCGGGCTACGGTTGGCGCCGATTTGTAGTCCCGGTAAGCGTCAGCGCCACCGGGGAGAGGCTATCGGCGTTCACCGCAGCTAAGATCAAAGCTATCGCCAGCCCAATTTGGGGGATATAGCCCGCGCTGGACATCGCGATGAAAGGTTGAAAATGGCCAATCGATCACCCGGGTGACCCAGCCATGCTTAAGTGGATTGATATGGATGTAATCAACGTGTCGGCGGTAATCATCTTCATCGCGTATGGCATGCTCCCAGAAGCGCGGTTGCCAGAGGGGTTGTCGTTTTAACGTTCTGCTAAAACAGCCTTTGATATCTCTCCAGCGTGAAGAAAAATCGTCATCATTATGAGGTAGTGTCCAGATGCAATGCAGATGTTCAGGCAACACCACCCAGGCATCAATAATAAAGGGGCGATGTTGTTTAACAACGGCGACAGAGTAGCGCAATAATTCTATGTTTTCAGTTAGGTGCATGCTTCTACGGTCTTTAAGGTTAACAGTGAAGAACCAGGTTCCCCCCTTAATGTAATAACGTCGATAAGCCACCACAGGATCTCCTGGAATTCGGTATTTATGATGTGGTTTAACACGTTAGAAGGCGAAATCCGGTACGCCAAGGAGAAGGCGCAGAAGGTGGAAAGCGGCGCGCAAAGTTTTAGCTACAGATATTGGTTAGCGCCTGTCCCCGGATAGCGGCGCAAGCGCCTTATCCGGGCTTCGGTGTGGTGGTCGCGATAAATACAGCGCACCGGAGATGAGGTTTGGTAGCCCCGGTAAGCGCAGCGCCACCGGGGAGGGGCGGGTTTAACGGAGGATCTTTTTCTCGGCCAGATCGAGGGCGAAATAGCTGAAGATCAGGTCGGCGCCTGCGCGTTTGATAGCGCCGAGGCTTTCCAGAACCACTTTCTCTTCATCGATAGCGCCCGCCTGGGCAGCAAATTTGATCATCGCGTACTCACCGCTGACCTGATAGGCGCCGAGCGGCAGATCGCTGCGTTCGCGGATATCGCGCAGAATATCCAGGTAGGCGCCAGCCGGTTTCACCATCAGGCAGTCGGCGCCCTGGGCTTCATCGAGCAGCGACTCGCGAATGGCCTCCCGGCGGTTCATCGGGCTCATCTGATAGGTTTTCCGATCGCCCTTCAGCGCGGTACCGGCCGCTTCGCGGAACGGACCGTAGAAGGAAGAAGCGAACTTGGTCGAGTAGGACATGATCGCCGTATTGGTGAAGCCGGCGGCGTCCAGCGAGCGGCGAATCGCCTGCACTTGACCGTCCATCGCGGCGGAAGGAGCGATGAAATCCGCCCCCGCGGCGGCGGCGACAACGGCCTGTTTGCCAAGGTTTTCCAGGGTCGCGTCGTTATCCACCCCGTGGTCGCACAGCACGCCGCAGTGGCCGTGGGAGGTATATTCGCAGAAGCAGGTATCGGACATGACGATCATCTCCGGCACCGTGGACTTACAAATCCGCGACATACGCGCCACCAGACCATTTTCATTCCAGGTATCGCTGCCGGTGGCATCGGTGTGATGAGAAATACCAAAGGTCATCACCGAGCGGATCCCGGCGTTGGCGATGCGTTCGATCTCGCGCGCCAGATATTTTTCCGGAATGCGCATCACGCCGGGCATGGCCTCTATCGCTTTGTAATCATCAATTTCTTCTTCAACAAAGATCGGCAACACCAGGTCGTTCAAACTCAGTGTTGTCTCTTCAAACAGGGCGCGCAGCGCAGCGGATTGACGCAGGCGGCGGGGGCGAGTGATTAAATCTGTCATGGTTTGCCTGATTTTGTGAAATGAAAGACGATAGTGTAACTGAAATGGCAGCGGGATGTTTCGCCAAAACGATCGTTATGGCGCATCGGCGAAACCTTCCCCGGGATTACTGGCTGGCCGTCTGCATGTTGGGCTGTGCGCCGCTCAGCTCGCTGACCAGGTCGTTGATGCCATCGCTCATATTGTTGAAGCGGGTTAACGGCGAGCGGGTTACCACCACAAAGGCGCCAACGTTAGCCTGCGGATTCATCGCCATATAGGTGATAAACCCGCCGCCGCCGCCGGTTTTCTGAATAATCCCCGGATGGCCGTTCTTCGGCTTCATATACACCCAGCCGAGGCCCAGCGCGTCTGCGCGGCCCGGCACGTCCATACCAATCACCCGGGTCAGCTGGTTACGCTGATAAATCAGCGTCTGCATCCGGTCGGCCTGCTGGCTGCGGGTATAGAAATCGGATGACAGGAACTGCTGCATCCAGCGCATCATATCCCCCGGCGTCGAGTAGACTCCGCCGCTGCCGATCGCCGCCAGGGTGTTGTTGCACGGGCTGGCGCCTTTTTCCGGGATCATCAGCCGCTGGCACTGATCCGGTGACGGGGTAAAGGTGGTGTCCTTCATCCCCAGCGGCCGGGTGATCTGCTCTTCAAACAGCTGCGGATACGGTTTGCCGGCGGCGGTGGCGAGCGCGTCCGCCAGTAAATCGAAGGCCAGGTTGGAGTAGGCCGCCTGCGAGCCCGGCGCGGTCTTCAGGGTCGCGGTAGAGAGCCAGTTCCAGCGCTGCTGGCGGGTCGGCCAGACAAACACCGGACGATGAGCGGCGCCGCCAGGCTGCTCGCGCGGCAGGGCGCTGGTATGGGTCGCGAGGTTAACCAGGGTGATTGGTTTTCCCTGCCAGTCAGGCACCCGGGCGCCTGGCGGGGCGTATTTGCTCAGCGGATCGTTGAGTTTCACCACCCCCTGGTCGAGCAGCTTCACCAGCATCTCGCTGGTCATCAGTTTGCTGAGGGAGGCGATACGGATCACCGAGTCGAGCTGCGGGTGCTGATTATTCCCCGGGCGGGTTTCGCCAAAGCTGCGAAAAACACGCTGATTGCCATCGATAACCACCAGCGCCATGCCGGTGGCGCCGCTGCCGTAGTAGATATGATTGGCGTAACGATCGACCACATCCGAGGCGAAAACCGGGTCAACGGTAGGCTGTGCGGCCTGCACCGAGGTCCACGACGCCGCGCACAGCGCAGCAAAAATGAGCAAACTACGTTTCAACGGAGATCATCCATTAAATAAATAAAAAGAAGAGGGTATTTATACTACGAAGTGGCGCAGAACAAAGCGGGATTCACGACATTCCTGCAGGAAAAAGGTAACGGTGCGTAAAAAAGACTTTTTTACGCTTTCGGATACCGGCTTTTTTCGCCGGCGCGTATGATGACCGTTTGGCTGAAGGTTCGTGGGAGAGAACAATGACGGCTCAACGGGTAGTGATGGTCGTGGATATGCAAAACGGCGTGTTCGCCACGCCGCGTCTGGCGCGCGAGCGCTGCGTCGCGCAAATTAATCGTCTGGTGCGCGCGGCGGACAAGGTTATTTTCATTCAGCATGATGAAGCCGACGGCCTCGAAGCCGGCAGCGAAGGCTTCGCCCTGCTTCCTGAGCTGGAGCAGCCGGCTGGCGCGCTGTATGTCACCAAAACCGCCTGCGATGCCTTCTATCACACCTCGCTGGCGCAGGTGCTGGACGAACACGACATTCAGCAGTTCGTCATCTGCGGCTGCGCCACCGATTACTGCCTCGATACCACCATTAAAAATGGCGCCAGCCGCGGGTACGGTATTGTTATCGCGGAAGATGCCCACACCACCGCCGACCGCCCCGCCGCGCAGGCCGCGACGCTTATCGCCCACTACAATGAGGTGTGGCGTACGCTGACCATTCCTGGCAATCCTTTACAGGTGAAACCCACAGAAACAATTCTGCACGCATGGCAGCAGAACTAAGCTGTTGATATCCGGTCTTATCATTCGTCTGTCCCGCGAGGGCTCATCCACGCGGCGGCCGACGTATGCGTCGTACACAGCAATAGCAGAACGATAAGAAGTTAGCAGGAGACAATGATGTTTAAATCTTTTTTCCCCAAACCGGGGCCGTTTTTTATTTCTGCCTTTATCTGGTCGTTGCTGGCCGTGATCTTTTGGCAGGCGGGCGGCGGCGACTGGCTGCTGCGGGTCACCGGGGCATCGCAAAATGTGGCGATCAGCGCGGCGCGCTTCTGGTCGCTCAACTATCTGGTGTTCTACGCTTACTATCTGTTTTGCGTCGGCGTGTTCGCGCTGTTCTGGTTTGTCTACTGCCCGCACCGCTGGCAGTACTGGTCGATTCTCGGCACCTCGCTCATCATCTTCGTCACCTGGTTTCTGGTGGAAGTCGGGGTGGCGATCAACGCCTGGTATGCGCCGTTCTACGACCTGATCCAGAGCGCGCTGGCCACCCCGCATAAGGTCAGCATCAACCAGTTTTATCAGGAAATCGGCGTCTTTCTCGGCATCGCGATCATCGCGGTGATTATTGGCGTGATGAACAACTTCTTCGTCAGCCACTACGTCTTCCGCTGGCGCACGGCGATGAACGAGCACTATATGGCCCACTGGCAGCATCTGCGCCATATCGAAGGCGCCGCGCAGCGTGTGCAGGAAGATACCATGCGTTTTGCTTCCACCCTCGAAGATATGGGCGTGAGCTTTATCAACGCGGTGATGACCCTGATCGCCTTCCTGCCGGTGCTGGTGACGCTCTCCGAACATGTTCCCGACCTGCCTATCGTCGGCCATCTACCGTATGGCCTGGTGATTGCCGCTATCGTCTGGTCGCTGATGGGTACCGGCCTGCTGGCGGTGGTGGGGATTAAGCTGCCGGGCCTGGAGTTTAAAAACCAGCGCGTGGAAGCGGCCTATCGTAAAGAGCTGGTTTACGGCGAGGACGATGAAACTCGCGCCACGCCGCCGACGGTGCGCGAGCTATTCCGCGCGGTGCGTCGCAACTATTTCCGTCTCTATTTCCACTATATGTATTTCAATATCGCCCGCATCCTCTATCTGCAGGTGGATAACGTTTTCGGCCTTTTCCTGCTGTTTCCGTCGATCGTTGCCGGTACGATTACCCTCGGGCTGATGACGCAAATTACTAACGTCTTCGGCCAGGTGCGCGGCTCGTTCCAGTACCTGATCAGCTCGTGGACAACGCTGGTGGAACTGATGTCCATCTACAAACGTCTGCGCAGTTTTGAACGCGAGCTGGACGGCAAACCGCTGCAGGAAGCGATCCCGACATTACGTTAATCAAGACAAGGAAGCATAATGGCCGCACGTTTATCGCGCATTATTCCCGTTTCATTGACGCTGCTGGCGGCCATGGCGCTGAGCGCCTGTACCAGCCAGCAGGCTCCGGCGCTGAAAGAGGGCGAGAAGCCTGTTGACGTGGCGTCGGTGGTGCGGCAGAAAATGCCGGCCAGCGTCAAGGATCGGGAGGCCTGGGCGCAAGCCATCGCCACCGCGTTTGACAGCCAGAAGCTGGCGCCGACGGAAGAAAACGTCTGCTCGGTGCTGGCGGTCGCGCAGCAAGAGTCTAACTATCAGTCCGATCCGGTGGTGCCGGGGCTGAATAAAATCGCCTGGCAGGAAATTGACCGCCGGGCGGAAAAAATGCACATTCCGCCGTTTCTGGTCCATACCGCGCTGAAGATCACCTCGCCAAACGGTAAAAGCTATAGCGACCGTCTGGACAATGTGAAGACGGAAAAGCAGTTGAGCGCCATTTTTGATGACTTTATCGGGATGGTGCCGATGGGGCAGAAGCTGTTCGGTTCCCTTAACCCGGTGCACACCGGGGGGCCGATGCAGGTCAGCATTGCTTTTGCCGAGCAGCACACCTCCGGCTACCCGTGGAAAATGAACGGCACGGTGCGCCAGGAGGTCTTCAGTCTGCGCGGTGGCCTGTGGTTTGGCACCTATCATCTGCTGAACTATCCGGCCAGTTATAGTGCGCCATTGTACCGCTTTGCCGACTTCAACGCCGGCTGGTACGCCAGCCGTAACGCCGCCTTCCAGAACGCGGTGGTGAAAGCCAGCGGGGTAAAACTGGCGCTCGACGGCGACCTTATCCGCTACGACAGCGAGGAGCCGGGCAGCACCGAGCTGGCGGTGCGTCGCCTGGCGAGCCAGCTGGGGATGAGCGACAGCGAGATCCATCGTCAGCTGAAAAAGGGCGACAGCCTGGCGTTTGAGAAGACCGATCTCTATCAGCAGGTTTTCCGTCTCGCCGAGAAAAAGGCGGGCAAAACCCTGCCACGGGAGATGTTGCCAGGGATCCAGCTGGAGAGTCCAAAAATCACCCGAAATCTGACGACGGCGTGGTTTGCGAAACGGGTTGATGAGCGGCGGGCAAACTGTATGGCGCGGCGTTAACGGCGCTGACGCCAGCGCACGATAAGCGCCAGTACCCCGATGAACGTGCAGCCGATAAGGAAAGGGATCAGACCAAAGAGGGTACCCACGGCGAGGCTGATGTCGACTTGCGGACGGCTGGCGTCCTGGGCTTGCATCAGGCGTTCAAATACCCCCGGGGCGTGGATCAGCATGCTGAGCATCTGCGCGCCGGCCCAGCAGCAGATCAACACGAACAGCCCGTAGGCGACATGGCTGCCGGTCAGCGCGCCCCTTTTTTTATTTCCCAAAAGCGATTTTGAAAAACTGAATTCAGCCATAGGCCCTCCCACATCTGCGCTGCTGGTTTTTTCTCCAGCTCTATGTCAGGTATTCTGGCAGTCAGGGGCCATCATCAGTATCAGATTGCTGGTAATTGCCGTCCAGGAATAATCCTGTTTTCGCCGTTGTGTTAACCGCGCCACAGGAGCACAAAAGGGAGAGCGGCGTCGTAATCCAGCAACATTCTCCATATCGCTACAGACCGCCGCGGGCGGCTATGCGAAGATGCGTTTTTTGCTGTTGGAGGCCGCATGAAGCTCACTGATAAAATTCGCCGCGATTGGCACTACTACGCCGTGGCGCTGGGGTTGATTTTTATTCTTAATGGCGTGGTGGGGCTGCTGGGGTTTGAAACTCAGGGGTGGCAATCCTACGCCGTCGGTCTGATCACCTGGGTCATTAGCTTCTGGATTGCGGGCTTTGTGATCCGCCGCCGCCCGGCAGAAGAGGCCTGAGGCCGCCGCTGCCAGGCGGGGTAAAACGCGTTTTAGTTCATGGAGGTTTTCAGCGCCCGGTCCGCGGCATGGCGCTCCAGCGCCAGCTCAATCAGGCGGGTGATCAGGCTGGTGTAGTCGAGACCGCTGGCCTGCCACAGCTTCGGATACATGCTGATGTTGGTAAAGCCCGGCAGGGTGTTGATCTCGTTGATCACCACCTCGTTGTCGGCGGTGAGGAACACGTCGACACGAGCCATGCCGCTGCAGCCCAGGGTCTGGTAGGCCTGCACCGCGATAGCGCGAATTTTGTCGTTGATCTCAGGGGCGATAGCGGCCGGGACTACCACCTGCGCGCCCTGATCGTCGATATACTTGGTGTCGTAGGCGTAAAACTCGCTGTTGAGGACGATTTCACCGCAGGTGCTGGCCTGCGGGTGGTCGTTACCCAGCACCGCACACTCAATTTCCCGCCCTTTAATGCCTTGCTCCACCACCACTTTATGGTCAAATTCGAAGGCCAGGGCCACCGCCTGATGGTACTGCTCTTCGTTTTTAACTTTGCTGACGCCAACCGACGAGCCCTGATTAGCCGGCTTAACGAACAGCGGCAGGCCAAGCTTCGCTTCGACATCGGCAAAGCTTAACTGCGCGCGGTTGGCGCGGGTGAGTGTGATAAACGGGGCGACGGCGAGCCCGGCGTCGCGCAGCAGACGTTTGGTCACGTCTTTGTCCATACAGGCCGCAGAGCCCAGCACATCGGAGCCGACGAACGGCAGATTCGCCATGCGCAGCATCCCCTGCAGGGAGCCATCTTCACCCAGCGTGCCGTGGACGATCGGGAAAATCACATCGATCGCCGCCAGCGGTTGGCCGCTTTCGGCGTTAATCAGCTGCTGCGCTTCGCGGCCCGGGATCTGCGCCAGAGTCACCGTGGAAGGGCGCAGGGCAATGCGGGCAGGATCCTGTGCGTTGAGCAGGTAGTTGCCGGCATCGTTGATATGCCACAGCCCCTGTTTATCAATACCCAACAGAACCACATCGAAGCGCGATTTATCAATCGCTTCCACGATATTCTTCGCTGACTGCAGCGACACTTCATGCTCCGCCGACTTGCCGCCAAAAACGATCCCAACCCTCATCTTTGCCATTTCAACTTCCATCCAGATAACATCAAAGGGCATAACATACCATGTGAAACCGCTGCCTGGCTGCCATAATATTTACCTGATCAATTGACGGGAGTGGGCGTGAGAGGAAAGACGCTGCTGGTGCTGGCCGGGCTGCTCGGCGCGGGCCTGTTGGGATACCGCAATCTGCCGCCGCACCTGGATCCGCTGGCGCCGCTGGCGCTGGACGATCCCCCAGGCTGGCTGACGTCGTTTAAGCTGCGCAGGCTGACGGCAGACCAGTGCGCCTCCCTGCTGGCGGAAGCCAATCGCCGGCGGCTTATCGCCAGCCGGCCGGTGGCCGACAGCGAGGGAAGCTGCCCTCTGCGTAACGTGGTGCGGGTGGCGAATTTTGGCTCGGTGCAGCTGAGCAGTAGTTTTCTCGCCAGCTGCCCGCTGGCGCTGAGCAGCGCGCTGTACATCGAGCAGCAGGCGAAGCCGCTGACCCGGCAGCTGATGGCGAGCGATCTGCGCCAGATCGATCATCTCGGCAGCTTCGCCTGTCGCAATATTTACCATCGTCAACAGGCGCGGCGCAGTGAACACGCCACGGCGGACGCGCTGGACGTCAGCGGTTTCCGCCTGGCGGACGGCCGACGCGTCAGCGTCCTGCAGGGCTGGCGGAGCGAGACCTCGCATCCCTGGCTGGCGGCGCTGTTGAACAACAGCTGCCATTACTTCGGTAACGCGCTGGGGCCAGAGTACAACGCGGCTCACGCCAACCATTTTCATTTCGGCATGCGCGGGCAGGGCTTCTGCTTTTGAGCATAAAGCGCTATGAGCAGCCTAAATGACCAGAAAATGCTTCGTCAGGCTCTCATCCGCAGCCATAAAACACCAAACTCACCGCCAGCGCATCTATGGTAGTACACCAGTGGGATGAAATTGCTAAGCTAGATAATAATTGGCAAATCATTAATGAATACGCGTAGTTATGGAATCCTGGAAGGTTAATCTCATCTCCGTCTGGTTTGGTTGCTTTTTTACCGGCCTGGCGATCAGTCAAATTCTCCCCTTTTTACCCCTCTACGTCTCCCAGCTCGGCGTCACCTCGCATGAAGCGCTATCGATGTGGTCGGGGCTGACCTTCAGCGTCACTTTTCTTGTCTCGGCGATCGTCTCGCCAATGTGGGGAAGCCTGGCGGACCGTAAAGGCCGCAAGCTCATGCTGCTGCGCGCCTCGTTGGGGATGGCGATTGCCATTTTACTGCAGGCCTTCGCCACCAACGTCTGGCAGCTGTTTATCCTGCGGGCGATCATGGGCTTAACCTCCGGTTATATTCCCAACGCCATGGCGCTGGTGGCCTCCCAGGTGCCGCGCGAGCGCAGCGGCTGGGCGCTAAGCACGCTGTCGACGGCGCAAATTAGCGGGGTGATCGGTGGTCCGCTGCTGGGCGGTTTCCTGGCGGACCACGTCGGGCTGCGGATGGTCTTTTTTATTACGGCGATCCTGCTGACCATCAGTTTTCTGGTGACCCTGTTTCTGATTAAAGAGGGCGTTCGCCCGCAGGTCAGCAAAAGCGAGCGTCTCACCGGGAAACAAGTCTTTGCCTCTTTGCCCTATCCGGGGCTGGTGATCAGCCTGTTCTTCACCACCCTGGTGATCCAATTGTGCAACGGCTCAATCGGCCCGATTCTGGCGCTGTTTATTAAGTCGATGGCGCCGGACAGCAACAATATCGCTTTTCTGGCCGGGATGATCGCCGCGGTGCCCGGCGTGTCGGCACTGATTTCTGCGCCACGGTTGGGTAAGCTTGGCGACCGCATCGGCACCTCGCGGATCCTGCTGGCGACGCTCTGCTGCGCGGTGGTGATGTTCTTCGCCATGTCCTTTGTCACCACCCCGCTGCAATTGGGTACGCTGCGTTTTCTGCTCGGCTTTGCCGATGGCGCGATGCTCCCGGCGGTGCAGACCTTATTGCTGAAGTACAGCAGCGACAGCGTCACCGGGCGTATCTTTGGCTATAACCAGTCGTTTATGTATCTGGGCAACGTCGCCGGGCCGCTAATTGGCGCCTCTGTGTCAGCCATGGCCGGCTTCCGCTGGGTGTTTATTGCCACCGCCATTATCGTTTTCATTAACCTCTGGCAGCTGGCGTGGATGCTGCGCCAAACCCGCCGGGCTAACGCCTGAACCTCTGCTGACGGTATTTATTGCGATACCGTCAGCATTATTCGCCTCAGCGGATTTACTATTACTTTTTGTTATCGTCATGGCGTGAACGCTATTCCATTTTATTATTTTCCAGGCAATCTGGTTATAAGCAACCCCGGTCATGATTAAACAATACTATTTATAGTGGTATTTTATTGTGGTAAAACGTTTCGCTGTATATTGGGTGTTGCGATGATTCTTAATTTAAGTAATTCTGAGGTCCGTCATCGCGTATGACATCCCAATCAAAACAGGCCTCGCATAAGGAACTGGTGCTATGAAGAATCTCATTGCTGAGTTACTGGTTAAACTGGCGCAAAAGGAAGAAGAAGCAAAGGAACTGACGGTGCAGGTTGAAGCGCTGGAGATCGTGGTCACCGCATTATTGCGCCATATGGAGCATGATGCCCAGCAGGCATTGATTCAGGATATTGAACAGGCGATTGACCAGGTGACGCCCTGTCCTCCGGTCAACGACCATGATGCGATGCTGCTGCAGCAATATCTAAAGAAGCTGTTGCGGCATCCTCGTAGCTAGTCTTTGTGACACGACAAGGATGCCGTCATTTTTCTGTCATCTCCCTTTTATAAAGTCTCCCTCGTTTTGTTTTTTTAAGTATTTTTTACATGGAGATGACAAAAGTGAAATTAAGCGCCCTGTTTATTGCCCTGATTCCTCTACTGGGCTCGCCGGTTATTCATGCAGAAACTACTGCTGCGCCGGTTCTGGAAAATCGCGCTGCGCAGGGAGATATCACCACTCCTGGCGGCGCGCGTCGTTTAACAGGCGATCAAACCGAAGCGCTGCGCGCCTCGCTAATCAATAAGCCAGCTAAAAACGTTATTCTGCTGATTGGCGATGGCATGGGTGATTCGGAAATTACCGCTGCGCGAAACTATGCCGAGGGGGCGGGCGGTTTCTTTAAAGGAATTGATGCTCTGCCGTTAACCGGGCAGTACACGCATTATTCGCTGGATAAAAAAACCGGGAAACCGGACTACGTGACCGACTCGGCGGCCTCCGCCACCGCCTGGACCACCGGCGTGAAGACTTATAACGGCGCGCTGGGCGTCGATATTCATGAGAATGCGCATCAGACCATCCTCGAGCTGGCGAAAGCGGCGGGGCTGGCCACCGGCAACGTTTCCACCGCCGAGCTGCAGGACGCCACCCCCGCGGCGTTGGTGGCGCATGTGACATCGCGTAAATGCTATGGCCCGACGGTCACCAGCGAAAAATGCCCCAGCAATGCGCTGGAAAAAGGGGGCAAAGGCTCCATTACCGAACAGCTGCTGAACGCCCGACCGGATGTCACCCTGGGCGGCGGCGCGAAGACCTTTGCCGAAACGGCGACGGCGGGCGAGTGGCAGGGCAAAACCCTGCGCGAGCAGGCGCAAGCGCGCGGCTACCAGATTGTGACCGACGCGGCTTCTCTTGCCGCCGCGACGGAAGCCAGTCAGGATAAACCGCTGCTGGGACTCTTTGCCGATGGCAATATGCCGGTACGCTGGGAAGGGCCGAAGGCGTCTTATCACGGTAATATCGATAAGCCGCCGGTGACCTGTACGCCAAACCCGAAGCGTGACGCCTCGGTGCCGACGCTGGCGCAGATGACGGAGAAAGCGATTGACCTGCTGAGTCGCAACGAGAAAGGTTTCTTCCTGCAAGTCGAAGGCGCTTCCATCGATAAGCAGGACCATGCGGCCAATCCGTGCGGCCAGATCGGCGAAACGGTTGATCTTGACGAAGCGGTGCAGAAGGCGCTGGAATTCGCGCGAAAAGACGGTAATACCCTGGTGATCGTCACCGCCGACCATGCGCATGCCAGCCAGATCATCCCGGCGGATAGCAAAGCCCCGGGGCTGACCCAGGCTCTGAACACGCACGATGGCGCGGTGATGGTGATGAGTTACGGCAACTCTGAGGAAGAGTCGATGGAGCACACCGGCACCCAACTGCGCATTGCGGCCTACGGTCCGCATGCGGCTAACGTCGTCGGCCTGACCGATCAGACCGACCTGTTCACGACCATGAAAGCTGCCCTGAGTCTCAAATAAGTCGCTGCCGGTGGCGAAATTGCGTCACCGGCTGGTTTTTTTTCTATCTGCGTCCAGACTTACAACGTTCCACTCACAGAAGGATGGTGCGATGAAAATAACTTTATTGATGACCCTACTATTTGGCTTGATCTTTATCAGCGCGGTTGGCGCGGCAGAAAAAACGCCCACTCCTCAGCAGCAAAGGATGACAGACTGCAATCAGCAAGCGTCAGCCAAAATGCTGAAAGGTGAGGAGCGCAAAACCTTTATGAGCCAGTGTCTGAAAAAAGAGACCACGACCTCGCAGGGAAAGGCGCTCACCCCTCAGCAGCAGAAAATGAGCGACTGCAGCAAAGCGGCCACGGCGAAATCACTGAAGGGTGATGAACGCAGTACCTTCATGAGTAGCTGCCTGAAGAAAGCCTGAAAAAAAGGGAGCGCACGCGCTCCCTTGTTCTTTAACCTATCAGGGCTTGAAGCCCGCCAGCTCAGCTTCAGGAGCGGCTCAATTTCTCTGATTTTTCCATACACTGGGTGATGGCTTCGATTACCGCCGAGCGGAACCCTTTCTCTTCCAGCACGCGCACGGCTTCGATGGTGGTCCCGCCAGGGGAACAGACCATATCTTTCAGCGCCCCTGGGTGTTCTCCGCTCTCCAGCACCATTTTGGCGGAACCCATCACCGCCTGGGCGGCGAATTTATAGGCCTGAGCGCGCGGCATTCCGCCGAGGACGGCGGCATCAGCCATCGCTTCGATAAACATAAAGACATAGGCCGGCGCCGAACCGCTTACCCCCACCACCGGATGGATCATCGGCTCGGCAATTTGCTCCGCCTGGCCAAAGCAACGGAAAATAGTCAGCACTTCGGCAACATCTTCGCTGCTCACCAGGGCGTTAGGCGTGACGGAGGTCATACCGGCGTTAACCAGCGACGGCGTATTCGGCATCGCGCGAATGATTTTGCGATCGTGGCCAAGGGCGCGCGCCAGCTGCTCAAGCGTAACGCCGGCGGCGATAGAGACCACCAGCGACTCTTTATTCAGGCTGGAGGCGATATCGCCCAGCACTTTGGTCATGATCCCTGGTTTAACCGCGCCGAAGACGATATCGGCAATCTGCGCCACTTCCTGGGCGCTGCCGGCAGCGTTGATGCCATACTGGTCGCGCAGAGCTGCAACCTTGTCCGGCGACGGGGTGTAGACCCAGATTTGTCCCGGCTGTACCTGACCGCTGGCGATCAGTCCGCCCAGAATGGCCTTACCCATATTGCCGCAGCCGATAAAGCCAATTTTCTTATCCATCACCATTCCCCTCTGCTTTTTTCGTTACGATCTGATTAGCTTACCATCCTGGCGCTTTCCTGGGGGAGAAAAGCAGGTAACATTGGCGTCACTTATTGCAGGTAACAGGAGCTGGCATGGCCATTTGGGTGGATGCGGACGCGTGTCCGAACGTGATTAAAGAGGTTTTGTTCCGCGCGGCAGAGCGGACCCAGACTCCGCTGACGCTGGTGGCGAACCAGCCGCTGCGCGTGCCGCCGTCGCGTTTCATCCGCACCCTGCGGGTTGAGCAGGGTTTTGACGTGGCGGATAACGAAATCGTTCGTCAGTGCGCGGCGGGAGATTTAGTGATCACCGCCGACATCCCGCTGGCGGCGGAGGTGCTGGCGAAGGGCGGGGCGGCGCTGAACCCGCGCGGGGAACGTTACAGCGAGGCGACGATCCGCGAGCGGCTGACGATGCGGGATTTTATGGAGACATTACGGGCCAGCGGCGTTCAGACCGGCGGCCCGGATAGTTTATCGCAGCGCGATCGGCAACAGTTTGCCGCCGAGCTGGAGAAGTGGTTGCTGGCGGTTAAGCGTCGCCAGGGTTAAACCCAGCTATCGTCATCGCTGCCAAAATCATCGTCGCCAAAGCCGGCGTCGAAGTCGTCGTTCCAGGTATTGTCGGCAAGGAACTGATCGTCTCCCTGGCGGAACGGATCGTCACCTGCGGTGGTGTCCTGCGCGATGCTGTCCTGCGCGGAGGCGGCATCAGGCTGCGGCTTCTCTTCGATGATATTGACGATCTCCTGCGGGTGCGAGCCGCTGAACATATTGGTCAGCATATTGCCCAGCACCACGCCGCCTGCCACGCCAGCGGCCGTTTGCAGCGCGCCCGCCATAAAGCCGCCGCCGCGTGCGGCAGCCTGCGGGGCATAGTTCTGCTGCGGTGGTGGCGTATACTGCGGCTGAGCGCTGGCCTGCGGGCGACCATATTGCTCCGCGCCCGGGATAGGGTCAGAACCGCGTGACGAGCCGCCACCGCCAAACAGGCCGGAGAGGAAGCCGCCGCTGCTGGGCTTTGCCGCCTGCAGTTGGCTGACCTGACTCTCCAGCGCCTGGATGCGATCGTTAAGCTGTTTAATCGCGGCTTCCTGGATAAGAATGGTTTGCGCCATATAGTAGGGGGCCGCCGGCTGCGCGCTCACGTGTTGGGCAATCCGCTCCTCGGCGCTGGCATCGCGCGATGCGCTGTGCGCCTCAGCCTCTTTCAGCCGGGAAAACAGTCCATCAATAAGGCGTTGTTCTTCAGATTGCATGTTACATTCCTCTGTCACACTGTCGAATAGGCATCAGGGTGCTTCTGAAACATGATGTTGTAAATATGTTGCTTCGTAAAGCTATGCATAAATGTGTTACCGTTTACGCCAGCGGTGGATAAAAAATAACGCCAAGCGGAAAGTAAAGCTGGTTAAACACTAAATGCAATGATAAGTTTACATTAATAGCCCCTCTTCTCACCGTGGTAATGGGGTGTAAAGAAGTTGTGTAATTTTTTCTTTACGTATGCATTGCGGGACAGACAGCGATAATACGTGCTTTCGTTTTCATTTTTTTGCGACAGACGGAACCAGGGGGTCTTCGGTTATGACACAGCCTATCTTTCTTATTGGGCCACGCGGCTGCGGTAAAACCACCGTCGGCCATGCGCTGGCGCGAGCGCGGCATTTTCAGTTCTCCGATACCGATCATCGGCTACAGGCCCATGAGCAGCGGACGGTGGCTGAGATCGTGCAGGCGGAAGGGTGGGCGCGTTTTCGCGAACTGGAGACCCTGTCGCTGAAGGCCGTGACCCTGCCGAATACGGTAATCGCCACCGGCGGCGGTATTGTGCTGGCGGAAGGTAACCGTCAGTTTATGCGGGAGAATGGCGTGGTGATTTATCTGCAGGCCTCGGTGTCGGCGCTGATTGACCGTCTGGAAGCCTACCCGAAAGCCGAACAGCGGCCGACGCTGACCGGAAAACCGGTGCGCGAGGAAGTGGGCGAGGTGCTGGCGCAGCGCGAAGCGTTATACCGGGACGCTGCCCACCATATTGTGGATGCCACGGCCTCGCCGGATCGGGTGGTGGAGCAGATTATGTCCATGCTGTGCAGCGCGACGGCAACCCCGGTAAGTTAAGAATTTACTTACATTAAGGCGGCGAGGGGCGCCTATACTTAATAGTTCTGCTACCAGAAGAAGGAAGAACTATGCCAAACAGGCCCCCATATCCGAGAGAAGCGCGCGTGGTTGCGGTAGAGAAAGGTCCTCAGGGTCAGACGGTGACCTGGTATCAGCTCCGTGCGGATTATCCTGAGCCTGATTCGCTTATCAGCGAACATCCTACCGAGCAGGAAGCCGTGGATGCCAAACGGCGTTATGAAGATCCTGACAAGTCGTAACCCCCTGAGCCCGAATTGCCCGCCATGCTGGCAATATCGGGCGTATCTCACATTTTTTATTTATCAGTCGTACTAATGAATATCTAACACACGGATTTTTCAGGCACGGCGCCGCCGCCCGGCAATCTTTACATTCAACCGCGGCGTGGAGCTGCTACGCTTCTCGACGGTTGATTTTTACTCACCAGGGGGGCGGATGCTGTGTGTGGAAAGCCTGTGTTGAAGCAGTGGTTGTGAAAAGGTACATGATATGAGTAGTGCAACGATGGCAATTTTGACCATCGGCGTTGTGCCGCTGGCGGGAGTATTGCCGCTCCTGACCGAACATATCAGGGAAGAACAGATCGCCCACATCAGCCTGCTGGGCGAGATGACGCCTGACGAGGTAATGGCCGAGTACGCCGTAGGTGACGGCGAGAAAGGACTCCTGACCTTGCTCAGTAATAACCAGTTGGTGATGGTGTCGCGACAGAAAATTGAACGCGATGTCCGCAGCGCGATCGCGATGCTGGATCGACAACATTATGATGTGATCCTGCTGCTCAGTTCCGAACAGCTGACCGGTTTTACCACCCACCACGCGATCCTCCTCGAGCCGCAGCGGATCATCCCGCCGCTGGTGGCATCGATCGTCGATGGGCACCAGGTAGGGGTGATCGTGCCGGTGGAAGAGATCATGCCCATGCAGCGGCAAAAGTGGCTCTCGCTGGAAAAGTCGCCATACTACGCGCTGGCCAATCCGTTTACCGGCAGCGACAGCGAGCTATTAACCGCCGGCAAAACGCTGCTGGAGCAGGGCGCCGACGTGCTGGTCCTCGACTGTCTCGGTTACTATCAGCATCATCGCGATGTGTTACAAAAAGCCCTCGATGTTCCGGTTTTGCTGTCGAATGTGCTGGTTTCCCGACTGGCGGCAGAACTATTGGTCTAATGTGTTAATTTCGCGTGACAGGGGCAAGGAGCGCCCCCTATATTGAGCCTTTAACCGACGATCAGAAGGGCTTGTTTATGCTTCAAAGCAATGAATACTTTGACGGAAAAGTGAAATCCATTGGCTTCACCAGCAGCAGTACCGGTCGCGCCAGCGTTGGCGTGATGGCGGAAGGGGAATACACCTTTGGTACGGCGCAGCCGGAAGAGATGACGGTAGTCAGCGGGGCGCTGAATGTCCTGCTGCCGGGTGAGACTGAGTGGAAAGTTTACGCTGCCGGCGAAGTTTTCAATGTGCCTGGCAACAGCGAATTTCATCTGCAGGTGGCTGAGCCAACCTCTTATCTGTGCCGCTATCTGTAAGCCAGCGTGACGCCCGGCGTCTGCCGCCGGGTTGTTTTTTCCTTCCTGCCCGGCAGGAAGGAAAGCGGCGCTTAGCGCTGCGCTTCGCCGCCGAGCCCTTCCACCAGGCTTTGGATCAGGGCAGCCAGCTCGCCGGTCATTAAGATAAAGTCGGCGTCAAAGCGCTGGGCGAAATCTTCCCGATCGATATCTTCGTTTTGGTCGCGCAGTTCATCGCAGAACTTGAGGCGCTTAATTGACGCGTCGTCGCAGATCACAAACTGAATACGCTGCTGCCAGTCCAGCGCCAGCTTGGTGACAACCTTCCCGGCCTCAATGTGTACAGCGATTTCGTCGCTAACCAGATCCTGCTTCTTGGCGCGGATCACGCCGCCATCTTCCAGCATCGCTTTCAGCTCGGCTTCGTCCAGCAGCTGGAAGCCCTGCGCCACGGTGCCGGAGCGGACCCACTCGGTCAGCGTTAGCTCAATCGGATTCTCCAGGGTCAGCGGCACCACCGGCAGCGAGCCGAGGGTTTTACGCAGCAGGGCCAGAGTATCTTCCGCTTTCTTCGCGCTGGCGCAGTCGACCATGATCAGGCCGTTGACGGTGTCGATCCACATCATTGTCTGGCTGAAGCGGCTGAAGGCGCGCGGCAGTAGCGAGTGCAGCACTTCATCTTTCAGGGAATCTTTCTCGGTCTTCTTCAGCTTGCGGCCCTGATCGGCTTCCAGCTTCTGGATCTTTGCCTCCAGCGCCTGCTTAATCACCGGCGACGGCAGGATCTTCTCTTCTTTACGCGCGCAGATAATGATCTGGCCGTTTGCCGTATGCGTCAGCGCGTCGCTGTGCGATCCCATCGGCGACACCCAACCGGTTTTCGCCATATCCTGGCTGCCACAAGGGGTAAATGTCAGCTCGGCCAGCTGTTTTTCCATCTCCTCGGCGCGCAATTCGATATCGCGGCTGAGACGGTAAACCATTAAATTTTTGAACCACAGCATGATAATTTCCACGGCTTTGTCGTTAAATCAGGCGGGCATGATAGCGAATTGTCGCTATGCTTGCATTGTTAATCGGGGTGAGGAGCTGAGCGTGCGTATTGGTATTGATTTAGGTGGAACAAAAACCGAAGTGATAGCCCTGAGCGATCAGGGAGAGCAGCTGTTTCGCCACCGGTTACCCACGCCGCGGGAGGACTACCGGCAAACCATCGAGACCATCGCCACTCTGGTGGAGATGGCCGAGCAGGCGACCGGACAGCAGGGTACCGTGGGGATGGGCATTCCTGGCTCAATTTCGCCTTATACCGGGGTGGTGAAAAACGCCAACTCGACCTGGCTCAACGGCCAGCCCTTTGATAAGGACCTCAGCCTGCGCCTTGAGCGGGAAGTCCGGCTGGCTAACGATGCCAACTGTCTGGCGGTGTCGGAAGCGGTGGACGGCGCGGCGGCGGGGGCGCAAACGGTATTCGCGGTGATTATCGGCACCGGCTGCGGCGCCGGGGTGGCGCTCAACGGGCGGGCGCATATCGGCGGCAATGGTAACGCTGGCGAATGGGGACATAACCCATTGCCGTGGATGAACGACGATGAGCTGCGCTACCGTGCGGAAGTCCCTTGCTACTGCGGCAAACAGGGGTGTATCGAAACCTTTATCTCCGGCACCGGTTTCGCCACCGACTATCAGCGGCTGAGCGGCCAAGGGTTAACCGGCAGCGAGATTATGCGCCTGGTGGGAGAAGGTGACGAAAAGGCTGAACTGGCGCTGAGCCGCTATGAACAGCGGCTGGCGAAATCGCTGGCCCACGTGGTGAATATCCTCGACCCGGACGTTATCGTGCTGGGCGGTGGGATGAGCAACGTCGAACGACTGTATCAGACGGTGCCGGACCTGGTGAAGCAGTGGGTCTTCGGCGGCGAGTGTGAAACGCCGATCCGCAAAGCGATGCACGGCGACTCCAGCGGGGTACGCGGCGCGGCCTGGCTGTGGCCGCTCCAGGGGACCTGAACCGCTTCCCCGCCCCCTAACCCTCTCCCTCGGGAGAGGGTTAGGGTGAGGGGACATCGCCATAATTCAGACCTCACTCCACCGCAAACGCTTTGTCCAGCCGGCTATAGCCCAGGCCGTTAATCTTCTTCACTTTGATCTGCACCGGAATGCGGTCTTTCATCGCCTCCACGTGGCTGATCACCCCGATAATCTTACCGCTAGCGTTAAGGGCATCCAGGGCGTCCAGCGCCGTGTCCAGCGTTTCGCTGTCGAGGGTGCCGAAGCCTTCATCAAGAAACAGGGAGTCAATCCGCGTCTTATGGCTCACCAGGTCTGACAGCGCCAGGGCCAGCGCCAGGCTGACGAGGAAACTTTCGCCGCCGGAGAGGGTGCGGGTGTCGCGCACGGCGTCGGCCTGCCAGGTATCGACAACCTCCAGCTCCAGCGCCTCGCTGGCCTTGCGCTGTAGCAGATAGCGGCCATGCAGGCGGTTGAGCTGCTGGTTTGCCAGCCAGACCAGATTATCCAGCGTCAGCCCCTGGGCGAATTTGCGGAACCGGTCGCCGGTGCTGGAGCCGATCAGCGAATTGAGATAGCCCCAGTCGTCCGCCAGCTGCGCCGCCTCTGCAATCTGCTGCCCCAGCGCCTGCTGCTGTTGACGGCTCTCTGCGTCCTGCCTGAGCTGCTGGCGGATCTCACCCTGGCGGGTAGTGTTATCCCGCAGCCGCTGGGCCAGGGCGTGCAGCTGGGTTTGCAGGGTGGGGACGTCAGCGTCCACCCCTTGCGGACGCAGCGCCAGGTGCGCCTCATGTTGCCGGGTCGCCTGCTCGCAGAGCGCGGCCGCCTGCTGAAGCTGCTGCTCCAGCGTCTGTTTTAACTGCGTCAGCCGCTGGGCGGTCTCGTCATCCAGCAGCGCGGCGAGGAACGCCTCCCGATCGCTAAAGCGGCTGGTGGCCAGGGCGGAGGTGAATTGCGCCTGCGACTGGTCCAGACGCGCCTTTTCCTGGGTTTCCTGCTGCTGCTGGGCGACAAGCTGGCTGTGCAGCGACAGGCATTCCTCGTGGATTTCGCGCCAGTTGTCCGGGATGGCCGACTCAGCTTCAACCTCTGTCTCGTCGCTGGTCGGCAGCGTCTCCAGCAGTGGCCGCAGAGCAGCGATTTGCTGCTGAATGGCATCATGTTGGGTCTGTTGCGCCTGCCACTGGGCAAATTCGCTTTCGCGAGCGTGCAGCCAGGCGGCTTCTGTCCCTTCTGCCGGCAGGCTCAGGGCCAGGGCCTGCAGGGCGCTCTCCAGTCCCTGGCGCGTGGCCGCCAGCTGCTGCTCGGCCTGGCGCTCCAGCGCCTGCTGATCGTTAAGCTGACTCTGCAACATCAGGCGCTGGCTGAGCTGATAGAGCTGCTGCTCGTAGCGCTCCTGCTCCTGCATCCAGTCGTTTATCTCTTGCGCAATATCCCGCGCGATGTGCAGAGAGGCGCAGGTCTCCTGCCACGCTTTAGTAAGCGCTTGCTCTTCCTCTGCGAGCCGCCCGGCCGCTTCGGTGTCACGCTGGAGCTGTTGCGTCAGGGCCTTGACCTGCCCGAGGATCAGCAGGCCTTCTTCTTTCAGCGCGGCGACCTCCTTTTCCAGCGCATCGCGGCGGCGCTGATTATCCGTGAGCGTCAACGAGGCGTATTGTTCAATCGCCGGGTGTTCACAGGCGCCGCACAGCGGACAGGGCTTACCCGCCTCGAGCCGGTCGCGGTAGCTTTCCAGGTCTTTAATCGTTTCTTCCCGTTGGCAGAGCGCCTTCAGGTCGAGATAGTGCTGGTTTTTGTCTTTATATTGTTCCCGGCGCAGCGTCAGGGTAGCGTTAAGTTTTACCTGCTCCGCTTGCGCCTGCTGGACGCTCTCGGCGTTCTGGCGCAGACGCTTGCGCAGCAGCTGATGCTGTTCATGCAGGGAGAGCAGGCGCTGGCGCAGCGGCCGCGATTGGGTTTGCTGTTCTATCGCTGCGGCGACGTCATCCGCGCTCAGGGTGAGAGGGCTGGCTGGCAGCGTGGCCAGCTTCTGGCGTAGCGCGGCCAGGCGGGTGCTCTGAGCCGTTAGCTGTTGTTTATCCCGCGTCAGTTGCGAGAATTGCGCTCGCCAGCCGGCGATCTCCTGACCCCATAAGCGGAAACGCTTATGGGCGGCCAGCCACTGCGCCAGATCGGCCAGTTCAGCCTGACGCTGCTGCTGAGCGCGCAAGGCGCCCTGGCGGATGCGCGCGCGCAGCGCCGTGCTGGCAAGTAAGCGAGCATTTACTTCACTGATCCGCTGCCGGGTTTGCGCCAGGCCTGCCGTCTGCTCCTGCTGGCGCTCCCACAGGGGACGCAGTTGGGCGGCGGGCTGGGCCAGCTCAAGCTTCGCCAGCGCCGGGGCGGCGTCCGCCAGTGCCTGGCGGGCCTGCTGCTGCCGGGTGGCGGCCTGCTGCTGCTGCTGCGCCAGCTCGTCGCGGCGGGTCAGCCACTGGAGCTGCTGCTGCTGGCTCTGCTGCTGGGCCAGCAGGGCTTTTTCTTCGTCAGTAAGTACCTGCAAACTTTCCTGCAGCGCCTGCTGCTGGGCCTCCGTCAACAGGACGATGCCCGCCGCCTGGGCTTCGAACTTCTCCAGCGCGTGGCGAGCGGCTTTGTGCTGTTCGTAGACCATGGCTGAAATCTGGCCGTAGATTTCCGTGCCGGTCAGCTCCTCCAGCAGCTCCGCGCGATCGCTCGGCTTCGCGTTCAGGAAGGCGGCAAATTGCCCCTGGGAAAGCAGCATCGAGCGGGTGAAGCGACCATAGTCGAGGCCGGTAAGCGTCGCGGTTTGCTCCAGCTTGTCCGAGACTTTATCGGCGAGGATTTTGCCGTCAGCGCAGCGCGCCAGCTCGACGCGGGGCGCCTGCAGATTGCCATCCGGCTGGTTACGGGCCCGGTTCTGGCTCCAGAAAGCGCGGTAGGCGATGCCTTTTACTTCAAACTCGACTTCCGCCAGACACTCGGCGGTATCGCGGGTCATCAGGTCGTTTTGCGACTGGGAGACCTTGTTCAGGCGCGGCGTTTCATGATAGAGCGCCAGGCAAATGGCATCGAGCAGCGTGGTTTTCCCGGCCCCGGTGGCGCCGGTAATGGCGAACAGGCCATTGCTGGCGAACGGCTCGGCGGTAAAGTCTATCTTCCATTCCCCTTTCAGGGAGTTGAGGTTTTTCAGACGCAGACTGAGGATTTTCATGCGTTTTCGTCCTCCGCGGTGAGCGTATGCACCGTATGGGCGAACAGCTCATGCAGCCGGGCGCGCTTCATATCGTCAATTTCGGTCAGCGCCAGCCGGCGCTCGAAAACCTCCTCCACCTTCAGTTCACTGAGCGTCTCCCGCTGGGCGTTGAGCAGTATTTTCTCGCGCTGCTCGCGGCTGCGGCGCACCAGCAGCACTTCCACCGGCAGATCCTCCGTCAGCGCCTGAATATGCCGCTGAATATCGTGCAGATAGTCCTCGGTGGTGATTTCGATATCCAGCCACACCGGCGGGTCCTGCTCGACGCCGCGCCACTGCTCCAGCTGGGCGGTGATGGCGGCCAGATCGCCTTTGATTACCGCCAGAGGCTGGGTCACGGGCACCTCCAGGGTTTCCACGGCGCTAAGTCGCCCCTCGCTAAAGCTCACCAGATGCACCGATTTCGCTTTGCCGGTTTCATCGAAGCTCAGCGGCAGCGGCGAGCCGCTGTAGCGGATATGCTCGCAGCCGCCGACCATCTGCGCCCGGTGAATATGGCCCAGCGCAATGTAGTCGGCAGGGGGGAAGTGTTGCGCCGGAAAGGCATCCAGTGTGCCGATGTAAATGTCGCGGACGGCATCGCTTTTGCTGGCGCCGACGGTGGTCAGATGGCCGCTGGCAATGATGGGCAGCGGCCGATCGCCGCGCAGCGCGCAGGCCTGCTGATACTGCTCCTGATAATAGTCGCTGATGGCGTGCAGCAGCAGCTGCTGTTTTTCCCGACCGGAGTGACCGGCCTGGCTGGTCACCAGCTCGCGCGGGCGTAAAAACGGCACCGGACAGAAGATGGCGCCCGGCGTGCCGTCGCGCAGCGGCAGCTCAATCGGCGCGTAGCCGGCGTTCGCCACCACGGTGGTGTGTAAAAAGGCGAGGATATCGCGGGATTCATTGAGCATCGCCACCGAGTCGTGGTTGCCCGCCAGCACCACCAGGCGACAGCCGGTCTGCTGCAACTGGACGACGAAACGGTTATACAGTTCGCGGGCGTAGCTCGGCGGCGAGCCGGTATCAAAAATATCGCCAGCCACGATAATGGCGTCGACTTCATGCTCCTGCGCGCGGTCCAGTAGCCAGGTAAGAAAAGCGTCGTGTTCGGCCGCGCGGCTTTTGCTGTAAAAATTCTGGCCCAGGTGCCAGTCGGAGGTGTGAAGGAGGCGCATAAATCTTCCCTAGCGAAAAAAGCATGGGCGGCAGTATACCACTTGTTAGTGAGGGGTAAGTCCGCGTCGTGCTTCAAAATACCCGATCATCAGACGGTCATTTTTTTCATAAATCTGTCACAAAAGTGACGCATAATGACGCCGCACTTCTATACTGATGGCTAAAAAACACAGGGTAAATAATGGCGAGAAGAATTCTGGTCGTTGAAGATGAAGCTCCAATCCGCGAAATGGTCTGCTTTGTTCTGGAGCAAAATGGCTTTCAGCCTGTCGAAGCGGAAGATTATGACAGCGCGGTGAATCAACTCAATGAACCCTGGCCTGATTTGATTCTCCTGGACTGGATGCTGCCGGGCGGTTCGGGGCTGCAGTTTATTAAACTGCTCAAGCGCGAGGCGATGACGCGGGATATTCCGGTAGTGATGCTGACCGCGCGTGGAGAAGAAGAGGATCGCGTTCGCGGCCTGGAGACCGGCGCGGATGACTACATCACCAAGCCTTTCTCTCCGAAAGAGCTGGTGGCGCGAATCAAAGCGGTGATGCGCCGTATTTCACCGATGGCGGTGGAAGAGGTGATCGAAATGCAGGGGCTGAGCCTCGACCCTTCATCGCACCGGGTAATGACCGGCGACAGTCCGCTGGATATGGGACCGACGGAATTTAAATTATTGCACTTCTTTATGACCCATCCGGAGCGGGTGTACAGCCGCGAACAGCTGCTGAACCACGTCTGGGGGACCAACGTTTATGTGGAAGACCGCACGGTGGACGTCCATATTCGCCGCCTGCGCAAAGCGCTGGAACACAGTGGCCATGATCGTATGGTGCAAACGGTTCGCGGCACGGGGTATCGTTTCTCCGCCCGTTTCTGAATTTTGACAGGAGTGTGACCCGTGCTGGAACGGCTGTCATGGAAAAGGCTGGCGCTGGAGCTCTTTTTAGCGTGTATTCCGGCCCTGATTCTGGGGGCGTTTGTGGGTCATCTGCCGTGGTTTTTACTGGCGGCAGTGACCGGTTTGCTGATCTGGCATTTCTGGAATTTGATGCGCCTGTCGTGGTGGCTGTGGGTGGACCGGAGCATGACTCCTCCGCCTGGCCGCGGCAGTTGGGAGCCGCTGCTGTATGGTCTGCACCAGATGCAGATGCGTAATAAAAAGCGTCGGCGCGAGCTGGGAAGCCTGATTAAACGCTTTCGCAGCGGGGCGGAATCGCTACCGGATGCGGTCGTCCTGACCACGGAAGAGGGGGCTATTTTCTGGTGTAATGGCCTGGCGCAGCAGATTCTAAACCTGCGCTGGCCGGACGACAGTGGCCAAAACATTCTTAACCTTCTGCGCTATCCCGAGTTCGCCAACTATCTGAAACAACGCGATTTTTCAAAGCCGCTCAATCTGGTGCTGAATAACGCCCGTCATCTGGAAATTCGCGTGATGCCCTACAGCGACAAGCAGTGGCTGATGGTGGCGCGCGACGTGACGCAGATGCATCAGCTGGAAGGGGCGCGGCGGAACTTTTTCGCCAACGTCAGCCATGAGTTGCGCACCCCACTGACGGTGCTGCAGGGCTATCTGGAGATGATGCAGGAGCAGGTGCTGGAGGGGGCGACCCGAGAAAAAGCCCTGCACACCATGCGGGAGCAAACTCAACGTATGGAAGGCCTGGTGAAGCAGCTGCTGACGCTGTCGCGTATTGAAGCCGCGCCGGCGCTGGCGATGAATGATCGCATCGACGTGCCGATGATGCTGCGGGTGGTGGAGCGCGAGGCGCAAACTCTCAGCCAGGAGAAACAGACGCTGATCTTCACCGTCGATGAGCAGCTCAAGGTGCTGGGTAATGAGGAGCAGCTGCGCAGCGCCATCTCCAACCTGGTCTATAACGCGGTGAACCACACCCCGCCGGGGACCGAAATTCGCGTCAGCTGGCAGCGGACCCCGCAGGGAGCGCTGTTCAGCGTCGAGGATAACGGGCCAGGCATTGCGCCAGAGCATATTCCCCGTCTGACCGAGCGTTTTTATCGGGTGGATAAAGCCCGTTCCCGGCAAACGGGGGGCAGTGGCCTGGGACTGGCGATCGTCAAACACGCGGTTAACCATCATGACAGCCGGCTGGAAATAGACAGCACGGTGGGCAAGGGAACCCGCTTTAGCTTCCTGCTCCCGGAACGATTAATTGCCAAAAATGACGCCTGATCGACGCGCTGTCAGTTTATCTTGCCAATGACCAGCTTCAGCTGGTCATTTTCATTGGCAGTCGTTTTTTCTCGCCTATTTAATGAGCGCGCGCTGCTTTTTTGTTCGCATGATAAGCCACGGGCTTTCTATCAATATGGTAAATGATACTGGTGTGAAAGACATAACCAGCATAATCATCTGCTTTTGCGATCGTGCCTTGCTTTAAAACGTTATAAGCGTTTAAATTGCGCCTGCGCAGTCGATGACAGACTGCTTTTGCGTGGTAATACCAAAAACAATTCTTTCCCACGCCGCTTCGGGAGCATATCTCGCTGAGTTTACCGGCAATGGCCGCTGTATCGTCCCTGAGAGGGGAGCGCGGTATTTTTCCATTTTTTTTACAACACCACATCCACAGGCAGTAATGAATTTATGACCCATCAGTTAAAATCTCGCGACATCATAGCGTTGGGCTTTATGACCTTCGCGTTGTTCGTTGGCGCAGGCAACATTATTTTCCCTCCGATGGTTGGCTTACAGGCGGGCGAGCACGTCTGGACGGCGGCGATCGGCTTCCTGATCACTGCGGTGGGTCTGCCGGTGCTGACGGTGGTGGCGCTGGCGAAAGTCGGCGGCGGCGTTGAAAGCCTGAGCACCCCGATTGGTAAAGTGGCCGGTATCCTGCTGGCGGTGGTGTGCTATCTCGCGGTAGGACCGCTGTTCGCGACGCCGCGTACCGCGACCGTCTCCTTTGAGGTCGGTATTGCGCCGCTGACCGGCGACGGCCCGCTGCCGCTGCTGATCTACAGCGTTATTTACTTCGCGCTGGTGATTCTGGTCTCCCTCTATCCGGGCAAACTGCTGGACACCGTGGGCAATTTCCTTGCGCCGCTGAAAATTATCGCCCTGATTGTGCTGGCGGTCGCCGCCATCATCTGGCCAGCGGGCCCGATCAGCGACGCGCTGGAAGCGTATCGTACGGCGCCATTCTCCAATGGCTTCGTCAACGGCTACCTGACCATGGATACCCTCGGCGCGATGGTGTTCGGCATCGTGATTGTTAATGCCGCTCGCTCACGCGGCGTCAGCGAAGCGCGTCTGTTGACCCGTTATACCGTCTGGGCTGGTCTGATGGCGGGCGTCGGCCTGACCCTGCTGTATCTGGCGCTGTTCCGTCTGGGCTCTGACAGCGCTACTCTCGTGGATCAGTCCGCCAACGGCGCGGCGATCCTCCATGCCTACGTGCAGCACACCTTCGGCGGGGCGGGCAGTTTCCTGCTGGCGGCGCTGATCTTCATCGCTTGCCTGGTGACGGCGGTGGGCCTGACCTGCGCCTGCGCTGAGTTCTTTGCCCAGTATCTGCCGTTCTCCTATCGCACGCTGGTCTTTGTTCTCGGCCTGTTCTCCATGGCGGTCTCCAATTTGGGCCTTAGCCATCTGATCCAGGTATCGATTCCGGTGCTGACCGCTATCTATCCGCCGTGTATCGCACTGGTTGTATTAAGCTTTACCCGCAGTTGGTGGCATAATTCGTCCCGCGTTATCGCGCCGGCCATGTTTATCAGCCTGATGTTTGGTATCATTGACGGGATTAAGTCATCGGCATTTGCCGCGATTCTGCCGGACTGGACCGCGCGTCTGCCGCTGGCGGAGCAGGGCCTGGCCTGGCTGATGCCCACCGCCGTGATGACCATTCTCGCGGTGATCTGGGATCGCGCAGCCGGACGTCAGGTGACTTCCAGCGCGCATTAACCGGCGGTGAGGACAAGCGTTTAACCACGGGACTTCGGGTTCCGTGGTTTTTTATTTTTTGTGTTAAACGGCATTGAAAAACCACGATGGAAAGTAGTAACAAGCTTAAGCGCGGGCTAAGCACCCGGCACATTCGCTTTATGGCCCTGGGTTCCGCCATCGGCACCGGGCTTTTTTACGGCTCGGCCGACGCCATTAAAATGGCCGGACCCAGCGTACTATTGGCCTACATTATCGGCGGCGTCGCGGCATATATCATTATGCGGGCGCTCGGTGAGATGTCGGTGCATAACCCTGCCGCCAGCTCATTCTCCCGCTATGCCCAGGAAAACCTCGGCGGACTGGCGGGCTATATCACCGGCTGGACCTACTGCTTTGAAATCCTGATCGTCGCCATCGCCGACGTTACCGCCTTCGGCATCTACATGGGCGTCTGGTTCCCGACGGTGCCGCACTGGATCTGGGTGCTCAGCGTGGTGCTGATCATCTGCGCCGTCAACCTGATGAGCGTCAAGGTGTTTGGCGAGCTGGAGTTCTGGTTCTCGTTCTTCAAAGTGGCCACCATTATCATCATGATCCTCGCCGGGTTCGGCATCATTATCTGGGGGATCGGCAACGGCGGCCAGCCGACGGGGATTCATAACCTGTGGAGCAACGGCGGCTTCTTCAGCAACGGCTGGCTGGGAATGGTGATGTCGCTGCAGATGGTGATGTTCGCTTACGGCGGCATCGAAATCATCGGCATTACCGCCGGTGAGGCGAAGGACCCGGAGAAATCCATTCCGCGCGCCATCAACTCGGTGCCGATGCGCATTCTGGTGTTCTACGTCGGCACGCTGTTCGTCATTATGTCCATCTACCCGTGGAATCAGGTGGGAACCGACGGCAGCCCCTTCGTCCTGACCTTCCAGCATCTGGGCATTACCTTCGCGGCCAGTATTCTTAACTTCGTGGTCCTGACGGCTTCGCTGTCGGCGATTAACTCCGACGTGTTCGGCGTGGGCCGTATGCTGCACGGCATGGCTGAGCAGGGCAGCGCGCCGAAGGTGTTCGCTAAAACGTCGCGTCGCGGTATTCCGTGGGTGACGGTGATGGTGATGACCATTGCGCTGCTGTTTGCGGTATACCTAAATTACATCATGCCGGAGAACGTTTTCCTGGTGATCGCCTCCCTGGCCACCTTCGCCACGGTGTGGGTGTGGATTATGATCCTGCTGTCACAGATAGCCTTCCGCCGCCGTCTGTCGCCCGAAGAGGTTAAGGCGCTGAAATTCAAAGTCCCTGGCGGGGTGGTGACCACGGTGATCGGCCTGCTGTTCCTGGCCTTTATTATCGCCCTTATCGGCTATCATCCGGACACCCGCATCTCGCTGTACGTCGGTATGGCGTGGATTGCGCTGTTGCTGCTCGGCTGGGTCTTTAAGACCCGCCGTGAGCGCCGCCTGGCGCAGGCTCAGTAATCGACATCGCCCCGGTCAGCATCGCGCGGCCGGGGCGGCTTGCGGTCCCGCGTCCTCCCCCGTTATCCTCCCCCAAAAAGTTCTGAGATGATGAGTTCTGCGCCCGGCGGCTATGGCAAGGTGTGCCCATTCTGCACAATGAGGATTCACGATGTTGAAGGCATGGCACCTTCCGGTTGCACCCTTTATTAAGGTGCAACAGGACCGACTGTTTATTACTCTGTGGTTAAGCGGTGAGTCGCTGCCGCAGCGGATCACGCTGCGCGCGGAAGAGGATAACGAAGAGCTGTCGCTGCCGATGCAGCGGCTCCGCCAGGCGCCGCAGCCAGGCGTGGTGGCATGGCGCGGCGAAATCTCTCTCGCCAGCGGCCAGCCGCGCCGCCGCTACAGCTTTAAGCTGCTGTGGGCCGACCATCAGCGCTGGTTTACGCCACAAGGCTTCACCCGATTCCCGCCGGCCCGACTGGAGCAGTTCGCCATTGACCTGCCGGACGCCGGCCCGCAGTGGGTGGCCGATCAGGTGTTCTATCAAATTTTCCCCGATCGCTTTGCCCGCAGCGCCGCGCGTGACGCCGACCAGGATGCGGTCTATTACCATCACGCGGCGGGACGGGAGATTGTGCGCAAGGCGTGGGACGACCCGCTTACCGGCGAGGCGGGCGGGTCGACGTTCTACGGCGGGGATCTCGACGGCATCAGCGAAAAACTTCCCTACCTGAAGCAGCTCGGCGTAACCGCTCTATATCTGAACCCGGTTTTCGCCGCCCCCAGCGTGCATAAATACGATACCGAGGATTATCGGCGCGTCGATCCGCAGTTTGGCGGCGACGCGGCGCTGCTCCGGCTGCGCCACAACACCCAGCGGGCGGGAATGCGCATGATCCTCGACGGCGTGTTCAACCATACCGGCGATTCCCATCCCTGGTTCGACCGTCACCAGCAGGGCAGCGGCGGCGCCGGCCACGATCCGGACTCCCCGTGGCGCGACTGGTTTACCTTCTCAGAGGAGGGGCAGGCGCACAACTGGCTGGGCTATGCCAGTCTGCCGAAGCTCGACTATCGGTCGACCAGCCTGGTCAACGAGATCTATGCCGGTGAAGACAGTATCGTACGCCACTGGCTGAAGGCGCCATGGAGCATGGACGGCTGGCGTCTTGACGTGGTGCATATGCTGGGCGAAGGCGGCGGGGCGCGGAATAACCTGCAGCATATCGCCGGCATTACCCAGGCGGCGAAGCAAGCGCAGCAGGAAGCTTTTGTCTTTGGCGAACATTTTGGCGACGCGCGCCAGTGGCTGCAGGCGGATGCCGAAGACGCGGCGATGAACTATCGCGGCTTCACCTTCCCGATCTGGGGATTCCTCGCCAATACCGATATCTCTTACGATCCGCAGAAAATAGACGCCCAGACCTGTATGGCGTGGATGGATAATTATCGTGCCGGGCTGTCGCATCAGCAGCAGCTGCGGATGTTCAACCAGCTCGACAGCCATGATACGGCGCGTTTTAAATCTCTTCTTGGCAAAGACGTAGCGCGCCTGCCGCTGGCGGTGGTGTGGCTGTTCAGCTGGCCGGGGGTACCGTGCATCTACTATGGCGACGAGGTGGGCGTGGATGGCAATAACGATCCGTTCTGCCGCAAACCGTTCCCGTGGGATCCGGCGCTGCAGGATACCCAGCTGCTGGCGCTGTATCAGCGGATGGCGAAACTGCGTAAGGCCCACCAGGCGCTGCGCTACGGCGGCTGTCAGGTGATTTACGCCGAGGATAACGTGGTGGTGTTTGTCCGCGTCTACAAACAGCAGCGGGTGCTGGTGGCGATTAACCGCGGGGAAGCCTGCGAGGTGGTTATCGAAGATTCCCCGCTGCTGAACGTGGCCGGGTGGACGCTGCAGGAGGGCGCCGGCGCCTTCCAGGACGGGGTGCTGACCCTCCCGGCCATCTCCGCCAACGTCTGGTCCGGCCGTTAATGGTAGAGCTGGCTCAGCAGGTCGCCGCGGAGGAGCGCCTCCCGCCACCAGCGCTGAGCCAGCCCATCATTCCCGCTGCGCCAGGCCATATAGGTAATATCCTTTTCCCGCCAGCAGGCGACGCTTTTCTCCACCAGACTGCCTTTTACCAGCCACGGGCGAGCGATATGGCGCGGCAGAAAGCCGCAGCCCAGCCCGGCGCACAATAGTTCGACTTTACTGGCGAAATCATCGACGCCGATTTGCGGCTGCTCGTCGAGGAGATTGCTGTTGAGCGGATGGCAATAGCGGGCGCTGTCGCGGATCACGATGGCCCGATGCTGGCTGAGCTGTTTATTGGCCAGTGGCTCCTTCGCCTGAGCCAGCGGGTGATGGGGGGCGACGACGAAGATGTTATCCAACGCGCCGAGGGTTTGCCATGACCACTCCGCGGAGGTGGGCGGCTCATTGATGGCGCCGAGGATAATATCCGCCCCATGATGGGTCAGCTCTTCCCACGAACCGGCGAGGGTGTGATGGCTGAAGTTCAGTCGCGTCTGTGGGTTTTGCGCGTAAAACTCGGCGATCAGCGGCAGCAGAGCCGAAAAGGGAAATGAGGCGTCAAGGGCGATGGCTAGCTCTCGCTCCCAGCCCGCGCTCAGCTGCTGGGCCTGCTTTTCCAGATCTCTGGCGGCACTTAAAAGCTGTCGCCCCTTCTCCAGCATCAGCCGGCCGGTATCGGTAAATTTTGCCCGATGGCCGGAACGATCCAACAGCACGATGTTCAGATCGCTCTCCAGCTTCTGGATCATATAGCTCAGAGCGGCGGGGGTTTTATACAGCGACTCCGCGGCGGTGGCGAAGGATCCGTGGCGGTCAAGGGCATCAAGGATCATCAAAACATCAAAGTTTACGCGCATATGAAGCTATCCATTAATTTGTTTTCTCTGTTGTACCTAAGCGCAATAATCAAAGCCAGTGAATAAATCAGAACAGTTTGGCGTAAAAATTTGATTAAAACAGGCGTGTATAAATCCTGGTCGCGGCAAAAAATATAAACCATAAAAAATCCTTAATAACTTGTTAGAAATAACTGGCTATACTCACCATGCTTTATCAGTCAGGATCCACACGACGCATTAATCATCATGTCATCTTTTTAACTAATTGATTAAGAAGGTATTTAATGTCTATTCGTGAACTGCTCGATCCCACTAATTCCGCGCTTATCTTTATTGACCATCAGCCGCAAATGTCCTTTGGCGTGGCGAATATCGATCGCCAGACCCTGAAAAATAACACCGTGGCGCTGGCGAAAGCGGGCAAAATTTTTAATGTACCGGTGATTTATACCTCCGTAGAGACCAAAAGCTTTAGCGGCTATATCTGGCCGGAATTATTGGCCGTGCATCCTGATGTCAAGCCGATTGAACGTACCTCCATGAACTCCTGGGAAGATGATGCGTTTGTGGCAGCGGTGAAAGCGACCGGCCGTAAAAAGCTGGTGATCTCCGCTCTGTGGACCGAAGTCTGCCTGACCTTCCCGGCGTTGATGGCGCTGGAGGCGGGCTACGAGGTCTATGTAGTGACGGATACCTCCGGCGGCACCTCTGTCGACGCCCATGAGCGGTCTATTGACCGGATGGTGCAGGCGGGGGCGGTGCCGGTGACCTGGCAGCAGGTGCTGCTGGAGTACCAGCGCGACTGGTCGCGCAAAGCGACCTACGATGCGGTAATGGACCTGGTGCGCGAACACAGCGGCGCCTACGGGATGGGCGTGGATTACGCTTATACCATGGTGCATGGCGCGCCGGAGCGTAAAGCGTAAATCACTCCATCCTTCAGGCTGCTGCGTTGTTGGCTGCGTTTGTCCGTCCCCAGCTACTGAATTTATTCAAGTTCACGGGGACATGCCCGCCTGCCGCTTCAACGCAGCATGAAGGATGTTGTGTCAGATCATTTATGGAGAGTGGCAGGAGAAAACCGGCCATTTCCCTGAAGCAAGGAACTCGTCATGGCGCAGCAAAAATCGGTGACCCTGGTTATCAGCCATCTGCTCGATCCGCAACACAGCCAGCGCTACGAAGAGTGGCTCGGTAAAATTATGCCCATTGCGGCAGAATTTCCCGGCCATCTTGGGGCGAATGTGATCCGGCCCGCCGCAGGGCAGAATCTGTGGAGCGTCATAATCCGCTTCGATACCCTGGAGCACCTCTACGCCTGGACGCAGTCGGAAACCCGTCGGCAACTGGTGGCTGAGATTGCCCCACTGCTGACGGAAGGCGATCGGACTGAGGTGCGGACTGAACCGGCCTTCTGGTTTACCCCGCCGACGGTGAACGTACGCCAGCCGCGGCGCTGGAAACAGTTTCTGATCACCCTGCTGGTGATTTTCCCCAGCACCAACCTGGTGCCTGCGGTGACCGGCATGCTGCTGCCGTCGCTTAAGGGGAGCCTGCTGCTGCACCTCATCAATGATGCCTGCGTGGTTGCGCTGGTGGTCTGGTTCTGGATGCCCATCGTGACCCGCCTGTTTGCTGGCTGGTTGAAGAAAAACTGAGTCAGCCTCCTCAAGGAGTGCGTTATGTCGCAAACTGCCACACTGATTCTGACCCACGGTCAGATTCATACCCTCGATCGTGCGAATCCCCTGGCGGAAGCCGTGGCCATCGCCGACGGAAAAATTGTTGCCACCGGAAGTCACGATCGGATCATGAGCTTTGCCGCCGAGGGGACGCAAATCGTCGATCTCAAAGGGCATACGGTGATCCCGGGCCTCAACGATTCTCACCTGCACCTGATCCGCGGTGGGTTGAACTACAACCTTGAGCTCCGCTGGGAGGGCGTCCCCTCGCTGGCGGATGCCCTGCGAATGCTGAAGGATCAGGCGGATCGCACGCCGTCCCCGCAGTGGGTGCGGGTGGTCGGCGGCTGGAGCGAATTTCAATTCGCCGAGCGGCGGATGCCGACCCTGGAAGAGCTGAACGAGGCGGCGCCTGATACGCCGGTGTTTGTGCTCCATCTCTACGATCGCGCGCTGTTGAACCGTGCGGCGCTGAAAGCCGTGGGGTATAGCAAAGAGACGCCGGATCCGGCGGGCGGCGAGATCGTCCGCGATAGCCACGGCAACCCGACCGGGATGCTGATCGCTAAACCGAACGCCATGATCCTTTACGCTACGCTGGCCAAGGGGCCGAAGCTGCCGCTGGATCTGCAGGTGAACTCCACCCGTCAATTTATGCGCGAGCTGAACCGACTGGGGCTGACCAGCGCCATCGACGCCGGCGGCGGCTTCCAGAACTATCCGGAAGATTACGAAATTATCGAACAGCTGCACGCGAAAGATCAGATGACCGTGCGCATCGCCTACAACCTGTTTACTCAGCGGCCGAAGCAGGAGCTGGAGGATTTCGAACGCTGGACCGACATGCTGAAGCCGGGGCAGGGGACTGACTTCTATCGCGCCAACGGCGCCGGCGAGATGCTGGTATTTTCGGCGGCGGATTTTGAAGATTTCCTGCAGCCGCGGCCGGATCTGCCGCAAGGCATGGAGGATGAGCTGGAGCGGGTGGTACGCCATCTGGTGGAGCATCGCTGGCCGTTCCGCCTGCATGCCACCTACGATGAGTCCATCAGCCGGATGCTGGACGTGTTTGAGAAGGTGAACCGCGATATCCCGTTTAATGGCCTGCACTGGTTCTTCGATCATGCCGAGACCATTACCGAGCGTAATATTGAGCGGGTGAAGGCGCTGGGGGGCGGTATTGCGGTGCAGCATCGGATGGCCTTCCAGGGCGAATATTTTGTCGATCGCTACGGCAAAGAGGCGGTGAAACATACCCCGCCGGTAGCAAAGATGCTGGCGCTGGACGTGCCGGTGGGGCTGGGCACCGATGCGACCCGCGTCGCCAGCTATAACCCGTGGACCGCGCTGTACTGGCTGGTCTCCGGGCGCACCGTTGGCGGGATGGCGATGTATGACGACGCCAACCGCCTGCCGCGCGATGTCGCGCTGGAGCTGTGGACGGCGGGCAGCGCCTGGTTCTCCAGCGAGCAGGGCAAGAAAGGCCGTCTGGCCGCCGGTCAGCTTGCCGATCTGGTGGTGCTGTCGAAAGACTACTTCAGCGTCGCGGAAGAGGAGATCAAAGGCATTGAGTCGGTGCTGACGGTGGTTGACGGCAAAGTGGTCTACGCCGCTGGTCACTTCTCGCCGCTGGCGCCGCCGCCTATTCCGGTGCTGCCGGAGTGGTCGCCGGTGGTGAAGGTCCCGGGCCATTACCGTTCCGCTCCGCCGGCGACGGCTAAAATCGGCGCCATAGTGCAGATGCACCAGTGCTGCGGTAGCTGTGGCGTCCACGGCCATCAGCATGATATTGCGCGTAAGTCGTCGATTCCGGTCTCTGACGAGCAGGCCTTCTGGGGCGTGCTGGGCTGTTCCTGCTTTGCCTTTTGATACCTGACGCCACCGCCCCGGCAGCGTCGGGGCGGTGGTTTCAGCCGCAGGCCCGGCGTCAATAGCGCTGTTCTGAGCCAAAGAGCGCTATGCGGCGGGCAATCATCTCGCGTACCGGCTGCAGTCCCTGGGCGATGACTTTCCGCGGATCGTTCACATCGTGCCCGGTGTCGGCGGCGAAAATTGCTTTCACCTGTTGGCACCAGGCGTACATATTTTCGGTATTAACGTTAATCTTGGCGGTGCCGCAGGCAATCGCCCGGCGCATATCCTCATCGGCAATTCCGGTGCCGCCATGCAGCACCAGCGGAACCTTCACCTGCTCGGCAATGGCTTTCATCTCGGTAAATCCCAGCCGGGCTTTACCTTTATACAGACCATGGGTGGAGCCCAGCGCGGCGGCGAGGCAATCCACCTGGGTTTCTGTCACCAGGGTGTAGCACTCCTGCGGATCGGCGTAGATGACTTCGGAATTGACAATGCCGTCTTCACTGCCGGCGATGGTCCCCAGTTCGGCCTCCACAGAGATACCTTTGCTGTGGGCCAGCGTCACCAGGTGGCGGGTAATGGCCAGGTTTTCCCTGAACGGCAGATGCGAGCCATCAAACATAATGGAACTGAAGCCGGCGGCGATCGCCGCTTCGCAGGCCTCCTGGGTAGTGCCGTGATCCAGATGCAGCGCCACCGGAACATCAATATGCAAATACTCCATGGCGTTAACCACGATGTCATGAATACATTTTAACCCGAGCATATGCTTAACCGTGCCGCCGGACACCCCCAAAATAACCGGTGAGCGGCACTGCTGGGCGGTGCTTAATACGGCGCCGACCCATTCCAGATTATTAATGTTGAACTGACCGACGGCGTAGCCGTCCCGCAGGGCATGCTGAAGCATGTCCTTCATCGACACTAACATATTCACCTCTTGATATTTATTAAATGCAGTTATTCTTCAAAATATTGCGTTAAGTTTCTCTCGTAGCTATTTAACGAGTGGTGGACGACCGCCAGGTCCGGCATCGATTCCCGAACCCCTTTTTTCTCAATAGAAATGGCGGCGGTCAGGCTGGCAAATAAAATAATGTTATCGATATGCCATGAGTAATGGACGCCATAGGTGAAGGCGCCGTGAAATACATCCCCGGCGCCGGTGGTATCAACGGCATTGCACAGCCAGGACGGGACGATCTGCAGCATACCGCTTTTTAAAAAAGCGCAGCCTTTTTCGCCAAGGGTAATAAATGCTTCACCGCGGCAAATTTTATTCAACTCAATCAGGGCCGCTTTAATTTCTGCTTCGGTGCTCAGTGAGCGATAGCTCATATAATCGCGGGCGAAATGTTCGCTCACTACAAAATAGTCAGTCCAGGCCGCCAGTTTAATATTGCTGGCGCGCAGTGACCCGCCGTCCATCACGACCCTGGCGTTGGGCAGTTTCTTAATTAAATATTCACTGATTTCCGCCTCATGGCCGTCAATTAAAATGGTGACCGGCTCCTCGCTGGCAATCAGTCGCTCGGCGAGGTCGTCCAGTTTGAGCTTTTGCTCGTAGGTCAGGGAAGGCGGCGTTTGCATCTTGCGGGTAATAATTGTCCGCGAACCCGTTAAGCGATTGACCAGCACCGAGGCCAGCGGGGTGATCATGTCATCGGAGAAAACCACCTGGCTGGTATCCACCCCCGCCTCGGCAAACTCATCGATAATGCGCTGACCGTAAAGGTCCTGCTGCAGATGACCAATGTAATAAACCTCCTCGCCCCATAATCCCAGCAGCCAGGCCGCATTGGCCGCCGGACCGCCGCCGCTTTCAATAAAATCATGACAAAAGTTTTTGGTATTCTCCTGGGGCCATTCATTGAGAAAGAAAAACTGATCGAAACAAGCAAATCCAATGGACAAAATAGCCATAACCACTCCTGATTATTTGTCAGCGGCGGAAAGCGTGGCCCTTCCGCCGGGAAAAATGACCTCGCTTATTCATTTTTCTGCTTCGCCGTCAGCTCCTCATAGCTGAGCGTGTTGCCCACCACCTGGACGTGACGGAAGCAGAAAGGCGCCAGCAGCGCGACGAGCAGCGCCAGACAAATCAGATAGATAGTGATCTGACCAAACTGGGTGAACGCATTCCCGATAATGATGCCCCATACCGCGAAGTCGAAATCGGCGAAGGTGCTGTTTTCAAACCCGAGGTTGCCGAGCGCCGGCAGCAGCATCGCCGGCAGGAAGGCGAGGAAGATCCCGCCGATAAAGGAGGCGATGATACATCCGCGCTTCCCCCCCAGTTTGTCGGCGAAGACGCCGGACGTGCCGCCGCAGAAGAAGTGCGGGACCATGCCGGGAATAATCAGCGCCATGCCCAGCCCGCCGAGCAAGAGCATCCCGACCAGCCCGCCCACAAAGGAGCTGATGAATCCCACCACCACCGCGGTGGGGCTAAAGGTGAAGAACACCGCGCAGTCAACGGCCGGGATGGAGTCCGGGATCAGCTTCTGGCTGATGCCCTGGAACGCCGGCACCAGATCGCCGAGGATCAGCCGCACGCCGTTATAGACAATGGCTACGCCAACGGCGAACTGCAGACCGGTCAGCACCGAGAAGATCAGCATGTTTTGGTCGGTGATGGTGCTCAGGTACGCCGACCCGGCGACAGCGCTGCAGACAAAGTAGATAACAAACATCACGATACCGGTGGTGACCGTGGTATCGCGCAGAAAGCCCCATTTTTCTGAAATTTCGGTATCGGCGAAGGAATTTGCCGGATTGCCGGTCCGGCTGGCGATCCATGCCGAGAGGTAGTAGCCGAGAGAACCGAAATGGCCCATGGCGATCCCGCCGTCTTCGGTTACCTGTCTGGTGTAACGCTGACCGATGGCCGGGGAGATGGCTGACCATGAGCCCAACAGGAATCCACCGATCAGGATCAACATCCAGCCCTGGAACTCCGCCGCCTGCAGAACGGCGGAGAACAGGCAGGCGAGAAAGAACGAATGATGGCCGGTCAGAAAGATATATTTATACTTGGTACAACGGGCGATAATCAGGTTGAAAATAAAGCCTAACAGCAAAATACTCATGGTTTCCACGCCCAGCATTTTCTGGGCGACGGAGACAATGGCTTCATTGTTCGGAATAACGCCGCGGATATTAAATCCGGCCTCGATAATACCGCCCAGCGGATTGAGATTGGCAACGATAACGCCTGCCCCAGCGCTCAACATCAAATAGCCTAAAATCGGCTTTAATGTGCCGGTAAGCAGTTTGTTACCGGGGGAGCGCAGCGCCACTAAACCAACAAAGGCGATAAGCCCCATTAAAAAGGCGGGTTGACTGAATATTTCCGTTAAGAAACTAAGAATAGCCTGCATGTTCGTTCCCTCTATGCTGATTAAGAGTGAGTCGCAGCAATTTTCATCAGCGCATCGGTAATATCCTCGGCGATCTTCGCTTTATGGACGTAGCTGCGAATGATGGCGACATGACAGTGGGCCGGAAATTGATTTGCTAGTTCTTTGATCGTGACGTAAAGGTCGGCTTTTTCCCCGACGGCGTTAGCAAAATCGACCGAGGCGACGTCCGCTTTGATGCCTAATTCGTCACAGATCTTTTTCACATTATTCGCAGCCATCAATGAGCTGCCAATACCGTTACCACAAACCGTTCTGATAACTAACATAATGACTACTCCATTTGTTTTTGAATGAAATGTAAGACTGAATTAACGTCATTTTCCTGCTGAAGAAAGGTCACAATATCTGACTCGATCAGCGAGGCTATCAGTTGGATCATTTTGATATGACTGTCAGCATCGGCGCCGGCGATCGCGATGACCACGGAAACCGGATCGAACTCATCGTGGCCGAAGGAGATTGGCGTGGCGGTGGTGACAAGTGAGAACCCGGTCTGTAATGCCCCTTTTTCCGGCCGGGCATGCGGCATGGCAATCCCGTCATCTATCACGATGGCGGCGCCAAAATCTTCATATACCGTCAGCATCTCGTTGACATATTCGGCGCTGCAAATCTGGCGCCTGGCAAGTAATGAACCCGCCAGTTCGATGGCCTCTTCCGCACGGGAAATATTCTGCTTAAGGGCGATTAACGACGGGTCAAAAATAATTTCCATCCTCAGCTCCTGAACGTATTCCTGTTCCTGAGTTAAATCATGACCAAATACATTGATGAAAATGATGGATGAGATCACATCCGCGGTTTTAAATATTGATGGGGATCACATCGACGGCAAAGTACCGGCAGAAAAAGATATAAATAATTTATAAGTTTTTCAGTCTGTTATGAAGGCTTTGTATTTTGACGCTGAAATTTGGCAGAGAAAAAGTGAGAGGTAGGGCGAATTTTTTCGCCAGAAGTATATCGCTGGTCACAAATATCGGCGGGTCATTTTCTTAAATTTTGACGCCGCTAACAAAAAAGGCCCGCCTGAGCGAGCCTTTTATTAAAACGCGTGCCGATTACAGGCTGGAAACGTTTTCGGTCAGGTATTTTGCTACGCCTTCCGGAGAGGCGGCCATACCTTCTTTTCCTTTTTCCCACTGCGCCGGGCAGACTTCGCCGTGCTCTTCGTGGAACTGCAGGGCGTCAACCATACGCAGCATTTCGTCGATGTTACGGCCCAGCGGCAGGTCGTTAACCACCTGGTGGCGTACCACGCCGTTAGCGTCGATCAGGAAAGAGCCGCGCAGCGCTACGCCTTCGTCCGGATGCTCGATACCGTAAGCTTTCTGGATTTCACGTTTGATGTCAGCAACCATCGCGTATTTAACCGGGCCGATACCGCCCTGGTCTACCGGGGTGTTACGCCATGCGTTGTGCACGAACTCGGAGTCGAAGGAAACGCCAACCACTTCCACGCCGCGTTTCTGGAATTCTTCGTAACGTTTGTCGAACGCGATCAGCTCAGACGGGCACACGAAGGTGAAGTCCATCGGCCAGAAGAACAGAACGGTAGGTTTACCGTTGGTGTGCTGTTTGAAATTGAATTTCTCAACGATCTCACCATTACCCAGCACAGCGGCTGCAGTAAAATCCGGCGCTTGACGAGTGACCAGAACCATTTGATTCTCCTGTAATTACTAAGGTTATTTGGAACGCAACGCGGGCAAGTATAGAGCCTGCCCGGCAATAACACAAAGAGGCGCTAACAATCGTTCAGCCAGCTTTTACCTATCAATGACGTGGCTATTACAGCTGTTTGTTTTCTGCCAGGCGCATCATCTGCGGATAAAAGCGCCAGAACTGCGTCTCCAGACGGTCGTAATGGATATCCAGATCCTGCCAGGAGTCGCGTAGCGCCTCGAGACGTGGACGGCGGCTGGCCATGCCGTTCAGCACGCGCTGAATAAAATCCATTTCCCGATAGCGCTCCAGCCAGCGCTCCGACCACAGATATTGATTGAGATTGACGAAGCGGGGCGGCGAGTCGGGCAGGATGGGGACGATCTGCCGCTCGGCGTAGCGTACGAACTCGTCCAGCGGCAGGTCAGGGGAGAGCTGCGCCCAGTGCTGGGACAGGAAATGATCCCACATAACGTCGAGGGTGATGGGGGCGACGCGGCGGGTCTGCGGGCGAAACCACTCCCGCGCCTCTTTGACTTCCGCCAGGTTGTCAGTCATCACGTCAATCCGCCGATGCATATAGATGCCGTCGATGATCTCCGCCGGATAGTCGCCCTGCGGGTTGCCGCGCACGAAGTCGGCCATCAGGTTGCCGGGCAGCGAACTGTCGGCGAGATGGGCCAGGTGCAGGTGGGCGAGAAAATTCATAAAACGACATCCTTTAAATACGAGCGGGCAGGTGGAAACACCGATGTTGCGCTGAACGCCGCCTCGGTGGCCGAATGGCATGCTGTCTGGCCGCGCGCGGCACCTTTGCCACCGGTAAGGCATTCGGTTGCCGCATGGCGGCATTCGGAATGATTTGGAATATAGATTATGTCATTCATCCGGAGGGGTAAAGGTTGCAGCCAGACCGCCCCGGCACTAGACTACCCGCCTCTTTATTCAGTCTGAGTTACCGTCATGCGCGTTACCGATTTTGCTTTTGAACTACCCGAATCTCTGATCGCCCACTATCCGATGCCTGAGCGCAGTAGCTGTCGCTTGCTCTCCCTGGACGGGCCGACGGGCGCGCTGACGCATGGCACCTTCACCGACATCCTCGATAAGCTCAATCCCGGCGATCTGCTGGTGTTTAACAACACCCGGGTGATCCCGGCGCGTCTGTTCGGCCGCAAGGCCAGCGGCGGCAAGATTGAAGTGCTGGTGGAGCGGATGCTGGATGATAAGCGCATCCTGGCCCATATTCGCGCCTCAAAAGCGCCGAAGCCGGGCGCCGAGCTGCTGCTGGGCGATGACGAGAGCATTAAGGCCACGATGCTGGCGCGTCATGGCGCGCTGTTTGAAGTGGAGTTTAACGACGAGCGCCCGGTGCTGGAGATCCTTAACGGGATCGGCCATATGCCGCTGCCGCCCTATATTGACCGCCCGGACGAAGACGCCGACCGCGAGCTCTATCAAACCGTCTATGGCACCAGGCCGGGCGCGGTAGCCGCCCCGACCGCCGGTTTGCATTTCGACGAACCGCTGCTGGACAAACTGCGCGCCAAAGGCGTTGAGATGGCGTTTGTCACCCTGCATGTGGGCGCGGGCACCTTCCAGCCGGTGCGCGTCGACAGCATTGAAGAGCACACCATGCACTCCGAATATGCCGAAGTGCCGCAGGAGGTGGTCGATGCGGTGCTGGCGGCGAAAGCGCGCGGCAACCGCGTGATCGCGGTGGGCACCACCTCGGTACGTTCGCTGGAGAGCGCGGCGCAGGCGGCGAAAGACGCGCTGATCGCGCCGTTCTTCGACGATACGCAGATTTTCATCTACCCGGGTTATCAGTACCAGGTGATCGATGCGCTGGTGACTAACTTCCATCTCCCTGAATCCACACTGATTATGCTGGTGTCGGCGTTTGCGGGTTATCAGCACACCATGAACGCCTATAAGGTGGCGGTTGAGCAGAAATATCGCTTTTTTAGCTACGGGGATGCGATGTTTATCACGTACAATCCGCAGGCTATTTCTGAGCGTCCCTGAAAAGGCCGGTACGCCGGCTTGTAGACGCCATAACGCATTTTTTAGCTACGGAATCATTCCGTGGCGAGTATGAAAACGTCGGACTGTTTTTCTGACGCAGGAGCAAGCATGAAATTTGAACTGGATACCACCGACGGTCGCGCCCGCCGCGGTCGCCTGGTGTTTGAGCGCGGCGTGGTGGAAACACCGGCCTTTATGCCCGTTGGCACCTACGGCACCGTCAAAGGGATGACGCCGGAAGAGGTGGAAGCCACCGGCGCGCAGATTATTCTCGGCAACACCTTTCACCTGTGGCTGCGCCCGGGTCAGGAGATCATGAAGCTGCACGGCGATCTGCACGATTTTATGCAGTGGAAAGGACCGATCCTGACCGACTCCGGCGGTTTCCAGGTGTTCAGCCTTGGCGATATCCGTAAGATCACCGAGCAGGGCGTCCACTTCCGCAATCCGATCAACGGCGATCCGATTTTCCTCGATCCGGAAAAATCGATGGAGATTCAGTACGATCTCGGCTCTGACATCGTGATGATCTTCGACGAATGTACGCCGTACCCGGCGGACTGGGATTACGCCAAGCGCTCAATGGAGATGTCTCTGCGCTGGGCGAAGCGCAGCCGCGACCGTTTCGATAGCCTTGGCAATAAAAATGCGCTGTTCGGCATTATTCAGGGTAGCGTTTACGAAGATTTACGCGATATCTCGGTGAAAGGTCTGGTAGAGATTGGCTTTGATGGCTACGCTGTCGGCGGTTTGGCGGTTGGTGAGCCGAAGGAAGACATGCACCGTATTCTGGAGCACGTCTGCCCGCAGATCCCGGCCGATAAACCACGATACCTGATGGGCGTCGGGAAGCCGGAAGATCTGGTGGAAGGGGTACGTCGCGGTATCGATATGTTCGACTGCGTCATGCCGACGCGCAACGCGCGTAACGGCCACCTGTTCGTCACCGACGGCGTGGTGAAAATCCGCAACGCGAAGCACAAAAGCGATACCGCGCCGCTGGACGCCGAGTGTGATTGCTATACATGTCGCAATTATTCACGCGCTTACTTGCATCACCTCGACCGTTGCAACGAAATATTGGGCGCGCGTCTCAATACCATTCATAACCTGCGCTACTATCAGCGTTTAATGGCTGGTTTACGCAAGGCTATCGAAGAGGGTAAATTAGAGAGCTTCGTGACCGATTTTTACCAACGTCAGGGGCACACCGTGCCTCCTTTGAACGTTGATTAATTTTAATAATGAGGGAATTTCAATGAGCTTTTTTATTTCTGATGCGGTAGCGGCAACGGGTGCACCGGCGCAGGGCAGCCCGATGTCTCTGATTCTGATGCTGGTGGTGTTCGGTCTGATTTTTTACTTCATGATCCTGCGTCCACAGCAGAAGCGCACCAAGGAACATAAGAACCTGATGAACTCCATCGCCAAAGGTGATGAAGTGCTGACCAACGGCGGTCTGGTCGGTCGCGTGACCAAAGTGGCGGAAACTGGCTACATTGCTATCGCGCTGAACGATACCACTGAAGTGGTTATCAAACGTGACTTCGTTGCTGCCGTTCTGCCGAAAGGCACCATGAAGGCGCTGTAATCTAACTTTTCCCAAAGGGAACTGCCGTGTTAAACCGTTATCCTTTGTGGAAGTACGTCATGCTGGTCGTCGTCATTGTCGTCGGCCTGATCTATGCGCTTCCCAACCTGTATGGTGAGGATCCGGCTGTTCAAATCACTGGCGCGCGCGGCGTCGCCGCCAGTGAGCAAACGCTGATCCAGGTCCAGAAAACTTTACAAGAAGAAAAAATAACCGCGAAGTCTGTGGCACTGGAAGAGGGCGCTATTCTTGCGCGCTTCGACACCACTGATACCCAGCTGCGCGCGCGCGAAGCGCTGCTTAACGTGCTGGGTGACAAATACGTCGTGGCGCTGAACCTTGCTCCGGCAACCCCACGCTGGCTGGCGGCGCTCTATGCCGAGCCGATGAAGCTGGGTCTTGATCTGCGCGGCGGCGTGCACTTCCTGATGGAAGTCGACATGGACACCGCGTTAGGCAAACTGCAGGAACAGAACATCGATAGCCTGCGCAGCGAGCTGCGCGACAAAGGCATTCCTTACGCGACCGTGCGTAAAGAAGACAACTACGGTCTGAGCATCGTCTTCCGCGACAGCGCGGCGCGCGACCAGGCTATCTCTTATCTCAGCCCTCGCCATCGCGATCTGGTTATTTCCTCTCAGGGTGACAACAGCCTGAAAGCGGTGATGACCGATGAGCGCCTGAAAGAAGCCCGTGAGTACGCGGTTCAGCAGAACATTAATATCCTGCGTAACCGTGTGAACCAGCTGGGCGTCGCCGAGCCGCTGGTTCAGCGTCAGGGCGCTGACCGCATCGTGGTTGAGCTGCCGGGTATCCAGGATACCGCGCGTGCGAAGGAAATCCTTGGCGCGACCGCGACCCTCGAGTTCCGTCTGGTCAATACTAACGTGGACCAGTCCGCCGCCGCCTCTGGCCGCGTGCCGGGCGACTCGGAAGTGAAGCAGACGCGTGAAGGCCAGCCGGTAGTGCTGTACAAGCGGGTGATCCTGACCGGGGACCATATCACCGACTCGACCTCCAGCATGGATGAGTACAACCAGCCGCAGGTTAACATCTCGCTGGACAGCGCGGGCGGTAACATCATGTCTAACTTCACTAAGGACAACATCGGCAAGCCGATGGCGACCCTGTTCGTGGAGTATAAAGACAGCGGTAAGAAAGACGCTAACGGTCGCGCTATCCTGGCGAAAGAGGAAGAGGTGATTAACATCGCCAACATCCAGTCGCGTCTGGGTAACAGCTTCCGTATCACCGGTATCAGCAATCCGAACGAAGCGCGTCAGCTGTCGCTGCTGCTGCGTGCCGGCGCGCTGATTGCGCCGATTCAGATCGTCGAAGAGCGGACTATCGGCCCAACCCTGGGAATGCAGAACATCAAGCAGGGTCTGGAAGCCTGTCTGGCCGGTCTGGTGGTCTCTATCCTGTTCATGATCCTCTTCTATAAGAAGTTCGGCCTGATTGCGACCTCGGCGCTGATTGCCAACCTGATACTGATTGTCGGCATTATGTCCCTGATCCCGGGGGCGACGCTGACCATGCCGGGCATCGCGGGTATCGTGTTAACCCTTGCGGTGGCGGTCGATGCTAACGTTCTGATCAACGAGCGTATCAAAGAAGAGCTGAGCAACGGGCGTACCGTTCAGCAGGCGATTGACGAAGGTTATCGCGGCGCGTTCAGCTCGATCTTCGACGCCAACGTGACGACGCTTATCAAAGTGATCATCCTGTACGCGGTCGGTACCGGTGCCATTAAAGGGTTTGCGATTACCACCGGTATCGGTATCGCGACCTCAATGTTTACCGCTATCGTCGGCACCCGTGCCATCGTGAACCTGCTGTACGGCGGCAAGCGCGTTAAAAAGCTGTCTATCTGAGGAGTGCGTTGTGGCACAGGAATATACTGTTGAACAATTGAACCACGGCCGTAAAGTCTGGGACTTTATGCGCTGGGACTACTGGGCCTTCGGCATTTCAGGTTTTCTGCTGATTGTGTCGATCGCCATCATCGGCGTTCGCGGGTTTAACTGGGGGCTCGATTTCACCGGCGGTACGGTGATTGAAATTACCCTTGAGAAACCGGTCGATCTGGACCAGATGCGCGATTCCCTGCAGAAAGCGGGCTTTGAAGAGCCGCAGGTGCAGAACTTTGGCAGCAGCCGCGACATCATGGTACGTATGCCGCCGGTGCATGACGCCAACGGCAGCCAGGAGCTGGGCAGCAAGGTCGTGACGGTGATTAACGAATCGACCAGCCAGAATGCGGCAGTGAAGCGTATTGAGTTTGTCGGCCCGAGCGTCGGCGCGGACCTCGCGCAAACCGGCGCCCTGGCGCTGATTGCGGCGCTGGTCTGTATCCTGATCTACGTCGGCTTCCGCTTCGAATGGCGTCTGGCCGCCGGGGTGGTTATCGCCCTGGCGCACGACGTGGTGATCACCATGGGCGTGCTGTCGCTGTTCCATATCGAGATCGACCTGACCATCGTGGCCTCGTTGATGTCGGTTATCGGCTACTCGCTGAACGACAGTATCGTGGTATCGGACCGTATCCGTGAAAACTTCCGTAAGATCCGCCGCGGTACGCCGTACGAGATCTTTAACGTGTCGTTGACCCAGACGCTGCACCGTACCTTGATCACCTCTGGTACCACTTTGATGGTGATCCTGATGCTGTTCCTGTTCGGCGGCCCGATTCTGGAAGGCTTCTCGCTGACCATGCTGATCGGTGTTTCCATCGGTACGGCTTCCTCTATCTACGTCGCCTCCGCGCTGGCGTTGAAGCTGGGCATGAAGCGCGAGCATCTGATCCAGCAGAAGGTTGAGAAAGAAGGGGCGGATCAGCCGTCTATTCTGCCGTAATCCGGTTCAGTTGAGATAAAGCTATCCCGGCCCTTGCGGCCGGGATTTTTTTTGCCCGCGACAAAACCTGCTGACAGTATGCTGTCAGGAGCCCTCCCATACACTGCCTCTGAACTCACTAACGAGCAGGAGGAAGTATGAACAACGTGATTAACTGGTTTGAAATTCCGGTCGCCGATATGGATCGCGCCGTTGCGTTTTATGAGCCGGTGATGCAAGTGTCGCTGCGTCGCGAAACCATGGATTGCGCCGAGCTGGCGGTGTTCCCGCATCAGGATCCGGCCCCCGGCGGCGCGCTGGCCAAATTTGAAGGTATCGCGCCCTCGGCGCAGGGCGCTATTATTTATCTGCATACTGATCATCTTGCCGCCACGCTGGAGCGCGTTGCCTCGGCGGGTGGGGCCTGTGTCTTCGGCCCGCTGACGCTGCCGAATGATATTGGCACCATCGCCCTGTTTACCGACAGCGAGGGCAACTGCGTCGGCCTGCACCAGCCGGCTTAACCTTAACTTTTGTGAAGTGAGACATGACCCGACGCGCCGACCGTTTATTTCAGATTGTGCAGATCCTGCGCGGCAGGCGGCTCACTACCGCCGCGCTGCTGGCGGAGCGGCTGGGCGTGTCGGAGCGTACCGTCTATCGCGATATTCGCGATCTCTCCCTCTCCGGCGTACCGGTGGAGGGCGAAGCGGGCAGCGGCTACCGGCTGCTGGCGGGCTACGATCTGCCGCCGCTGATGCTGACCACCAAAGAATCCGAGGCGCTGATCGCTGCGATTCGGCTGCTAAAAACCTGGGGCGGTGAGGCGCTGTCGCAGTCGCTGGAGTCCGCCCAGGAAAAAATGCTGGCGATCCTGCCGGAGGCGCGTCGGCGCCAGGCGGAGCAGACTCGCCTGTTTGCCCCTGACCTTGGCGCGCATCGCTATGCTAAAACCCATTTTGACGTTATCCACCAGGCCGTATCCAATCAGCAGGTATTACAGCTTCACTACCAGGATGAATCCGGTCAGGTGACGTGGCGTGAAGTGCTGCCCCTGGGGCTGTTTTTCTGGGGCGAACGCTGGCTGCTGGTGGCCTGGTGCGAACTGCGCAATGATTACCGCAATTTTCGCCTCGACCGTTGTCTGGAGGTCAGAAGGACCGAACGTCGATTCAGCGAGTGCGCCGACCGCTCGTTAAGCGATTTTCTGCGCAAGGTCCGGTGCGAGGTGCGGGAGAAATAAAAAAACCCGGGCAGCAGGAGCTGCGGCCCGGGCGCTGCCTTGCTGTATCAGCAATCAGAAGTTGTAGCCGACCACGAAGTAACCACCCCAGCCGGTCGAGCGAACGCTGAACGGACCATCGCCGAAGTTCAGCTTCGCATCATCAGCCCACTGGCCGCCGTTATGGAAGTAACGGGCGACGATAGAGTAGTGCCAGTGCGCGTAGTTCAGCGCCAGGATGTGGCTGGAGGCGATAGAGTTGCTGGTGCGCGCGTGCTTCCCGTTCAGATCGTAGAAGTTGTCATCGCCGAGGTCAGAACCCCAGTCGAAGTTGGTGAAGCCGATGTAGCTCAGCGAACCGCCCCACAGGTCGGTCAGCGGCACAAAGTATTTCACTTTGAAGCGATAGCCGTCCCATTCGTTTTCGTTGGAGGCGCCGTAGTTCTGCCACTGGTACTTGGCGTAGACGTTCAGCGACAGGCTCATTGGCAGGCCGGTATCGATATCGGTACCCAGACCCATATACCAGGTGCTCTGCTCCTGGGAGTCGTTGCGGCCCATATCGTAGATATAGTTGTTGGCGAAATACCATTCTTTGAACGGCCCGAAGCTCAGGTCGGTATTGGTCAGCTTATCGATAGAGAAACGCGGTTCGATCTCCATAAACAGCGGGGAACCTTTGTTCCAGATACCTTTTGCCGTGCTGTTGCCGCCGAAGAATACCGGGGCATCAATATAGCCGTAGAAATCAAACCAGTCTTTTTTGGCGAACGCTTCGTATTCCAGGTAGGTATCGTTACGGATCTGCGGTCCAAAACGGGTGTGGTAGCTGCCCACCACGTTAACACTCTGGTGCCACCAGTCAGACAGATACTGCGGTTTGTCGTTTTCTGCCGCGCCCGCGGCAAAAGTAGTGGAGAGCGCCACAACCGCACCCGCTGCCAGTAATGTTTTTTTCATAGTAATGCCACTGTTTAAATTGAGCCTGAAGGCGTTAAAAGAAGTGCCGAAGCGTTTCTAAATATTTCGTCTTTCTGTGGGGGTCTATTATAGGAATCATTGCTCACAAAAATACGTGTTGTTTCACATAACCAGAACATGCGTAATCGATTGCGTTCACGATTCTATGCATTTCTTGACAAAATGCTACTGAAAATCGCGCTGCAGAACGATTTCTAATGAACTCTTGCGAAAAGTTGTAAGTGGATAAGAAAGACGGGGCAGGAGGTAGCCGGGCGGGGCAGGCCCGGCTGAAGGCTTACTGGGCGGCGGCGGGCTGGATATCGTGTACGCGAATAAAACCGACTTTATCTGGCGTTACATTGAGGCGCAACGGGATATCGACATCGCTGGGGGCGAGGGTGCTGGCCGGCGCGCTAATCAGCTGATCCTGAACATTGACTTCCTGATAGCTGTGGGTGGTGCCGGTGATCTGTCCGGAAGCGACGGTGGCGGTAAAGGCCGGCAGCGGATCGTTGGATTCGCCCTGAATGCGTAAGGTCAGGCGTGACCCATCGCCATCCGGGGTAATACTGCCCACCGACATGCGCAGGGTGCCGATCTGGCTCTCCAGCCGCGCCGGGGTCTTGGCCTCCGGCAGCAGATAGACGCCGCGGGTGGATTTGGCGTTCAGCGCGTTTTGCTGGGTGATTTTGATCGTTTGCTGGTTGAGCTGGGTCATCTCCTGGCTCAGCGTACTCACGCTCTGGTGCATCTGGCGGATTTCGCTTTGCTGGGCGCAGGCGGTCAGGGTGAACAGGCAGCCCGCGATGGCGAGCTTCAGGTAACGTCTTGTCATGGTCAGGATTCCGTTTACAGAGGATGCTTAATGGTAGCCAAACCGGCCTCATCTCCCATAGATCCTTTGTCTCAAAAGCTCTTTCTTTGTAGTCCGGTCACTTCGCGGTAAACTACTCTTCAGTTTAACTACCTGTCAGGACGCGCTATGCATTGCCCTTTCTGTTTCGCCGTGGATACCAAAGTGATCGACTCTCGTCTGGTGGGGGAAGGCTCTTCCGTGCGTCGCCGTCGGCAGTGCCTGGTCTGTAACGAACGCTTTACCACCTTCGAAGTGGCGGAGCTGGTGATGCCGCGGGTGGTGAAGAGTAACGATGTGCGCGAACCCTTCAACGAAGACAAGCTGCGCAGCGGGATGCTGAAAGCGCTGGAGAAACGTCCGGTTAGCGCCGACGACGTGGAAATGGCGGTCAACCATATCAAGACTCATCTGCGCGGCACCGGCGAGCGCGAAGTGGCCAGCAAAATGATCGGCAACCTGGTGATGGAGCAGCTGAAAAAGCTGGATAAAGTCGCCTATATTCGCTTCGCGTCGGTCTATCGCAGCTTCGAAGATATTAAAGAATTCGGCGAAGAGATCGCCCGCTTACAGGACTAAGCCATGCAGGACGAAATGTACATGGCGCGTGCGCTGAAGCTTGCCGCGCGCGGTCGCTTTACTACCCATCCTAACCCTAACGTCGGCTGCGTCATTGTGAAAGACGGTGAGATCGTCGGCGAGGGGTTTCACTATCGCGCCGGCGAGCCGCATGCTGAAGTGCACGCCCTGCGCATGGCTGGCGAAAAGGCGCGCGGCGCCACCGCCTACGTCACTCTTGAGCCCTGCAGCCACCATGGCCGTACGCCGCCATGCTGCGATGCGCTGATTGCCGCCGGCGTCAGCCGCGTGGTCGCCGCGATGCAGGATCCGAACCCGCAGGTGGCGGGGCGCGGTTTGTATCGCCTGCAGCAGGCCGGCATTGAGGTCAGCCATGGGCTGATGATGAACGAAGCGGAAGCGCTGAATAAGGGCTTTCTGAAGCGGATGCGCACCGGTTTTCCCTGGGTGCAGCTGAAGCTGGGTGCCTCGCTGGACGGCCGCACGGCGATGGCCAGCGGCGAAAGCCAGTGGATCACCTCCCCGCAGGCGCGACGCGACGTGCAGCGTCTGCGCGCCCAGAGCCATGCCATCCTGACCAGCAGCGCCACCGTGCTGGCGGACGATCCGGCGCTGACCGTGCGCTGGCAGGAGCTGAGCGCCGATACCCAGGCGCTTTATCCCGAAGAGAATTTGCGCCAGCCGCTGCGCGTCGTCATCGACAGCCAGAACCGCGTCACGCCTGAGCATCGTATTGTGCAGCAGGCGGGGGAAACGCTGTTTGCCCGCCTGCGCGCCGATGAACGGCAGTGGCCGGAAAGCGCCCGCACGCTGCTGGTTCCGGAGCATAACGGCCATCTCGATCTGGTGCTGCTGATGATGCTGCTTGGCAAACAGCAGATCAACAGCGTCTGGGTTGAGGCAGGGGCTACGCTTGCCGGGGCGCTGCTGCAGGCGGGTCTGGTCGACGAGCTTATCGTCTATATTGCGCCTAAACTGTTAGGCAATGCGGCGCGTGGATTATGCGCGCTACCGGGGCTTGAAGAGCTGAGCCAGGCCCCCCATTTTAAATTCAATGAGATACGTCAGGTTGGCCCGGATGTCTGCCTGCATTTAACCACTGCGTGAGGCTTTCCTGATTATTAGGAAGCAGCGCTCAGAATAATATGATAAAATCCGCCCCCCTTGCGGGGCACATGAACCCGAAGGAAGAGTATGAACATTATTGAAGCTAACGTTGCTACCCCGGACGCTCGCGTCGCCATCACCATTGCGCGTTTCAACAACTTTATCAATGACAGCCTGCTGGAAGGCGCGATTGACGCCCTGAAACGCATTGGTCAGGTAAAAGATGAAAACATCACCGTCGTTTGGGTTCCAGGCGCGTATGAGCTGCCGCTGGCGGCTGGCGCACTGGCGAAAACCGGTAAATATGACGCGGTGATCGCGCTGGGGACGGTGATTCGCGGCGGTACCGCCCACTTTGAATATGTGGCAGGCGGTGCCAGCAATGGCCTGGCGCATGTCGCTCAGGACAGCGAAATCCCGGTAGCCTTTGGTGTTCTGACCACTGAAAGTATTGAACAAGCCATTGAGCGCGCTGGCACCAAAGCCGGTAACAAAGGTGCAGAAGCTGCGCTGACCGCGCTGGAAATGATTAACGTATTGAAAGCCATCAAGGCCTGATTTTTGTAAGGGGAATTCCGTGAAACCTGCTGCTCGTCGCCGCGCCCGTGAGTGTGCCGTTCAGGCGCTCTACTCCTGGCAGTTGTCCCACAACGACATCGCTGATGTCGAATACCAGTTCCTGGCGGAACAGGACGTAAAAGATGTTGATGTTCTGTATTTCCGCGAACTGCTGTCCGGAGTGGCGACTAACAGCGCGTACCTCGACGGCCTGATGAAGCCCTACCTGTCCCGCCAGCTGGAAGAGCTGGGCCAGGTTGAAAAAGCGGTGCTGCGTATCGCGCTGTTTGAGCTGTCCAAACGTGATGACGTACCGTATAAAGTGGCCATCAATGAAGCTATCGAACTGGCGAAAACCTTCGGCGCTGAAGATAGCCACAAGTTCGTTAACGGCGTGCTGGACAAAGCGGCTCCGGTAATTCGTCCCCACAAGAAGTAAACTGCAGGCCGGGTTTTGCGAGGGTCGCCTCGCAGCCCGGCCTTATTTATTATTTTGCTGAGGCATAACGTATGGCATGCGGCGAATTCTCCCTGATTGCCCGTTATTTTGATCGCGTTAAAAGCGCCCGCCTTGATGTTGAAACCGGCATCGGCGATGACTGCGCGCTCCTGCATATTCCCGAGAAAAAAACGCTGGCAATCAGCACCGACACCCTGGTGGCGGGCAATCACTTCTTACCCGATATCGACCCTGCCGACCTCGCTTATAAAGCGCTGGCGGTGAACCTGAGCGACCTCGCGGCGATGGGCGCGGAACCGGCGTGGCTCACGCTGGCGCTGACCTTGCCGGAGGTGGATGAAGTCTGGCTGGAAGCCTTCAGCGACAGCCTGTTTGTCCAGCTGGACTATTACGATATGCAACTGATTGGCGGCGACACTACCCGTGGCCCGCTCTCCATGACGCTGGGTATCCACGGCTTTGTGCCGCCGGGACGCGCCATGAAACGCGCAGGCGCGAAGCCGGGAGACTGGCTCTATGTCACTGGCACCCCGGGAGACAGCGCCGCCGGCCTGGCGGTGCTGCAGAACCGGCTGACGGTGGATGAACCGTCTGACGCCGACTACCTGCTGGCCCGTCATCTGCGGCCGATGCCGCGCGTGCTGCAGGGCCAGGCGCTGCGTGACCTGGCGACATCGGCTATCGATCTCTCCGACGGCCTGATCTCCGATCTGGGCCATATTCTCAAAGCCAGCGGCTGCGGCGCACGTATCGATCTCGATGCCATGCCGTACTCCGATGCGATGCTGCGCCAGGTTGATTCTGAGCAGGCGCTGCGCTGGGCGCTCGCCGGCGGGGAAGATTACGAGCTGTGCTTTACCGTACCGGAGCTGAACCGCGGGGCGCTGGACGTGGCTCTTGGCCATCTTGGCGCGCGTTTTACCTGTATCGGACAGATTGCGCCGGAGAGCGAAGGGCTGCAGTTTATCCGCGACGGTAAGCCGGTCGCGCTTGATTTAAAGGGATACGATCACTTTGCGTAGTCGAGACGAGGCGCTTAGCCGCCTGAGTATGCGTAATCCGTGGCATCTGCTGGCGACCGGCTTTGGTAGCGGCTTAAGCCCGGTGGTGCCGGGGACGATGGGCTCGCTGGCGGCGATCCCGTTCTGGTATCTGATGACCTTTCTCCCCTGGCAGCTTTACTCGCTGGTGGTGATGATGAGCATCTGTATCGGCGTCTATCTGTGCCATCGCACGGCCAAAGATATGGGCACCCATGACCACGGCAGCATCGTCTGGGACGAGTTCGTCGGGATGTGGATCACCCTGATGGCGCTGCCGACCATGGACTGGCAGTGGGTGGCCGCCGGCTTCGTGATTTTCCGTATCTTCGATATGTGGAAGCCGTGGCCGATTCGCTGGTTTGATCGCAATATCCACGGCGGAATGGGGATTATGGTCGACGACATCGTCGCCGGCGTGATCTCCGCCGGCGTGCTGTATGTCATTGGCCATCACTGGCCCATCGGTCTGCTTTAACCGCCTCTCCCCGGCAACGCTTCGCTGCCGGGGAAACCACGCCCTTCACTTAAATCCCACCACCGGATGCGGCTGATACGGCGCCTCCAGCTTGTCGATCTGTTCCGGGGAGAGCGTCAAATCCACCGCCTGCAGCAGATCATCGAGCTGTTCCTGACGCGACGGGCCGATAATCGGCGCGGCGACGCCGGGTTTGCTTAACAGCCAGGCGAGGGCGACCTGGGCGCGGCTGGCGTCGAGTTCTTCCGCCACGTCCGCGAGATTCCCGGCGATCTGCGCATCGTTTTCTTCACTGGCGCTGTAAAGCGTTTTGCCGAACTCATCTGAGACCAGCCGGGCGGTGGTCTCACCCCAGGGGCGGGTTAGCCTGCCGCGCGCCAGCGGACTCCACGGGATCACCGCTACGCCGTTACGTTGGCACAGGGGCAGCATCTCATTCTCTTCTTCCCGGTAAATCAGGTTGTAGTGATCCTGCATGGTGACGAAGCGCGCCCAGCCGTTCTGCTGCTGGAGCGCCAGCGCCTGGGCAAACTGTCGGGCATGCATGGACGAGGCGCCGATATAGCGCGCTTTGCCGGCTTTCACCACCTCGTCCAGCGCTTCGAGCGTCTCTTCAATCGGGGTGGTATAGTCCCAGCGGTGGATCTGCAGCAGGTCGACATAGTCCATCCCGAGACGGCGCAGGCTGTCGTCGATAGAGCGCAGGATCTGCGCCCGGGAAAGTCCTTCCGCCAGATCGCCGACCTGGTGATACACCTTGGTGGCGACAACCACCTCGTCACGGCGGGCAAAGTCGCGCAGGGCGCGGCCAACGATCTCTTCGCTGCTGCCGTCGGAGTAGCTATTTGCGGTATCGAAGAAGTTGATGCCGCCTTCAATGGCGTGCTGGATAAGCGGGCGGCTGCTCTCTTCCGGAAGCGTCCAGGCGTGTCTGCCGCGGTCCGGCTCGCCGAAGGTCATGCAGCCGAGGCAGAGTCGGGAAACACGTAAGGCAGTATCACCGAGGGGGATATAGTGCATAGTGCGCTCCTGCTATTCATCAAGGGTATCCCTTAAGCATAGCAGGAGCGGAAGGGGCAATTATGCCAGCCAGTCGCGGATTTTGGCTTCAATACCGGCGGCATCAAGGCCGAGGTCGGCGCGGATCTCTTCCTGAGTGCCCTGAGGAATAAAATAATCCGGCAGGCCAATATTGAGCACCGGTACCGCCCGGCGATGGGCCATCAGCACTTCGTTCACGCCGCTGCCGGCGCCGCCCATGATGGCGTTCTCTTCCAGCGTCACCAGCGCGTCGTGCTCGCCGGCCAGCTGGAGGATCAGCGCGGTATCCAGCGGCTTCACAAAGCGCATATCCACGAGGGTGGCGTTGAGTTTGTCCGCTACCGCCGCGGCTTCCGGCAGCAGGGTGCCAAAGTTGAGGATCGCTATTTTCTCGCCCTGACGTTTCACCACCCCTTTGCCGATCGGCAGCGATGCCAGCGGCTCGAGCGTCGCGCCGGTGCCGCTACCGCGCGGATAGCGCACCGCGCAGGGGCCGTCGCTGTAGTGGTAGCCGGTGTACAGCATCTGGCGACATTCATTTTCATCGCTCGGGGTCATTACCACCATATCCGGAATACAGCGCAGGAAGGAGAGATCGAACGCTCCCTGATGCGTCTGGCCGTCTGCGCCGACGATCCCGGCGCGGTCGATAGCAAACAGCACCGGCAGCTTCTGGATAGCCACATCGTGGATCACCTGATCGTAGGCTCGCTGCAGGAAGGTGGAGTAGATCGCCACCACCGGCTTGTAGTCGCCAATCGCCAGCCCGGCGGCGAAGGTGACCGCATGCTGCTCGGCAATGGCGACGTCAAAGTACCGATCGGGGAATTTCTTCGAAAACTCCACCATCCCTGAACCTTCGCGCATCGCCGGCGTGATCGCCATCAGCTTGTTGTCTTTGGCCGCCGTTTCACACAGCCAGTCGCCGAAGATTTTCGAGTAGGAAGGGAGGCCGCCGCTGCTTTTGGGCAGTACGCCGCTGGTATGGTCGAATTTTGGCACCGCATGGAAGGTGATCGGGTCTTTCTCGGCGGGCTCATAGCCGCGGCCTTTTTTGGTCATAATATGCAGGAACTGCGGGCCTTTCAGGTCACGCATGTTCTTCAGCGTGCTGACCAGACCGAGCACGTCATGGCCATCCACCGGGCCAATGTAGTTAAAGCCCAGCTCTTCAAACAGCGTGCCCGGCACCACCATCCCTTTGATATGCTCTTCGGTACGCTTAAGCAGCTCTTTAATCGGCGGCACCCCGGAGAAGACCTTTTTGCCCCCTTCGCGCAGGGTGGAGTAGAGCTTACCGGAGAGCAGCTGCGCCAGATGATTGTTCAGCGCGCCGACGTTCTCGGAAATCGACATTTCATTGTCATTCAGCACCACCAGCAGGTCGGGTTTGATATCCCCGGCGTGGTTCATCGCCTCAAACGCCATGCCGGCGGTGATCGCCCCGTCGCCAATGACGCACACCGCGCGCCGCTGCTTATCCTCTTTCGCGGCGGCGATAGCCACCCCGATACCCGCGGAAATGGAAGTGGAGGAGTGACCGACGCTCAGCACGTCATACTCGCTTTCACCGCGCCACGGGAAGGGATGCAGGCCGCCTTTCTGACGAATGGTGCCGATTTTGTCCCGGCGACCGGTCAGAATTTTATGCGGGTAGGCCTGATGGCCGACGTCCCAGATCAGGCGATCGAACGGCGTGTTATACACGTAGTGCAGCGCCACGGTCAGTTCCACCGTGCCGAGGCCAGAGGCAAAGTGACCGCTGGAACGGCTGACGCTGTCCAGTAGATAGCGCCGCAGCTCATCACATAGCTTCGGCAGGCTCTCTTTTGGCAACAGGCGCAACTCCTGGGTGGAATCTACCAGCGCCAGGGTCGGGTATTTGGCAATATCAAAACTCATCAGAGACTCATTTTTTGTTTATTTATCGCGCTGAATAATGTAATTCGCGAGCGCTTCCAGTGCCGAAGTATCCAGAGATTGTGCGGCCAGCTCATCTAACGACCGGCGGGCATCAGCGATCAGGTCGTGCGCTTTCTTCCGGGCTTGCTCAAGACCCAGGAGGGCGGGATAGGTGCTTTTACCCAATTGCTGGTCGGCACCCTGACGTTTGCCAAGGGTCGCAGTATCCCCTACCACGTCGAGAATGTCATCCTGGACCTGGAAGGCAAGACCGATATTTTCCGCATAGCGATCCAGCGCGGGCAGGGCAGCGCGGCCGCGTTCGCCGGCGCTCAGGGCTCCCATCCGGACGGCGGCGCGGATCAGGGCGCCCGTTTTATGGCGATGGATACGCTCCAGCGCCTGTAAATCAACCTGCTGTCCCTCGGCCTGCAGATCCAGCGCCTGGCCGCCGCACATGCCCGCCACGCCGCTGGCCTGCGCCAGTTCGGAAACCATCGCCAGCCGGTCCCGGTCAGGAACGTCGACCATCGGCGCATCACTCAGTATAGAGAACGCCAGCGTTTGCAGGGCATCTCCCGCAAGAATTGCGTTGGCTTCGCCAAATTTAATATGGCAGGTCGGCAGGCCGCGGCGCAGATCGTCATCATCCATCGCCGGCAAATCATCATGCATCAGGGAGTAGGCATGAATGCATTCGACCGCCGCGGCAGGAGCATCCAGCGTGGTACGGCACACGCCGAACATCTCGCCGGTGGCGTAGACAAGGAAGGGACGCAGGCGTTTACCGCCTAACAATGCGCCATAATGCATCGCTTCCACCAGCGGAGTGTTCTGAAAGGGCTGCGGGGCGATGAAACGGCGCAGCGCTTCGTTTGCCTGTTCCACACAGGCCTGCAATTGTTGCGGGAAATCCATTTATTCAGCGTCCGGCGTAAAAGGCGTGGTCGGGGAATCTTCACTATCCGCCAGCAGGATCTGCACGCGCTGTTCGGCCTTCTGCAGCTGACTTTGCCCCTGGCGCGCCAGCTGTACGCCGCGCTCAAATTCGCTTAGCGCTTCCTCTAACGGCAAATCGCCGCTTTCCAGACGGTTAACGATCTGCTCCAGTTCGCCCAGAGCAGTTTCAAAGCTGGCCGGGGCCTCATTTTTCTTTGGCATAGTGAATGTAGACTCTTGTTATGTCGCGACGGCAATACCGGGTATGGTAACGAAGTCACGCGTGTAAGCAAATAACGCGCAATGGTGATATACTCCGCGCCCAGGATGCAGGCACCGGTGTGCGCTGCTTTACAACTTTTGCTTATAGCCCCGTCGGGCTTGCCAACGAACTATTGTCGCTATGAAGTTTATCATTAAATTGTTCCCGGAAATCACCATCAAAAGCCAATCTGTGCGGTTGCGCTTCATTAAAATCTTAACCGGGAACATTCGTAACGTTCTCAAAAACTATGATGAGACGCTGGCCGTCGTCCGTCATTGGGATCATATCGAAGTTCGCGCGAAAGATGAAAATCAGCGCCCGGCTATTCGCGATGCGCTGACCCGTATCCCCGGCATCCACCATATTCTGGAAGTCGAAGACGTGCCGTTCACCTCGCTGCACGATATTTTCGAGCAGACGCTGCCGCTGTGGCGCGAGGCGCTGGAAGGCAAAACCTTCTGCGTGCGAGTGAAGCGTCGCGGCAAACATGAATTCACCTCAATTGAAGTGGAACGCTACGTCGGCGGCGGTCTGAATCAGCATATTGAAACGGCGCGCGTGAAGCTGACCGACCCGGACGTCACTGTCAATCTCGAGATTGAAAACGATCGCCTGCTGCTGGTGAAAGGCCGCTATGAAGGCATCGGCGGTTTCCCGATCGGCACCCAGGAAGATGTGCTGTCGCTGATCTCCGGCGGCTTTGACTCCGGCGTCTCCAGCTACATGCTGATGCGCCGCGGCTGCCGCGTTCATTACTGCTTCTTTAACCTTGGCGGCGCCGCCCATGAGATTGGCGTCCGCCAGGTTGCGCATTATCTGTGGAACCGCTTCGGCAGCTCACACCGCGTTCGCTTTGTGGCGATTAACTTTGAGCCAGTAGTCGGCGAAATCCTTGAAAAAGTGGACGACGGCCAGATGGGCGTCGTGCTCAAGCGCATGATGGTCCGCGCCGCGTCAAAAGTCGCGGAACGCTATGGCGTGCAGGCGCTGGTCACCGGCGAAGCGCTCGGCCAGGTCTCCAGTCAGACCCTCACTAACCTGCGCCTGATCGATAACGTCTCCGATACTCTGATCCTGCGCCCGCTGATTTCGCACGATAAAGAGCACATCATCGACCTGGCGCGTGAGATCGGCACGGAAGATTTCGCCCGCACCATGCCGGAATATTGCGGCGTGATCTCCAAGAGCCCGACCGTGAAGGCGGTGAAGGCGAAGATTGAAGCGGAAGAAGAACACTTCGATTTCAGCATCCTTGATAAAGTGGTGGAAGAGGCGAGCAATATCGATATCCGCGAGATCGCCCAGCAGACGGAAGAGACGGTGGTGGAAGTGGAAACCGTGACCGGCTTTGGCGCCAACGACGCGATCCTCGACATTCGCTCCATCGACGAGCAGGAAGACAAGCCGCTGAAGGTCGAGGGGGTTGAGGTTGTTTCCCTGCCGTTCTACAAGCTAAGCACCAAATTTGGCGATCTCGATCAGAGCAAAACCTGGCTGCTGTGGTGCGAGCGCGGGGTGATGAGCCGTCTGCAGGCGCTTTATTTGCGCGAGCAGGGCTTCAGCAACGTGAAAGTTTATCGCCCGTAACAGATTGTTATGATGCAAAAGGCCTTCCCTGATGGAAGGCCTTTTTACTATTGGCAGGGGAGTATATTAGCGCAGGGTCAGCGCCAGGTCATTGAGCTGATCGATGACAATATTCCAGCCCTCGAAAAATCCCATCTGCTCATGCTGCTCGCGGGTTTCATCATCGGCATGCAGCACCGTAGCCGTATAGCGACACCCGCCCTGTTCATCGGCAAAGGTGATGATGGCCGTCATCGCGAAGGGGGAAACGGCGGGGCGATAATCCGCCGTCAGCATCGAGGTCATGACGATTTTTTGTTGCGGGATAACCTCAAGAAAACAGCCGGGGTTATCGCTGCGTTCACCGTCAGGCCCGTGCATCACGGTGTGAAAGGCCCCGCCGGCGCGAAAATCAAAGGCCAGAACCTCGGTTTGCCAGGGCTTCGGGCACCACCAGGTTCGGAGTAATGCCGCGTCGGCCCACGCGCGCCACAGGGCTGGGGCGGGCGCGCTGAGCAGGCGGCTGATTACAAGATCGCGAGAATCGGTTGCGCTCCGGGACATGCTGCGACTCCTCAGGAAAAGGGGAGCCAGCCCGCGGCGCGGACCGGCTATCAGGCTTCGTAGTAATTATAGATGCCAGCGGCCATCACCAGCTGTGAGGCGACCTCATACGCTTTCTCGCGCCCCACCAGCAGATCGATCATTTTCAGGGCGAAATCAATCGAAGTCCCCGGACCCTGGCTGGTTAACAGATTCACCCGCGGATCCCAGACCACTCTTTTATCCTGCCACTGCTCGGCGGGGATATGTTCCTTCAGCGCCGGAAAACCGGTCATGTTGCCGATCGGGAACAGATTATGGGGTACCAGCACGGTCGCCGGGGCGGCGCAGATGGCGGCCACAATGCGCCCAGAGAGATGAAACTGGCGGACGGTTTCCACCAGTAGCGTGCTGTCGCGGAAGCACTCTGCGCCCTTGATACCGCCCGGGAGGACGATGATATCGAAATCACCATCGGCCACCTCGACCAGCGGCGCATCCGCCAGCAGTTTGACGCCGCGCGAACAGACGATGGTCAGGCTGCCGTCGCTGGCGACGCTGGCGGTGGTCACCTTTACTCCGCCGCGGACCAGCAGGTCGATAGTGGTGACCGCTTCGGTCTCTTCGCTACCAGGGGCGAGGCAAATCAGTGCCGACGCGCTCATATTCATTCTCCTTACGCTTGATCAATTCAAATAAGCGGGCGTTTTCCGGTACGGCGACGCCGTGGGCGCGGGCGCGGTTGAGCAGAAAACCGGTGATGTAGTCGATCTCTGTATGCCGCTGGGCGCGAACGTCCTGCAGCATGGAAGAGATATTTTCTGCCGTACTTTCAATTACCTGTTCGACATAAAATAGCAGGTTTTCCGCCGAGGTATGAATACCTTCGCGCTCCATCACCGCCGCCACCTCGCGACAAATGGCCGCAACTTCCTGCGTATAGTCGCGCAGATCGCCGTTTTTACACCCTTTGAGCGCGGTCAGAGGGTTAATCACGCAGTTAACCGCCAGCTTGCGCCAGATGGCCGAGTGGATATTGTTATGCCAGGCGACATCCGGCAGCACGCTCTGCAGAACTTCTGCGAGATAGCTGTAGTCCCCCTCGTAGCTTTTTGCCGGTCCGATATGCGTGGTGCCCTGGGCAACGTGGATGATGACATTCCCATCGCGCCGCGCCGCCTGGGTCGTGGAGGCCAGCAGCAATGGCTGTTTCACGCCGCGCAGCTCCTCGACGGTGCCCATGCCGTTATGAATCAGCACAATTGGCGTGGTGTCCGACAGGATCCCGGCCAGGTGCTTTACCGCATTCGACACCTGCCAGGCCTTTAAGGTGACGATAAGCAGCTCGCTGCTGGCGAGAAAATCGGGGTCGTTGGCCGTCAGCGATTCGTTGAACACTGAGCCATCGGTTTCAATGACGTTGACGCTACAGAATGGCTGCGGTACGCGCAGCCAGCCCTGGACTTCATGTCCCTGTTTGTACAACGCGGTCAGCCATAGTTGTCCCAGCGCACCGCATCCCAGTACGGTTACTTTCATTGTTCCTCCTCATCTGCCGCTATCCCAGGCGCTGATGGCTAAAGTCTATCTCGTCGCTTTTCGCATCGTCGGACATCACGGGGAAAATAGCGCGAGCGTTGCGTAATCAGCTAAGCTTCCGGGATAACAAGTTGAGTTATGCCGCGTTGCAGGTATTATGCAACGCAAAAGAAACGGAAGGAGAGGAAAAGATGCCATCTTTCGATATTGTCTCTGAAGTTGATCTTCAGGAAGCCCGTAACGCGGTGGACAACGCGAGCCGCGAAGTCGAGTCGCGTTTTGATTTTCGTGGCGTTGAAGCCACTTTTGAATTAAACGACGCCAACAAGACCATTAAAGTGCTGAGCGAGTCTGACTTCCAGGTGAACCAGCTGCTGGATATCCTGCGCGCCAAGCTGCTCAAGCGCGGCATTGAAGGCACCTCCCTCGACGTACCGGAAGATATCGTGCACAGCGGTAAAACCTGGTTTGTTGAAGCGAAGCTGAAGCAGGGCATTGAAAGCGCGGTGCAGAAGAAGATCGTTAAAATGATCAAAGACAGCAAGCTGAAAGTGCAGGCCCAGATTCAGGGCGAAGAGATCCGCGTGACCGGTAAGTCCCGCGACGATCTGCAGTCGGTGATGGCGCTGGTGCGCGGTGGCGATCTGGGACAGCCGTTCCAGTTCAAAAACTTCCGCGACTAAGGCGGCGGGCAGACAGCAAAAAGCGGGGAATTCCCCGCTTTTTTTATACCCCTTTGATGAGCTGCTCTATCTCGAAGCGGTTGGTGACCTTGCTGTCGATTTTGATATACACCGAACGCTCCTCGGGTACCACCAGCGCCTGATGAACCCCGCTGGCGCTCAGCAGACGCGCCTGCAGCGCGCTGTCGACCACCACGCCGTCCGGCACCTCCACCCGCAGGCTGCTGACGTACGGCGGCTCGCTCATGGTGCTGGCCACCAGCAGCCACAGCATCGCCAGCAGGGCGCCCAGCAGAAACACGGTTTGCGAATCAAAGAAACCATCGACCCAGCCGCCAAGCGCGCCGCCAATCGCCACGCCGAGAAACTGGCTGGTGGAGTAGACGCCCATCGCGGTGCCTTTGTAGCCCGCCGGAGACTCCTTGCTAATTAGCGACGGCAGCAGCGCTTCCAGCAGGTTAAACGCCAGGAAGAAGAGCTGAACGCCCGCCACCAGCTCCCAGAAGTAGCCTCCGGCGCCCCAGAGGACAATTTCCGCAATCAGCAGGATGGCGACGCAGAGCAGGAAGACGCGCTTCATCTTGCGCTTCACTTCGGCGTAGATGATAAACGGCACCACCGAGATGAATGAGATAACCATGGTGACCAGGTAAATCTTCCAGTGCTCGGCGGCCGGGAAGCCGGCGGCCTCCAGTTGTCCGGGCAGGGCGACAAAAGTGGACATCAGCATAATGTGCAGGCACATGATGCCAAAGTTAAGCTTCAGCAGGCGCGGCTCCGCCAGCACCTTGCTAAAGCAGCCCTTCACCATCCCGGATTCGCGGTTAAGGACATGGTTATGGCTGTTGGGCACCACCCACAGGGTGAGCAGGATGCCGACGGTCGCCAGGATGGCGATCATCCAGAACAGCGCGTGCAGACCCAGCTGGTGGGTGACAATCGGCCCCAGCACCATGGCGATGGCGAAGGTGACGCCGAAGCTGACGCCGATAAAGGCCATCGCTTTGGTGCGGTTCTGTTCGCGGGTGAGATCGGACAGCAGGGCCATAACCGCGGCGGCGATGGCGCCGGAGCCCTGCAGGGCGCGGCCAAGAATGATGCCCCAGATGGAGTCGGTGAGCGCGGCGATGACGCTGCCGAGCACGAAGATAAGCAGGCCGCCGACGATCAATGGCTTACGGCCAATACGGTCAGATAACAGTCCGAAGGGGATCTGGAACACCGCCTGCGCCAGGCCGTAGATACCGATCGCCAGGCCAATCAGCGCTTCACTGGCACCCTGCAACGCCATTCCATACGTGGTCAGAACCGGCAGGACCATAAACATGCCAAGCATGCGCAGGGAGAATACTGTCCCCAAACCCCAGGTCGCGCGCAGTTCCCCTGGCGTCATTTTGTTATCGTTCATTACCACCTCAATATAAAAACTGCGCCTAGTGTAGCGGCGGGGGGTAAGAAGCGTAAATAAATGTTTGTTTAACAGATATTACGGGGCTGTTGCGCGATGCGACAAGTTGGTAAAAATCAATAAACCAGTGGAGGGGGACTCCACTGGCGAGGGGGAAAATTAAGGTAAAGTAAAGTCAACCCACTGGCTGCCAGCGTCAGCCGATTTGACGCACTGCTCTACCCAATAGACGCCGTGCAGCCCGGCTTCGACGTCCGGATACCAGAAGTCTTGCAGGAAGGCGCGATCGTCGCGATCCGTGGCGTCAATCGCCTGCGCATAGCGGCGATAGAGGTTGGCCCAGGCTTCGAACAGCCCTTCCGGATGGCCGGCGCCAATGCGGTCATCCGCCAGCGCGTTCGGCGACAGGTAGGGCATCCCACGTTCCAGAATACGCGCCGGCTCGCCCTGCACCTCATAGCTGAGCTGGTTAGGATGCTCATCCCACCATTCAATGCTTGCTTTTTCGCCGACGATGCGCACTTTTTGCGAGTGCATGGCGCCGCTGTTGACCGCGCTGGTCCACATCGAGCCAACCGCGCCGTTGTCATATTCCATCAGGACAAAGGCGTTATCTTCCAGCGGCGCGCGGGAGGGAACAAAGCTCTGACGGGAGCACATCAGCCGTTTGATATTGAGCTGCGGCGCCATGGTTTCGGCGACAAACAGCGGATGGGTGGCCAGATCCCCAAGCACATAGCTGGGCCCGGCAAACTTCGGTGTTACTCGCCAGCGGGTGGATTCTGCCTGCAGCTCGACGGCCTGGTTATGGAAGCCGTGGGCGAATTGCATGTTAACGATGCGGATCTCGCCGAGCAGTCCATCGGCAATCATCTGCCGCGCCTGCTGGATCATCTGATAGCCGGCATAGCCGTAGGTGACGCCGACGATTTTGTTCTGTTTTTTGCTCAGATCCACCAGCTCGCGCGCCTCTTCGGCGGTAAAGCAGAGGGGCTTTTCGCAGATAACGTGGAGTCCCGCCTCCAGCGCCGCTTTGGTGATGGCGAAATGGGTATTGTTCGGGGTGGTGACCGAGACGACCTCGATCCCGTCAGGGCGCTGCGCCTCTTCGCGAAACAGGGTCTGGTAGTCGGCGTAGCAGCGATCCGGCGCGATGCCCAGTTGCTCACCAAACGCGCGCCCGCGCTCGGCATCGACGTCAAGCGCGCCGGCCAGCAGGGTATAAACATTGTCACGCAGCGCCGCACAGCGGTGGCTGTAGCCGATCTGACTGGTTCCCCCGCCGCCGACCATGCCCCAGCGCAGGGAACGGGATAAGGGTTTCAGGCCGTTTAACATGGTGCTCTCCTTTTTGAAATCATTTGCACTCTGAGGCGCTCAATGCCGACGCCTGCGGCAACGCGCATCCGGATAGACTGACTTCAACTTAAGGAAATGTTCATTCTGTTTCAATTGCGTTGTGGAATTTATTTTCCATATATGCGAGGGGGATCGAATTAGCGATAGTTTCTTTTGCGCTTGGTTGAAAAGGTGAGGGCGGGATATCGCCTGCCGGAGTCGTCCAGATTATTGCGGGCGTTTTTTCGTTTCAACAAAATATGAAATAAATTTTCTTTATTAGCTGCTGAAGGCGGTGCAATCCGCCGATTGCACCGGGAACCAGATGCCGCTATGACGCTCCGCGCACAGACGCGGGGGAAGTTGAAGCGACGGGAGGATGACCGGCCGCAAAGATGCCCTTCGCCGCCAGGCCTGCGACGGTGAGGGCTGCCGGGATACCGAGGATCAAAAAGACGCTTTCAAAGGGCAGGTTGAGCGCCATCATCTCGGCGCCGGCAAAGGCGCTGAGAATGGCGCCGATGCGCCCGACGCCGTGCATCCAGCTGGATCCCGTCGCCCGCGCCTGTGTAGGGTAGTAGCGGGCGGAGAGGGCGTTCATGCCGGTATTCGCGCCGTTCAGGCAGGCGCCGCTGATAAACGCCAGCATACAGAGCAAGGCAAAGCTGCCCGCGGCGTAGCCCATCGCCATGGTGAACAGGCCGCCAACGGCGTAGATTATCCCCAGCGCGCGATGGGGGTTGATCCTGTCCATCAGCCAGCCGGCAAACAACGAGCCGAGGGTGCCGCCCGCCTGGTAAATCGCCGTCATGATGGCCGCCTGGCTAACGGTCATTCCTACCGCTTTAACCAGCGTTGGCAGCCAGCTGCCGAGGATATAGACCAGGAACAGCCCCATAAAGTAGACCAGCCATAGCATCAGCGAGCCGAAACCGTACTGGCGGGAGAGGACAATGCGCATCGCGTTGCCGGCCGCTGGCTGCGCCGGCAGGATAAACCTCACATTGTCGCTGATTTGTCCGGGATAGAGACGGTTAAGAATGGCGCGTATGCGCGCCGCGGGCGCTTGTTTGATCACCAGAAAACGAACCGATTCCGGCAGCAGCCAGATGAGCAGGGGGGCAAACAGCAGCGGCAGAATACCGCCGAGCGCCATCAGCGAGTGCCAGCCAAACTGGGGGATCAGCCACGATGCCGAAAATCCTCCCGCCGCCGCGCCGAAGGTGAAGCCGCAAAAGATGACGGTGATAATAAATGAACGCTGGCGTTCCGGGGCGTATTCCGACACCAGCGTCCCGATATTCGGCATCGCGGCGCCCAGCCCGAGGCCAGTCATAAAGCGAAAGAACATCATCTGTTCTACGTTGTGCGAGAAGGCGGTGGCGATGGTCCAGAAACCGAAGAAGAAAACGCTGTTGATGATGATTTTCTTACGTCCCAGCCAGTCGGCGAGCGGGCCGGAGAAAATCGCCCCCAGCGCGAGGCCGATCAGCGCGGCGCTGATCACCAGACCCAGCTGGTGGTTGCTTACCCCCCATTCCAGCTTTAGCGTCGGGGCGATAAAGCCCATGATCGCGATATCAAAACCATCGAGAGCGATGACGCAAAAGCCGAGAAATATAATTAGCTTCTGAAATCGGCTCAGCGGGTTACGATTTATTAACTCTCTGACATCCAGGCGTTGAGTCTGTGTCATAGCGTATTCCTTATGCGCAGGCGCGCAGGTAGGGCTGCGCGGCATCGAACAGTAACTGCGCCCGCTGAAGAGGCGGCAGGGCGCCTTGCTCGCCGTCAAGCGGCACTTCGAGAGAGACCGGCAGCGTCGCCGGCAGGGCCGACATTAGACCATGCAGATCCAGACCGCCTTCCCCCGGCACGTTGCGCGCCGAGCGGGCCTGGCGGATAAGTTCCTGCTCGCTCTCCGGCCTCTGCGCCGCGCCATCGCAGAGTTGCATATAGTTGAGATGATGCGCGGGCAGGCTGGAGAGGGCGGCGAGCGATTCTCCCGCGCGCCAGAAATGGAGAGCGTCCACCAGAATGCCGATGTCTTCCCGCCCGCTGGCGGCGATTAGTGCTTGCGCTGCGGCGATGTTGCGCAACTGGGTCCAGGGCATCGGCTCAAGATTCATGGTCAGCCCAAATGGACGACCGGCCGCGGCGAGGATGGCGAGGTTGTCAGCGCTGCGCTGAAGGTTGTCATCATTGCCGGCGACTAACACCTGTCCGGCGCCAAGACGCGCGGCGGTCTCCATAAAACGCTGCAGCCGATCGTCGAGGGTAAACCCGGGGGTCAGGCGGACGATCTCCACGTCCGACACGCGGATGCCAGTTTCCATCAACGCGGCGAGCGTCGCCCGGACGGCCGGGGTATCGCCCAGCATGTCGTAGTCCGGGTCGGTCGGTGTGGCGGGGAGCAGTCGCAGCCCAACGTGGGTAAAACCGGTTCTGGCCGCAATCCGCACCTGTTCGGGGGGAGGGACATCGAGCAGGGTCAGCGCGGCGAGCGATAGGGTACGCTTGTTCATAAAGGGCTCCGGTACAGTTGCAGGTGAAGAGAGTTAGGGTGCATCCATTCGTGGAAATCAAGTTATGTTATTGTTTATATTTGTTTTTTTTGTCAGGCCTTTACCCACCAGATAGCCGAAGGTCATGGCGGGCCCGAGGGTGATCCCTCCGCTGGGGTAATAGCCGCGCATCACGCTCGACATGTCGTTGCCGATGGCGTACAGGCCCGGTATCGGCAGCTGCTGTTCATCCAGCACCCGGGCGTGTTCGTCGGTTTGCAATCCGCTGAAGGTGCCCAGCGAGCCGGGCAGAATGCGCACCGCGTAGAACGGCCCTTCGCGCAGCGGTCCGAGCGTCACCTGATGGTCACCCTGGGCGCGGTTATAGGCTGATGCCCCGCGGTGAAAATCGACGTCTTCGCCAGCGCTGGCGAAGTGGTTAAAGCGTTCAACGGTTTCCGCCAGCGCATTGGCGTCGATAGCGCACTGCTTCGCCAGCTCCGCCAGGGTGTTTCCTCGCTGCAGATAGCCGGTACGCAGCCAGGCGGTGGGGGTGAACGGGAACGGTCTGGCGTGGCCCAGGCCGTAGCGACGCAGCGCGCGACGATCGGCCAGCAGCCAGGCCTGCGGCGTGTCGCCCGCGGGTGTGGCCGCCAGCAGGGCGGCGATAAAGTCATGATAAGAGTCGGCCTCGTTAACAAAACGTTTGCCGTTGGGCAGGACGGCGATCACCCCGGGTTTGGCGCGCTCCACCAGATGAGGAAACATTAGCTGCTGGCCGCTGGCCAGAGTGACGCGGGACACCGGCGCCCAGGCCAGCGGGTGGCGCAGGGAAGTGTCGAACTGGCCGCCGACGGATTCGCCAAGCCTGATCCCCTCGCCCTGATTGTCCGGCGGTGCGGCGGAGAAATGGCCGTAACCCTCCGCAGCGTGAGGCACCACCTGCGCCAGCCGCTGGCGATCGTGGGGAAAACCGCCGCAGGCCAGCACCACGGCGCCAGCTTCGACGTGAATCTCCCCGCCGTCGCTGCGCAGCACCGCGCCGGACACGCCCGGCGGACCCTGCAGCAGCCGGACCACCGGGGCATTGAGCTGAAAACGCACGCCGGCGTCGAGGGCGGATCGCAGCAGACGGGCGACCAGCGCATTGCCATTGACCAGATGCTGCCCCCGTCCGGCGCGTAGCCGCTGCCAGCCGTGGCGCAGCAGGCGGCGGGCAGCATACAGCGCGGAGCGCGGCGAGCGGGTGGCATTGAAAAAATGCGCCATATCCGCGCCGCCGGCGATGCCCATCCCGCCCAGGCTAATGGTCTCCAGCGGCGGACGCAGGCGATGGAGCCAGTCGCCGAGCAGGCGGCCATCGTAGGGTTGCGCGGTGACCGACCGCCCACCGTTCGCCGCACCCGGCGACGGGTGAAAGTCCGGCATGGCGCTGCCCGAGAGAAACTGCACCGCCGTCCGCTGATGGAAAAATTCCACCATCTCCGGCCCGTAACGCAGGAAGGTTTGCAGACGAATATCGGCGGCTTCGCCCCCCATCTCATGCTGCAGATAGGTCAGCGGCGCGTCGGCTGCTTCGTCGATGCCCTCCGCCCGCGCCAGCGGGTTGCGGGGGATCCACAGCCAGCCGCCGGACCAGGCGCTGGTTCCGCCGAGCACTGACGCTTTCTCCGCCACCATGACGCTGGCGCCGTGCATCGCCGCAGTCACCGCGGCAGAGAGCCCCGCGGCGCCGGAGCCGACCACCAGCACATCCACCTTCACAGGCCCGCTCATGTTGGACTCCTTACTGCAGAGGTGAAAAAGCGGTGGGGCGCATCAGCACCGACTCGAGGCGTTCCACGGCGGCCAGTTCGCGATTTTTGCGCGAGAAGGTCTGCCAGCGTTCGTCCTGGGCCATCCGCGCGCGGCGCACCAGACGATCGTCCAGGCTTTCATAAGCCCAGATATGCACTACCTGATTGACCACGCCGATCTCGGTAAAAAAGAAGCCGATTAGCTGGCCGAGATGGTCGGTTTGCACCGCCAGGGCATCGCTTTGGTACAGCGCCAGCCAGTCGGCCATTTTCAGCGGATTGATGGTGTACGTGCGTTTTTCGTAGATCATGATGTTTTCCTGATTAGTGGGTGGAGCGTTGTGCCAGATGGCAGGCGGCGAGATAGCCAAACGTCAGCCCCGGGCCGAGGGTGATGCCGGGGCCCGGATAGGTGCCGGCCATCAGCGAATCCATGTCGTTTCCCACCGCGTACAGCCCCGGGATGGGGTTTCCTTGGGTATTGACGACCTGGGCATCGGCGGTGGTGACCAGGCCCCGTGAGGTCCCCAGATCGCCGGTATAAAGTTTGATGGCATAGAACGGCGCGCTGAGCAGGGGGGCATTACAGGCGTCAGGCTGATGGCCCGGATCGCCCATCGCCCGGTTATAGCTGTTGCCGCCTTTAGCAAATTCCCGATCTACGCCCTGCGCGGCGTCACGGTTGTAGCGGGCTACCGTCTCGCTCAGGGTTTGGGCATCCAGACCAAGCTGTTGCGCCAGCGCGGCCAGGGTATCGGCTTTGTGCAGATAGCCAGCGGCGACCAGGGCGTCATTATTGACCGGCGCCGGGCGCGCCAGCCCGAGGCCATAACGCTTCATCGCCTGGGCGTCGCAGAGTAAAAAACAGGGGGCATTTTCCGCTGCATCCTGCATTGCGCTGGCGAAATGGTGATAGGAGCTGGACTCGTTGACGAAGCGTACCGCCCGCTGATTGACGGCAATCACGCCCGGTTTTGCGCGATCGGTTACCAGATGGGGGAAGCGCTCCTCGCTGCCGTCGGCCCGGGTCAGCACCGATACCGGCGCCCAGAAAAAGTTGGAGGCCCGATCGGCTCCCTCGCGAGCGTTAAGCGCCGCCGCGAGATGCAGCGCGGCGCCATCGTTGGCCGGCGGCGACATGGTGAAATGCTCGCGGGTGTGCGGCCGATAGCGCGCCGCCAGCGCGCCCGCGGCGAAGCCGCCTGCGGCCAGCACCACCCCGCGGCGGGCGTGCAGCGTCTCTCTTTGCCCCTGATACTCAATCTCCACCCCGCGGACCGCGCCTTGCGCTTCGCACAGCGTCAGAACATTGACATTCAGCCGCAGGTTCATGCCTTTACGCAGCGCCGTAGTCGCCATGCGGGCAATCAGCGCATTGCCCATCGCCAGGCGGGTACCGCGAGGGTACTTCACCCGGTCGCGGGCATAGCGCAGCAGCAGCCGGGTGCAATGGGCCAGGGAGCGCAGCGAGCGGCGCATGTCGAGAAAATGTTGAATATCGACGCGGTTGACCATCATCCCGCCAAACAGCAGCATCCCCGGCGGCGGTGAACGCAGGTCGCGAAACGCGTCCCCCAGTTCACGGCCGTCATACTCCACCACCTCCAGCGCACGACCGACGTCGACTGCGCCGGGTTCATCCGGATAGTAATCGGGCGAGAGCGGACGCAGGCTGTACTTTACTGCCCCCTCACGCTCGAGAAAGGCCAGCGCCTCCCGCCCGGCGCTGACAAACGCTTCGGCAAGATCTTCTCGGTACTGGCCCTCGCCGATAATGGTTCGCAGGTAGGTTTTCATCGCCTCGGCGCTACCGCTTTTGCCCTCGGCGCGCGCCTGGTCGGTATCGTGCAGCCACACGGCGCCGCCGGAGATGGCCGAGGTGCCGCCGAACTGGCCGGCTTTCTCCAGCATCAGCACCGACAGCCCTTTACAGCAGGCGGTGACCGCGGCGGCAAAACCGGCCGCGCCGCTGCCGATGACGATCACATCCCAGCTCTTCATGCCGCCGCTCCCTGCGCCTGCGGGATGGCGCCGATAAACTGGCCCATCAGCCTCATCTGCGCCAGCGCCATTTCCGGCCCGGTCTGTACTTTACAACCACGTGCGGCGGCGAAAGTGAGCAACGGCGTCATCACCGGGGCGGTGACAACGTCGGCCACATGAGTGGTGCTGTCGAGCGTATCCAGCAGCGCCTGCGGTAGAGGCAGCTCATCAAATCCGGCCATGCCGGCCGGTGAGCCATTAACCAGTAGATCGAGGCCGTAAAGGGTGTCTGGCAGCGCGCTCAGTTGCACCGCCGGAAAGGCCTCAGCCAGAAGGTCATGCAGGCGCTGCCGGGTGGCCGGGGTTTGATCGTGCAGGGCCAGCCGACGGATCCCCGCCTCGCACAGTCCCCAGGCGATGGCGCTGCCGACGCCGCCGCAACCGGAGAGCATCGCCTGCTTACCTGCCGGCTGAAAACCCTGCGCCTCGGCGGCGAGCTGAAAGCCGACGCCGTCCAGCATATCGCCCTGCAGGCGGCCATCCGCCAGCTTGCGGATCACATTGACGGCGTTGAGTCGGCGGGCGCGCGGCGTGAGGTCGTCGACCAGCGCGGCGGCGCGTTGTTTATGCGGCACCGTCACCAGCACGCCGGTCATGTTCTGCCAGCCGCGCAGGGCGTTGAGGTAGGCGGCCACCGCGTCCGGGACGATATCCACCGGGATCATAATGCTGTCCATGTGCTGTTCGGCAAAGTAGCGGTTGAAGTTATCTGGCGATTTCACCTGGGCGATCGGATGACCAATCACGGCGACAACCTGGGTAGTTCCACTGACCATTTCAAACCTCATTTGTTAAATGAATGTTGTGAAAGTATTTCAGTGGAAGCTGGGAGCGACAACGCAGAATTCGGACATGTCGGTTGTTAATCGCACGAACGCTGCGATAATCGCAGGAAATCGATAATGATGTTGCAAAAATGTGAGCGAATATGCAAAACACCATTCATCCACGCGATCTGATCGTCGGTTTACAAAAAGGGCTGGCGCTAATTCAGCTTTTTTCCAAAACCTGCCCAAAGCTCACCGTCGCCCAGACGGCGAAAATGAGCGGCCTGACGCAAAGCGCCGCGCGACGTTTTCTGCTGACGCTCCTGCATGAGCGCTATCTGCAAACCGACGGGCGCTATTACTGGCTTACCCCAAAGACGCTGCGGCTTGGCCAGGCCTATGTCGATTCGGCGCAGTTTCCTCGCATGGTACGGCCGATTGTCGAATACATCGCCAGCCGGACCGAAGAGCACGCCTCGGTGGGGGTGGTGGATGAAGATGAACTGGTCTATATCGCCCGCAGTCGGCATACGCCGTTCAACTCTACGTCGGTGCGGCTTGGGGAGCGGGTGCCCATTTTCTGTACCGCCGGGGGGCGACTGTGGCTGGCTTCGCTGCCGGAAGCAGAGTGTGAGACCGTCCTGCAGCGCATAACCCGGGAACAACGTACCCCCTATACGGTGACCGATATCGCGTCGCTGATGGAGAAAATCGCCCAGGTACGGCGCCAGGGATACGCCACCATTGAGCAGGAGTTTGAGATTGGCATGCTGGTGCTGGCGGTGCCGTTAACCGACAGGGAAGGGACCTGGTGGGGGGCGCTGAGTCTGACCAGTCATCAATCGCGCACTTCGCTGGAAGCGTTATGCCGCGATCACCTCGATCTGCTCTACAGCGCGCAGGCGATGCTGGTGGGTTAAACAGGGCAGCCAGTGGCGCTGCCCTAAGATAGACGTCGCTTAGGCCGACGCTTTGGTCAGAAAGGTGTTCCAGTCGCTGGCCGCGTTATTCACGAAAGTATTCCAGCTGTTGCCGGCGGTGTTAACAAAGCTTCCCCAGTTTTCCTTTCCGGCGGTCACAAAGGTTTCCCAGTTTGACTGTCCGGTCAGGAAGGAACCAAACGCCATCGCGCTGTCGCCGACGAAGGAGGCAAATGCGGTGCCGGAGGTCAGAACAAAAGAGGTGAAGCCGACGCCAGAGTTGGCGACAAAGCTGGCGAAGCCGCTGGCTGCGCCGAACAGATTAAAGCCACCGGAGATATACTCCATTTCGTTCAGTGTTAACTCTTTCATTGCAATTCCTTGTAGTGATTATTTCCCAAAGGGGCAAGAGCCCCGGCGAAAGGTAGCATCGCAGGACCGTGCGGCGCGAGTGATGCCCGATGCGTACTGGCTCAATTTTTCCTCATTTTTTGATATGAAAGATAGCGGGAAAGCGACGGGGGAGGGGAGGGAAGTATGAAATGAGAAAGAAAGCGATGATGAAACAGGAAAGAAAAAGCCCCGTAAATACGGGGCTTTAGATCGTACGGGAGTGCGTAATTATCTCACGTAAGCCAGCAGACTATGTGAATCCGGCACCATAAAGTCAACGGACATCATCACGGACAGCGCGGTGATGGCGACGATAGAAAAGACGAACAGCTTACGCGCCCAGACTTTATCATCGGCCACTTTATAGCCACGCAGCGCCATGCCCAGCCACCAGACGCTGACCGCTGCCGCCACGACCAGGTATTTATACCCGGCGTAGCCGCCCAGCGAGAGCATCAGGGTTGCCACGGCAAAGGCGACGATGTACAGCGTAATATGGTTTTTGGCGACCGAAATGCCTTTCACCACCGGCAGCACCGGAATATTCGCCGCCTGATAATCCTTAAAGCGGAAAATCGCGATGGCGTAGGAGTGAGGCATCTGCCACAGGCTAAAGATAGCCAGCAGGATCGCCGCACCGCTGTCGAAATCACCGGTGACCGCGCAGTAGCCAATCACCGGCGGCGCAGCGCCGGAGAGTGAGCCAATCAGCGTGCCGTAGACGGAGTGGCGTTTCATGTACAGGCTGTAGACGCCGACATAAACCACGAACCCCATCACCCCCAGCCAGCAGGCCAGCGGGTTAGCGCCGAACCACAGCAGCATGAAGCCAGCAATACCCAGCAAGGTGGCGTACACCAGCGAAGCTTCTGGCGAGATCAGCCCTTTGACCAGCACCCGGTTTTTCGTCCGTTCCATCTTACGATCGATGTCCCGGTCGATGTAGTTGTTGAATACACAACCCGAGGCGACCACCAGGGATACTCCAAGGAGCGTCCAGACGAACAGCGGATAGTCGATGTGGCCTTTGGAGGCCAGCAGGAAACCGCCGATCACGGAGATCAGGTTGCCAAAAATAATGCCTGGTTTCGTTACTTGCAGGTATTGCTTAAACATACTCGCCGCTCTTAGTGCATCATCATGTTGTAGTTCAGGTTCCACATAATCCAGATGGAGCCGACAACCACGATCGCAATGATGATTACGGTGAAGATAAATGCGGTCAGGTTCCAACCTTCATCGGACTTGCTGTTCATATGCAGGAAGTACACGAGGTGTACCACGATCTGCACCACAGCGGTCACCAGAATGGTGCCAAGGATAACCGCATGCGAGGCGGAGCCACTCATCACCATGGCGAACGGAATGACCGTCAGGATGATGGACAGGATAAATCCTGTCATGTAGCTCTTCACGCTGCCGTGAGAAGCGCCGCTATGATCGGTAGAATGACTCATTACATCGCCCCCATCAGATAGACAACCGAGAACACGCAGATCCACACGACGTCCAGGAAGTGCCAGAACAGGCTCAGGCACAGGATACGCGTGCGGTTAGTGCTGGTCAGGCCACGACGTGAAACCTGGAACATCAGCACCGCCATCCAGATAAGACCGGAGGTCACGTGCAGACCGTGGGTGCCGACCAGCGCGAAGAACGCGGACAGGAAGCCACTACGATCCGGACCAAAGCCTTCCATGATCAGGTGATGGAATTCATAGATTTCCATCCCGATGAATCCGGCGCCAAACAACCAGGTCAACGCCAGCCAGGAAACCACCTGGCTTTTGTTGTTCTTGTACATGGCGATAGCCGCCATGCCGTAGGTGATGGAGCTGAACAGCAGCAGTGCGGTTTCAACCAGAACGAACGGCAGTTCAAAAATATCTTTGCCCGTCGGTCCGCCGGCCGTGCCGTTCACCAGAACGGCATAGGTAGCAAACAGCGTAGCGAAGATAATGCAGTCGCTCATCAGGTAGATCCAGAAACCGAATACCTTCATCGGTCCTGTATCATGGTGCCCGTGTTCATGCGCGTGGGCAGTATGCGCAAGAGTATCAGTTGCCATTTTTCAGCCCTGCTTTGTTAATCTCATCGAAATGCTGTTTTTCCAGTTTTTCGACTTCTGCAACCGGTACGTAGTAATCCACGTCCTCGTCAAAGCTCTTAATAATCCAGGTCGCTACGATGCCGATGAAGCTGGCGATCGCCATCCACCAGATATGCCAGATCATGGCGAAACCAAATACCGTAGCGAAGGCGGCAATCACGATGCCGGCGCCGCTGTTTTTCGGCATATGAATTTCTTCATAGTGAGCAGGCTGTTTGTACGCTTCACCTTTCTCTTTCATTTCCCAGAAGGCATCACGTTCGTGAACCTGAGGAACGATAGCGAAGTTGTAGAACGGCGGTGGAGAAGAGGTTGCCCACTCCAGCGTACGGCCACCCCACGGGTCACCGGTCAGGTCACGGTTCTGATCGCGGTCGCGAATAGACACGTAGAACTGAATCAGCTGGCACAGAATACCGCAGGCGATCAGCGCTGCACCGCAAGCTGCAATAACCAGCATCGGGTGGAACTGCGGATCGATCTGCTGGCTCAGACGACGGGTCATACCCATGAAGCCCAGCACGTACAGCGGCATAAACGCTACGAAGAAGCCGATGATCCAGAACCAGAAAGCGCGTTTGCCCCAGGTTTCGTTCAGGGTGAAGCCAAAGGCTTTCGGCCACCAGTAGGTCAGACCTGCGAAGCAACCGAACACTACGCCGCCGATGATAACGTTATGGAAGTGCGCAATCAGGAACAGGCTGTTGTGCAGAACGAAGTCCGCGCCCGGTACCGCCAGCAGCACGCCGGTCATCCCACCTACGGAGAAGGTCACGATAAAGCCGATAGTCCACATCATCGCCGAGTTGAAGACGATGCGACCCTGATACATGGTGAACAGCCAGTTGAAGATCTTAACCCCGGTCGGGATCGCGATAATCATGGTAGTAATACCGAAGAAGGCGTTTACGTTCGCGCCAGCACCCATGGTGAAGAAGTGGTGTAGCCAAACGATGAACGACAGAACGGTAATACAGACGGTTGCCCATACCAGAGAGGTGTAACCGAACAGACGCTTACGCGAGAAGGTCGCGGCGATTTCGGAGAAGACCCCGAACACCGGCAGAACCAGGATGTACACTTCCGGGTGACCCCAGGCCCAAATCAGGTTGATGTACATCATCATGTTGCCACCCATATCGTTGGTAAAGAAATGGGTGCCCAGGTAACGATCCAGGGTCAGCAGCGCGATGGTGACGGTCAGAATTGGGAACGAGGCGATAATCAGGATGTTAGCGCACAGAGATGCCCAGGAGAATACTGGCATCTTGAACATGGTCATGCCCGGGGCGCGCATCTTGATAATGGTCACGAAGAAGTTAATACCGGTCAGGGTAGTACCGATACCGGAGAGCTGCAGCGCCCAAATCCAGTAATCAACCCCTACGCCAGGACTGTACTCAATTCCCGACAGCGGCGGATAGGCCAGCCAACCGGTCTGCGCGAACTCACCAACGCCCAGAGACAGGTTAACCAGAATCACGCCCACAACGGTGAACCAGAAGCTCAGGTTGTTGAGGAACGGGAAGGCTACGTCGCGCGCGCCGAGCTGAAGCGGAACCACCAGGTTCATCAGACCGATAACAAACGGCATCGCCACGAAGAAGATCATGATAACGCCGTGGGCGGTAAAGATCTGATCGTAGTGATGAGGCGGCAGGAAGCCGGCTTCCCCGGCCGAAGCCAGCACCTGCTGGCTACGCATCATGATGGCGTCAGCAAAGCCACGCAGCAGCATGACGATTGCCACGATAACGTACATGATACCGAGACGTTTGTGGTCGACAGAAGTCAGCCACTCGTTCCATAGGTAGGACCACTTACCGAAGTAAGTGATGGCTGCCAGAAGCGCCAGTCCCCCAATGATAATCGCAGCCACCGTTACCACGATAATAGGTTCGTGGTAGGGCACTGCATCCAGTGTAAGTTTTCCGAACATCGTTTTCTTCCTCGGCCCCTTAGTGAGCGGTTTCCGCGTGGCTCATGTCCATGCCTTCCATCCCGTCGTGAGCAGCGTGCTCGCCTTCAGGTTTAGACATGTTCATGCTCTCGTGAGACATGAATTTGTTCACAACATCTTTGAACAGATCCGGTTTCACGTTAGAGAAATATTCCACTTTGTTGTATTCGCTAGGCACAGCCACTTTCTCGAACGCGGCCATGGAGTCCATGGAGTTCGGAGACTGTTTGGCTTTTGCAACCCACTGATCGAAAGTCGCCCGATCCGGGGTGGCAATCGCTTTGAACTTCATACCTGAGAAGCCCGGGCCACTGTAGCTAGCGGAGATACCGTCATAAGTACCAGCTTCGTCAGCAATGAGGTGCAGCTGAGTCTGCATACCGGCCATTGCATAAATCTGGCTACCTAAGCGCGGAATAAAGAACGAGTTCATCACCGAGTTAGAGGTCACTTTGAAGTGTACCGGTACGTTCGCCGGGAAGGCGATTTCGTTAACGGTAGCAATACCCTGTTCCGGATAGATAAAGAACCATTTCCAGTCCATCGATACGACTTCGATGGTGATTGGCTTCTCGTCATGGACAAGCGGTTTGCTTGGCTCCAGTGCGTGAGTGGTTTTCCAGGTCAGAACGGCCAGGAACAGGATGATCAGAATAGGTACCGTCCAGACCACAGCTTCCACTTTGTTGGAGTGTGACCAGTTCGGGCTATACTTCGCATCTTTATTGCTCGCGCGATACTTCCAGGCAAATCCTACTGCCATCAAGACGGCGGGAATAACGACAATCATCATCAGGCCGAAGGCCGTCAGAATCAAAGAGCGTTGCTCCAGTCCAATCTGTCCTTTTGGGTCAAGGAGTGCAGAATCACAACCACTGAGTAATACAGTACCTGCGATTAATGACATCCATCCCAAACTTTTATTGTATTTCCTGAGTCTCATTGAACGACCTCAATTCCACGGGATCTGGTGGCGTTTAAAGTGTATGGGCATTTTACGGTAAGGTTGCATTACTGTAAACATGATTGGATCTCTGTCAGTTCTGTGTTAGCGGCTTCTGCTTGGTTTGTCACATATGTAACGTAGTGTTACTTAATCGCTTGCAAAGCCTGATTTTCGCGGGATTGATAACGAAAGGGATAAGAAAAGGAGTGCTTAGCGGCTAATGGGCATAACCACCCATAAATTAGAACAATTGTTTAACATTTAATTATCAAATAAAAGACATTGTGAAAACGAAAAATAAAATCCCCGGAGCTGAATCGGTTAAATTATTTAAAGAATCGAACGAAAACTGTCAATAATTTCCAGAAATCAAAAACGCACAAAACAACAAATAGCGCGGCGGACAATATAAAAGCGTTAATAAGCCGTTATAATTACGTTTCGTAATTACAACGGCTAATAATGATGCTGGATCCTTAAATCAGGCGGGTTTTACGCAGCGCCAGATAGTCAAGCAGGCCGCCGAACAAAATCCCGCCGACGGCGGTGAGCGCGGCAACCTCCAGCAGGCCGGACAGGAAGGAGAACGACGTATAATCCAGCGCGTTGAGGATCAGCAGCGCCAGCCACACCGCGAGCAGCAGGCAGCCCAGAGTCAGGATCCCCAGCGCCAGCGCATAGGCCTGCGGGAACTCGCTACGCGGCATAAAGCTTGCGGTGCGTTGGGTATGCTCAAGCGTTTGCCGGCACAGCAGCAATAGGGCAATCCCCGGCACCGCCGCAACGACAGAGAAGAGATAGAAGGTCGACCAGCCGTGAGCCTCGACAAACCAGCCGGCAATCGGCCCAACGTATACGCGACCGACCGCAGAGAGCGCCGAGAGCAGCGCGAACTGGGTGGCGGAGAACGACTTATTACATAGCGTCATCAGCAGCGCGACAAATGCCGCCGTCCCCATTCCCCCGCACAGGTTTTCAAAGAATACCGCGGTCGCCATGGAATAGAGGTGCTTATCGGTAATCGACAGCAGCCAGTAGCCGGCGTTAGAGACCCCCTGCAGCAAACCGAAAATGAGCAGTGCCCGAAACAGCGTCAGCCGCTGCATCAGGACGCCGCCGTACAGGGCGCCGAGAATGGTGGCGAACAGGCCTAAGGTTTTGTTCACCATTCCCACTTCGCCAGCGTCAAATCCCACGCCGCGGATCAGGAAGGTGGTGGTCAGGCTCATGGCAAACGCATCGCCAAGCTTATAAAGGACGATGAGCAGCAGAATCAGCCAGGCGTTGTTGCGGCCGAAAAAATCGCGCAGCGGTTCGGCTACCGCCTGCTCGAGCGATCTGGGAACCGGGATAACGTCGCTCGGTTCGGGCGCCAGCAGCGTGGCGATGATGCAGGGCACCAGCAGCGCCGCCATCAGCCAGTACATCCCCTGCCAGCCGAGATAGCGGTCGGCAAGCCACAGGGCCAGTCCACCTGAGACCAGCATCCCCAGGCGATAGCCCAGCACGCTGATCGCGGCGCCGGCGCCACGCTCTTCTGCTGGCAACACGTCGGTTTTCCAGGCGTCGAACACAATATCCTGCGACGCCGAGCAGAAGGCGATCACCACCGCCAGCGCCGCCATCCAGCGTAATTGGGTTACCGGCTCAAGAAAGCCCATCGCCGCGATCGCCAGCAGGAGTAATACCTGGGTGGTCAACAGCCAGCCGCGACGACGCCCAAGAAACGGCGGCGTGTAGCGGTCCATCAGCGGGGACCAGAGGAATTTAAAGACATAGGCCTGGCCGACGAGCGAGAAAAAACCGATCGTTTTCAGATCGATATTTTCCACCGTCATCCAGGCCTGCAGGGTACCGGAGGTGAGGGCCAGCGGCAGACCGGAGGCGAAGCCAAGGATCAGCAAAATGGCTGATTTCGGCTGCTGAAAAATGCGTAAGTAATGACTGGACATAGCATAAAGCACGAACCCGGCGGAGGCCGGGTTCGCGATAGCATTAACGCGCGTTTTGCTTGATGAAATCGTGGATGCTGGTGTCCTGCGCCATATCGGCGATGGTATCGGTCAGGACGCTGTTGACGGCATCAGCGATGTTTTTGTTCGAGGCCTGGAAGGCGCCTTCAACGGAGTAGCTGGCGCGGTAGTTTTTGGTCATTTTCGTGCCGTTTGCCGCGGTGGCGATGATGGCGATATCGGCTTTGGTGGCGATGTTATAGCGCACGTTACCCTGAGAGACGTCAGCATAGAGTTTGTTGACGATGATCTGCAGATCGACCGCGCCGTTCGGGCCAATCATGTAGCCGCGAGACGTCATCTGTTTCTCCAGCACTTCCTGCAGCAGGAAGCGCAGATCGCGGGAGGCGGTGAGAGTGACCAGCTGATTATCACGCGTCACTTTCGCCAGCGCCTGGTCCGGACGCTGATCGGCGCCGTTGATGCTGACGGTCACGCCCATCAGGCTTGGATCCTGCTGCGGCAGCGTGATTTTCGGCGATACTTCAATGGTGGTCGGCGGCGTGGCGCATCCTGCCAGCATAAACATGGCGACCAACGGGAAAAGAATCTTCTTAAGCATGTTCAGGTCTCAACGCATGGTGTTGTTATAAGGAAAATTACCGCCATCATAGCATTGCCAACGGCAAGGGGAAGTGGCAACGCGTGTAAATCCATCGTGCTGGCGGTTTTCTGAGCGTCCCGCCACGGTTAATGGCTCGTTCCCCGACGGATCTGGCGACCAGAGCCAGTAAACGTGATACTTTTGAATGAAAATATCAGAACAATGCTAATTTTTTGTTGTTTTCTCCTAATGGAAGCGGTAAAAGCGGCTAACATTTAAATGGAGTGGCGGCATCTCAGCGTTGTCGGAGGAGAAAATTCATGATGATACGTGAACAGATCGAAGCAAAACTTAGAGCAGCGTTCGACCCGATGTATCTCGAAGTCGTGGATGAAAGTTATCGTCACAACGTCCCTGCGGGCTCTGAAAGTCATTTTAAAGTGGTGTTAGTGAGCGATCGCTTCACTGGCGAGCGTTTCCTCAATCGCCACCGTATGATCTACGGCACGCTAACCGAGGAGCTGTCGAATACGGTGCATGCCCTGGCGCTGCACACCTACACGATTAAAGAATGGGAAGCATTACAGGATACGGTATTTGCTTCGCCGCCGTGCCGCGGCGCAGGGAGTATCGCTTAGAAATCCCATTTGCAACCGCTGGCGCTTTTCCAGTATGTTGCTTGCAGATTTAGCAAAAACGGCCTACGGGCCGTTTTGTTTTGCCTGGAAAATGCGCAAAGTCAGCGCTTTTGCGGGCAAATTTGAGCGGGAAATGTGAAAAATGCCGCAGCATCAGGCGACAACCGTTCTCGACTCACAAAAGTGATGCCGCTATAATGCCGCGTCTTATATATGAATGTCTTCGGGATGATTCTGACGACAGGGAATGTGTTTCTGATTTGAAGAGGGCATCCCGGTTCTGCGAAGCCACCTACACGCGCTTCCAGAGTTGACCGAGCACTGTGATTTTTTTGAGGTAACAAGATGCAAGTTTCAGTTGAAACCACTCAGGGCCTTGGGCGCCGTGTAACGATTACTATCGCCGCTGACAGCATCGAGAATGCTGTCAAAAGCGAGCTGGTCAACGTAGCGAAAAAAGTTCGCATTGACGGCTTCCGTAAAGGCAAAGTGCCGATGAATATTGTTGCTCAGCGCTATGGCGCTTCCGTTCGCCAGGACGTGCTGGGCGACCTGATGAGCCGTCATTTCGTTGACGCGATCATCAAAGAAAAAATCAATCCGGCCGGCGCGCCGAACTACGTTCCGGGCGAATACAAACTGGGCGAAGACTTCACCTACGCGGTAGAGTTCGAAGTGTATCCGGAAGTTGAACTGCAGGGTCTGGACGCGATCGAAGTTGAAAAACCGGTTGTTGAAGTCACCGACGCTGACGTTGATACCATGCTGGAAACTCTGCGCAAGCAGCAGGCGACCTGGAAAGAAAAAGAAGGCGCGGTTGACGCTGAAGATCGCGTAACCATCGACTTCACCGGTTCTGTTGACGGCGAAGAGTTCGAAGGCGGCAAAGCCTCTGACTTCGTACTGGCGATGGGCCAGGGTCGCATGATCCCGGGCTTCGAAGACGGTATCAAAGGCCACAAAGCGGGTGAAGAGTTCACCATCGACGTGACCTTCCCGGAAGAGTACCACGCAGAAAACCTGAAAGGTAAAGCGGCTAAGTTCGTTATCAACCTGAAGAAAGTCGAAGAGCGTGAACTGCCTGAGCTGACCGAAGAGTTCATCAAACGTTTCGGCGTGGAAGATGGTTCCGTCGCTGGCCTGCGCGCTGAAGTGCGTAAAAATATGGAACGCGAGCTGAAAGGCGCTGTGCGTAACCGCGTGAAGTCTCAGGCTATCGAAGGTCTGGTTAAAGCCAACGAGATCGACGTTCCGGCTGCCCTGATCGACAGCGAAATCGACGTGCTGCGTCGTCAGGCTGCTCAGCGTTTCGGCGGCAACGAGAAACAGGCTCTGGAACTGCCGCGCGAGCTGTTCGAAGAGCAGGCTAAACGTCGCGTCGTTGTTGGTCTGCTGCTGGGCGAAGTGATCCGCACCAACGAGCTGAAAGCTGACGAAGAGCGCGTAAAAGCCCTGATCGAAGAGATGGCTTCTGCGTACGAAGATCCGTCTGAAGTCGTTGAGTTCTACAGCAAGAACAAAGAGCTGATGGACAACATGCGCAACGTGGCGCTGGAAGAGCAGGCTGTTGAAGCCGTGCTGGCGAAAGCCAAAGTGTCTGAAAAAGCCACTTCCTTCAACGAACTGATGAACCAGCAGGCGTAATTTCGCCGCTATCGTTTAAGGTTCGAGCAAAAACCCGTTGCCGAAAGGCGGCGGGTTTTTTTTTAAGATAATGATAGCCACAGGCACGGTGCGAAAACGCATTAACCATGATAGCGTTACAGCAAAAGCTTGTTATGCTTGAAATATGGCAACACCATCCCCATTACCGGGGGAGGCAACTGCATCCGCAATCGCACGCGTATTGAAGAGGCGGTGACGCATTCAGCGGATAGAAACTGTGGCTGATAATCCGTCCGTAAGGTTACAATCAGTGCAGCAGGTATTTTAAAATTACTCCAGGAGACGGAAATGTCATACAGTGGCGAACGAGACAACTTTGCACCCCATATGGCCCTGGTGCCGATGGTCATTGAACAGACCTCACGCGGTGAACGTTCTTTTGATATCTACTCCCGTCTGCTTAAGGAACGCGTCATTTTTCTGACCGGCCAGGTCGAAGACCACATGGCAAACCTGATCGTGGCGCAGATGCTGTTTCTGGAAGCGGAAAACCCGGAAAAAGACATTTACCTGTACATTAACTCTCCGGGCGGGGTAATCACCGCCGGGATGTCGATTTATGACACCATGCAGTTCATCAAGCCGGATGTCAGCACCATCTGTATGGGGCAGGCCGCTTCTATGGGCGCGTTCCTGCTGACCGCCGGGGCGAAAGGCAAGCGCTTCTGCCTGCCGAACTCCCGCGTGATGATCCACCAGCCGCTGGGCGGCTATCAGGGACAGGCGACGGATATTGAGATCCACGCCCGTGAAATCCTGAAGGTGAAAGGACGCATGAATGAGCTGATGGCGCATCATACCGGCCAGTCTCTTGAGCAGATTGAGCGTGACACCGAGCGTGACCGCTTCCTGTCTGCTGCGGAAGCCGTGGAGTACGGGCTGGTCGACTCTATTTTGACCCATCGTAATTGATGCCCAAGGCGCAAGGGTGCCGCTTTACGCTTCATCCTTCTCGCCACGTCTGTGCGAGCGGCTGGCTTTTATTCGGCCGCTTGTCTGGCAGGCTTGCGGCCGGTGGCTTCGCTACCGGCTCGATGTAGCGCGAAGGATTTTGTGTATATACTAATGAAGGGCGGCATAACGCTATATGGCGGCTTGCGCCTGAGAATGGCATTTGCGTCGTCGTGTGCGGCACAAAGAACTTAAAAAGAGGTTTGGACTCATGACAGATAAACGCAAAGATGGATCGGGCAAATTGTTGTATTGCTCTTTTTGCGGCAAAAGCCAGCATGAAGTGCGTAAGCTGATCGCCGGGCCATCCGTGTATATCTGCGACGAATGCGTTGATTTATGTAACGACATCATTCGCGAAGAGATTAAAGAAGTGGCGCCGCACCGCGAGCGCAGCGCGCTGCCGACGCCGCACGAGATTCGCCACCACCTTGATGACTACGTCATCGGTCAGGAACAGGCGAAGAAGGTGTTGGCGGTCGCGGTATACAACCACTACAAGCGTCTGCGCAATGGCGATACCAGCAATGGCGTAGAGCTGGGTAAAAGCAACATCCTGCTGATCGGGCCGACCGGTTCCGGTAAAACGCTGCTGGCGGAAACGCTGGCGCGCCTGCTGGATGTGCCGTTTACCATGGCGGACGCCACCACCCTGACCGAAGCGGGTTATGTGGGTGAGGACGTCGAAAATATCATTCAGAAACTGCTGCAGAAGTGCGATTACGACGTGCAGAAAGCGCAGCGCGGCATCGTTTATATCGACGAAATCGACAAAATTTCGCGTAAATCCGATAACCCGTCGATTACGCGCGACGTCTCAGGCGAAGGCGTGCAGCAGGCGCTGCTGAAGCTTATCGAAGGGACCGTTGCCGCCGTTCCGCCGCAGGGCGGGCGTAAACATCCGCAGCAGGAGTTCCTGCAGGTTGATACCTCCAAGATCCTGTTTATCTGCGGCGGCGCGTTCGCTGGCCTGGACAAAGTGATTTCCCACCGTGTGGAAACCGGCTCCGGCATTGGTTTTGGCGCGACGGTAAAAGCGAAGTCCGACAAAGCGAGCGAAGGGGAACTGCTGGCTCAGGTCGAGCCGGAAGATCTGATCAAGTTTGGTCTGATCCCGGAGTTCATCGGCCGTCTGCCGGTAGTGGCGACCCTGAACGAGCTGAGCGAAGAAGCCCTGATCCAGATCCTGAAAGAGCCGAAAAACGCCCTGACCAAGCAGTATCAGGCGCTGTTTAGCCTTGAAGGCGCAGAGCTCGAATTCCGCGACGAAGCGCTGGACGCTATCGCCAAGAAAGCGATGGCGCGTAAAACCGGCGCCCGTGGCCTGCGCTCAATTGTGGAAGCGGCGCTGCTGGATACCATGTATGACCTGCCTTCGATGGAAGATGTCGAAAAAGTGGTCATTGATGAGTCGGTTATCGCCGGTCAGAGCAAACCGCTGCTGATCTACGGCAAACCGGAAGCTCAGCAGGCATCTGGTGAATAATTAACCATTTCACTCAAGCAGTTAACAAAAAGGGGGGATTTTATCTCCCCTTTTATTTTTCCTGCATTCCCGCCGTTGAATGTGTGGAATACATCCCCATATACTGGATTACATATTAACGACGATGCAGTGGAGTGTAGCGTCGTCGGCTACCTGGCGGACTTTAAACTAAGAGAGAGCTCTATGAATCCTGAGCGTTCTGAACGCATTGAAATCCCCGTATTGCCATTGCGCGATGTGGTGGTTTATCCGCACATGGTCATACCCCTGTTCGTAGGGCGGGAAAAATCTATCCGTTGCCTCGAAGCGGCCATGGACCATGATAAAAAAATCATGCTGGTTGCGCAGAAAGAAGCGTCGACGGATGAGCCGGGTGTAAACGATCTTTTCACCGTTGGAACCGTGGCGTCTATTTTGCAGATGCTGAAGCTGCCGGACGGCACCGTGAAGGTGCTGGTCGAAGGGCTGCAGCGTGCTCGCATTTCTGCGCTGTCTGATAATGGCGAGCATTTCTCGGCGAAAGCGGAGTATCTCGACTCGCCGGCGATTGACGAACGCGAGCAGGAAGTGCTGGTTCGCACCGCTATCAGCCAGTTTGAAGGCTATATCAAGCTGAACAAGAAGATCCCACCGGAAGTGCTGACGTCGCTGAACAGCATCGACGATCCGGCGCGCCTGGCGGATACCATCGCGGCGCACATGCCGCTGAAGCTGGCTGACAAGCAGTCTGTGCTTGAGATGTCCGACGTTAACGAACGTCTGGAATATCTGATGGCGATGATGGAATCGGAAATCGATCTGCTGCAGGTTGAGAAGCGCATTCGCAACCGCGTCAAAAAGCAGATGGAGAAATCTCAGCGCGAGTACTATCTGAACGAGCAAATGAAAGCGATTCAGAAAGAACTCGGCGAGATGGACGACGCCCCGGACGAAAACGAAGCGCTGAAGCGTAAGATCGACGCGGCGAAAATGCCGAAAGAGGCGAAAGAAAAAACCGAAGCGGAACTGCAGAAGCTGAAGATGATGTCGCCGATGTCAGCGGAAGCGACAGTCGTGCGTGGCTACATCGACTGGATGGTGCAGGTGCCGTGGAATGCGCGCAGTAAGGTCAAAAAAGACCTGCGTCAGGCCCAGGAGATCCTCGATACCGATCACTATGGCCTGGAGCGCGTGAAGGATCGCATCCTTGAATATCTCGCGGTGCAGAGCCGGGTGAACAAAATCAAGGGGCCAATCCTTTGTCTGGTGGGACCGCCGGGGGTAGGTAAAACCTCGCTGGGTCAATCCATCGCCAAAGCGACCGGACGGAAATACGTTCGTATGGCGCTTGGCGGCGTGCGCGATGAAGCGGAAATCCGCGGTCATCGTCGGACCTACATTGGCTCGATGCCGGGCAAACTGATCCAGAAAATGGCGAAAGTGGGGGTCAAAAACCCGCTGTTCCTGTTGGACGAGATCGACAAAATGTCTTCCGACATGCGCGGCGACCCGGCTTCCGCGTTGCTTGAGGTGCTGGATCCGGAACAGAACGTGGCCTTTAACGACCACTATCTGGAAGTGGATTACGATCTCAGCGACGTGATGTTCGTGGCGACTTCCAACTCCATGAACATTCCGGCGCCGCTGTTGGACCGTATGGAAGTGATTCGTCTCTCCGGCTATACCGAAGATGAAAAACTGAACATCGCCAAACGTCATCTGCTGCCGAAGCAGATCGAACGTAACGCGCTGAAGAAAGGCGAGCTGACCGTCGACGATAGCGCCATTATCGGCATTATTCGTTACTACACGCGGGAAGCGGGGGTACGTAGCCTGGAGCGTGAAATCTCCAAGCTGTGCCGCAAGGCCGTTAAGCAACTGCTGCTGGATAAATCGCTGAAACACATCGAAATTAACGGTGAGAATCTGCATGATTATCTCGGCGTACAGCGCTTCGACTATGGCCGCGCCGATAGTGAGAACCGCGTCGGTCAGGTGACCGGTCTGGCGTGGACGGAAGTGGGCGGCGATCTGCTGACCATCGAAACCGCCTGCGTGCCGGGCAAAGGCAAGCTGACCTACACCGGCTCGCTGGGCGAGGTGATGCAGGAGTCGATTCAGGCTGCGCTGACGGTGGTACGTTCGCGGGCTGACAAGCTGGGCATTAACGCCGACTTCTACGAGAAGCGTGACATTCACGTGCACGTGCCGGAAGGGGCGACGCCTAAGGATGGTCCGAGCGCGGGTATTGCCATGTGCACGGCGCTGGTCTCCTGCCTGACCGGTAACCCGGTACGCGCTGATGTGGCGATGACCGGTGAAATTACTCTGCGTGGTCAGGTGCTGCCGATCGGCGGTCTGAAGGAAAAACTGCTGGCGGCGCATCGCGGCGGCATTAAGACTGTTCTGATTCCTGATGAGAACAAACGCGACCTTGAAGAAATTCCGGATAACGTTATCGCCGATTTGGATATCCATCCGGTGAAACGAATCGAGGAAGTTCTGACACTTGCGCTGCAGAACGAACCGTTCGGCATGCAGGTTGTGACCGCGAAATAGTGATTCTGCGCAAATTGCGCTAATAAAAATAGGGCTGGTAAGTCATTTCGGACTTGCCAGCCTTTTTTTGTGTAGCTAACTTAGATCGCTGGCAGGGGGGTCATCGACAACTGCTGTTGTAAGGGCATGACAGTCCTGATATAACTGCTGCGCGGTCGCACTATGAAGGACTCAGGTGCGATATAAATTATAAAGAGAGGAAGAGAACAGTGAATAAATCTCAACTGATTGACAAAATTGCTGCGGGTGCGGACATTTCTAAAGCTGCAGCTGGACGTGCGTTAGATGCTTTAATCGCTTCTGTTACTGAATCTCTGCAGGCTGGGGATGACGTTGCGCTGGTAGGTTTTGGTACCTTTGCTGTTAAAGAACGTGCCGCCCGTACTGGTCGCAACCCGCAAACAGGTAAAGAAATTACTATCGCTGCCGCAAAAGTGCCGGGCTTCCGTGCTGGTAAAGCGCTGAAAGACGCGGTGAACTGATCGGCTTTCCCGTCAGGGAATGTGACGAAGTACAAGGGCGCATCGTGAGATGTGCCTTTTTTATTGTCTTTTCAGACCACTTTATGTGTGTTTATCGCCACTTGTGGGCTGACAATCACCCTGTTTTCTTGTCAAAATACGTCCTCACGCGCGGCGGCCATCACGTGCTATGCTGCGCGAGCTAAAGTCATCTACAGCGGAGCGTTGTTACACCATGATGGACAACCTACGCACGGCCGCCAACAGCGTCGTGCTCAAGATTATTTTCGGTATCATTATCGTCTCGTTCATTTTGACCGGGGTGAGTGGTTACCTGATTGGCGGTGGCAAAAACTATGCCGCAAAAGTGAATGGCCAGGAGATTGGCCGTGGGCAGTTTGAAAACGCCGTCGCCAGCGAACGTAACCGTATGCAGCAGCAGCTTGGCGATCAATTCTCCGAGCTGGCGGCGAACGAAAACTACATGAAAACCATGCGCCAGCAGGTGCTGAACCGCCTGATCGATGAGTCGCTTCTGGATCAGTATGCCCGCGAGCTGGGCCTCAGCATCAGCGATGAGCAGGTGAAGCAGGCGATCTTCCAGACTCAGGCGTTCCAGACGAACGGTAAGTTCGACAACCAGCGTTTCAGCGGTATTGTCGCCCAGATGGGGATGACCACCGATCAGTACGCCCAGGCGCTGCGTAACCAGCTGACCACGCAGCAGCTGATTAACGCCATTGCGGGTACCGACTTCATGCTGCCGGGCGAGTCCGATCAGCTGGCGGCGCTGGTATCTCAACAGCGGGTGGTCCGCGAAGCGACCATCAACGTAAATGCCCTGGCGGCAAAACAGACCGCCAGCGATGAGGAAATCAACGCCTTCTGGCAGCAGAATCAGGCCCGTTTTATGGCGCCGGAGCAGTTCCGCGTCAGCTACATCAAAATGGATGCCGCCAGCATGCAGGAGAGCGCCTCTGACGAAGAGATTCAGTCATGGTACGACCAGCACAAGGATCAGTTCACTCAGCCGCAGCGCAACCGCTACAGCGTGATTCAGACCAAAACTGAAGCCGATGCGAAAGCGGTACTGGCCGAGCTGCAAAAAGGAGCGGACTTCGCCACGCTGGCGAAAGAAAAATCGACCGATATTATCTCTGCCCGCAACGGTGGCGATATGGGGTGGATGGAAGATGCCTCTACCGTGCCTGAGTTGAAAGATGCCGGGCTGAAAGAGAAAGGCCAGCTGTCTGGCGTGATCAAATCCTCGGTTGGCTTCCTGGTAGCTCGTCTGGACGACGTCCAGCCGGCGCAAGTGAAGCCGCTGGCTGACGTGCGTAATGACATTGCGGCGAAAGTGAAGCAGGAAAAAGCGTTGGATGCTTACTACGCGCTGCAGCAGAAGGTGAGCGATGCGGCCAGCAACGATAATGAATCGCTGGCGAGCGCAGCGCAGGTCGCCGGGCTGAAGGTCGTAGAAACCGGCTGGTTTGGCCGCGATAACCTGCCGGAGGAGCTGAACTTTAAACCGGTCGCTGACGCTATTTTCAACGGCGGTCTGGTGGGTGAGAACGGCGCGCCGGGCAGCAACTCCGATATCATTACCGTTGACGGCGATCGCGCTTTTGTTCTGCGCATTAGCGAACACAAAGCCGAGGCGGTGAAGCCGCTTGCCGAAGTGAAGGCACAGGTTAGCGATATCGTTAAGCACAATAAAGCGGAGCAGCAGGCGAAACTGGAGGCCGACAAGCTGCTGGCGGCGCTGAAAGACGGCAAAGGCGATGAAGCGATGAAGGCGGCTGGCCTGAGCTTTGGCGCGCCGCAGACGCTTTCTCGTACCGGCCAGGATCCGCTGAGCCAGCTGGCATTTACCCTGCCGCTGCCGCAGCAGGGTAAACCGGTCTACGGCGTGGGCAGCAATATGCAAGGCGATGTGGTGCTGGTAGCGCTGGATGAGGTGAAAGCCGGCAGCATGCCGGAAGAGCAGAAGAAGGCCATGGTTCAGGGGATCACCCAGAACAATGCCCAAATCGCTTTCGAAGCGCTGATGAGCAACCTGCGCAAGGCGGCGAAAATTAAGCTCGGCGACAGCATCGACCAGCAGCAGTAATTTCGCGTCGTCTCGCAAAAATGAGCAACACGATGTAATCCTCAAGGGCCGCTTTCGCGGCCCTTTCCATTTCTGTGATTTGCCTTTTGTCGACTATCCGCACTGACGCTATCGTGACCTTGCTGTCTACACACAAGGAGATATCAGCATGAAATATGGAATAAAAGCACTGATGGCCGCGGGCGTTCTGGTTTTTGCGGTAGGGGTACAGGGGGCGCTGGCGGCACCCGCCAGCGGCAAAGCGGCAGTGAATAAAGAAAATGTGCAGGCGTCCTCTTCGGCGAAGGCGGAAGCGGTGCCCGGCGAGGCCGACAACGGGGCGACAAAGGTCAGCATTAACCGCGCCAGCGCCGAACAGCTGGCGCAGGCGTTGAATGGCGTAGGATTGAAAAAAGCCCAGGCCATTGTCAGCTACCGCGAAGAGTACGGGCCGTTCAAAACCCTCGATGATCTGAAGCAGGTCCCGGGAATGGGGAGCGCGTTGGTGGAGCGCAATTTAGCCCATCTGACGCTGTAAATTTTATGCCAGACCTTGCACAGCGGTGATTTTTTGCCAGGATAAAGAGGTTGCATCAAGTGGTGTGACCTCTTACCTCATAAACAACAATAACAGAAAGGCATTAGTGCTATGCAGACACAAATTAAAGTTCGCGGTTATCATCTGGACGTCTACCAGCATGTGAACAACGCACGTTACCTGGAGTTCCTTGAGGAAGCCCGCTGGGACGGCCTGGAAAACAGCCCCGCGTTTCAGTGGATGATGGAGAAAAACATCGCCTTCGTGGTGGTGAATATCAATATTAACTACCGTCGTCCGGCGGTACTGGGCGATGTGCTGACGGTGAGCAGCAAACTGGAGCAACTCAACGGCAAAAGCGGCACCCTAAGCCAGGTGGTCACCCTCAACCCCAATGGCGAAGTAGTGGCCGATGCGCTGATTACCTTCGTTTGTATCGATTTGAAAACCCAGAAGGCGCTGCCGCTGGAAGGGGAATTGCGTGCGAAACTTGACCAGATGAACCTGCGCTGACAACCGTCGTGCGAGTGGCGGGCCCACGGCAGGTGATGAACCCGTAGCCCCGGTAAGCATCGCGCCACCGGGGAATTTGAGCCAAAGTTCCGGTAAATCGATCCCCGGAGATTATGCCTGCGCCAGTCCGGTTTTTTGCTGCATCACCGCCATTACCCCGACCTTGTCCGCCAGATACTGGTTGAGTCCGTTTGCGCGCAGGTTACAGGCGGCGCACTGGCCGCAGCCATCGCCCTTAATGCCGTTGTAGCAGGTGAGGGTTTCCCGGCGCACCAGATCCAGCTGACCCCAGTAGTCGGCGAGCGCCCAGGTCTCGGCTTTATTCAGCCACATCAGCGGCGTCTCAAAGCGAATGTCTTTCGCCATCCCCAGGCTGACGGCGTGGTGCAGCGCTTTGACAAACTCATCGCGGCAGTCCGGGTAGCCGGAGAAGTCGGTCTCGCACACGCCGGTGATGATGGCTTCGGCTTTTACCTGATAGGCGTAGATTGCCGTCAGGGTTAAAAACAGAATATTACGCCCGGGGACAAAGGTGTTGGGAATACCCTCGGCATCAGGCTGATAGTCCGGTACCGGAATGTTATCGCGGGTCAGGCTGCTGACTGCCAGTTCGTTGAGCAGAGTGACGTCCAGCACTTTATGCGCGACGGCGCCCAGTTTCAGGGCGAGTTCGCGCGCAACGTCGATTTCCGCGCGGTGGCGTTGGCCATAATCAAAAGTGACGCAATGCACTTCATCATACTGTTGCAGAGCCTGCACCAGACAGGTGGTTGAATCTTGTCCTCCGCTGAAGACAACTACGGCGCGTTTCATGGCAATTCCTGACTAAATGAATAAAGGCGATATGGTAGCGCCAGACGCCCTCCATCACCAGCTCTCTCACGTCGACGAGGCCGGCAGCCAGGCGCTGGCGAAGTCGAACCAGCCCCGGGCGTTGAGGCGCAGACCATTGACCCCCGGTGGCGCGCTGATCCGATAGTTATACTTGAACAGCGGCGTCATGATGGCGTCTTCCATCAGGCTGTTAAATACGTTGCGCAGCGCATCGTTGCGGCTGCGAGCGTCGGGCTGAGACTGCACCGCGTCTAATGTCGCCTGCAGATGAGCATATTGCGCCCCGGTCAGCAAATTAGGCCACAGCATATCGCAGCGCAGCCACTGTTCCAGGGCGTACTCCGGCGCTTCGCCGATCAGACGGTCGCCCATCATCAGGTCGGCCTGCCCCAGATGCTGGCAGCCTTCCCAGTTTTTAGCGTCGTGGAACAGGAGCGTCAGCTCGCAGCCCAGCAGAGCCAGACGTTGCCTCAGCTGTTCGGCCATCGCATGTAGCTCGACCGGCAGATGATAGAGCAGGGTGAGCCTGGCCGGCAGCGGTACCGCGTTGTTTGCCGGTCCCTGCGGGATGGACCATCCCGGCAGCACCTCATGGCTTGGCGTAATCAGATCCTCCTCCAGCGGCAGCGTATCCAGTAGCGACGAGTGATGGATTATCGACACCAGCCGCTGGGCCTGCGCTTTGCTAAGCCGAGGGCTGTGGCGCAGGGTCAAATAGCAGAAGCCAAGGCTGATACGGTTGCTGACCTGACGCAGATTATGCAGCTCTTCGCGATCGCCGATGGTGATCTGCACCGGATGGCGGCAGCTGGTGCCGAGATCCCGGTCAAAGAGCTGAGGAGTGATCCAGTACTCCACCGCCTGGATCAGCGGATGCTGCAGGTGGTAGCGGGGATGGTTTTCCAGGCGGACGAGTTCCGGACTAAACCGCTTCAGGCGGAACGGTCCGCAGCCAATGGCCGGATCGTCGGGATGCGCCAGCACGCTGCAGTAGCTGGCGAGGCGGAACGGCAGCCAGTAGTCAGGGCGATGCAGGGTTATTGTTAAACACTGGGCATGGGTGACATCGATACGGCTGATGCTGGCGAAGAGGGTCCGCAAGGCGGGCAGCTCAAGCAGCAGCAGTAACCGCTGTCGCAACTGCGCGGTTTCCACCGTATCGCCATTGTGCCAGCACAGCGTGGAGCGGATATAAAAATGCCAGCGCAGGCCGTCCGGGGAGACCTGCCAGTGGTGCGCCAGATCGCCGATCGGCATATTGTCGCCTTCGTCGAAGCGCGTCAGCCCGGCATAGATTTGTCCGGCCAGATGCTGCTCGGCGCGGCCGGGGAGAAAGCCGGGACGCAGCGGCTCCAGCGGGCGATAGTAAGGAATACGCAGCGTGGGGGTATTGTTTTGCCACTGACCGCCGAGGAAGGGATGGAGCAGGGCTTTCAGCTCCACCGGGGCAAGCTGCGCCAGCTCCAGCGCGGTTTGTTGCTGACCGTTGTTCAGCGCCTGCTCCATCATCTCGTTGCGCAGACTTTCCGGGGTTTTGTGAAATGAGAGCTGTCCGCGTTTGCCGCGCCCGGAGCTGGCCTGCCAGCTTAGCCACCCGGCCTCCTGCGCCTGACGCAGCAGAGTACGGACGTGGCGCTCGCTGCAAAAACAGCGCTCCGCCAGTTCGCCGACGGTGACCTGCTGCGGCGCCCCGGCTGAGGGTTGCCACAATCGCTGGTATTGATTTAAACGGTGTAAGAGTCGCATGGGGGCCGTCGTCCACCGGGCCGCTGTAAACCCGGAACAATTAATAATATCTATTCACTATTACTTCCGTATATCCCAGGTGATACTGCAACACAAGCGAAGCCCATCACACATCGGGGAATATACCATGGCAAAACTGGCGGCATTTGATATGGACGGCACCCTGCTGATGCCGGACCATCGTCTTGGAGAAAAGACGCTTTCCGCGCTGAAACGGCTGCGTGAGCGCGATATCACCTTGACCTTCGCCACCGGCCGCCATGTGCTGGAGATGCACCATGTGATTGGCGAATTTTCCCTTGATGCATTTCTGATCACCGGCAACGGGACGCGCATCCATTCGCTGGAAGGGGAGGAGCTTTATCGCCAGGATCTCGCTCCCGAAGCGGCGGAAGCGGTGCTGCACGGCAAATGGGATACCCAGGCCAGCATGCACGTCTTTAACGATGGCGGCTGGTTCACCGGCCAGGCAAGGCCTGAATTGTTGCAAGCGCATGTATTCAGCGGCTTTCACTATCAACTGTGCGATCTAAAGCGCATGTCGGCGCAGCATGTCACCAAGATCTGTTTCTGCGGCGATCATGACGATTTGCGCCGTCTGCGGATCCAGCTGAATGAGACGCTGGGCGATCGCGCATTTCTCTGCTTCTCGGCAATGGACTGTCTGGAGGTGCTGCCGGTTGGCTGCAATAAAGGCGCGGCGCTGGCGGTGCTCAGCCAGCATTTAGGCTTCACCCTGCAGGAGTGCATGGCCTTCGGCGATGCGATGAACGACCGCGAGATGCTGGGCAGCGTTGGGCGGGGGTTCATCATGGGCAACGCGATGCCGCAGCTGAAAGCCGAGCTGCCGCATCTGCCGGTAATTGGCGACTGCCGGAATCAGGCAGTCTCCCATTTTTTAACTCATTGGCTGGATAATCCTGATCTTCCTTATTCCCCCGAATAGAGAGACCCTTCCAGCAAGCCAGATAGGCTTCTATCTGGCTTTTTTTATCGCCTTTCGACCAGACCGGCGATCTCCGCCTGCCAGGGCGCAATATCGCCGATATTGTCCGCCACCCACTGCGGGTTGTAATAGCTTTCCAGGTAACGCTCGCCGCTGTCGCACAGGAGTGTCACTATCGAGCCGGTGCGACCTTCCTCGCGCATCCGCACGGCCAGCTGCAATACGCCCCACATATTGGTGCCGGTCGAGGCGCCGACCTTGCGCCCAAGCTGCGTTTCCAGCCACAGGGCGGTGGCTACGCTCGCCGCATCCGGCACGCGCAGCATCTCATCGACAACGTCGGGAATAAACGACGGCTCGACGCGCGGCCGTCCGATGCCTGGAATTTTGCTGCCGACCGGGCTGCGCAGGCTGGCGTCGCGGGTCTGCCAGTAATCGAGGAACACCGAATTCTGCGGATCAACGACCATCAGCTGCGTCTCGTAGCCCTGGCTGCGAATATAGCGGCCAATGGTCGCTGAGGTGCCGCCGGTGCCGGCGCTCATGACGATCCATGACGGCTGCGGGTGCGGCTCATGGCTCATCTGGCGGAAAATACTGTCGGCGATATTGTTGTTGCCGCGCCAGTCGGTGGCCCGCTCGGCGAAGGTAAACTGATCCATATAATGGCCGTTCAGCTCGCGGGCCAGCGTTTCGGAAGCCGCGTAGATTTCGCCGGCGCTCTGCACAAAATGGCAGCGTCCGCCGTAGAACTCGATCTGTTCGATTTTGCGTCTGGCGGTGCAGGAGGGCATCACAGCGATAAACGGCAGCCCCAGCAGGCGGGCGAAATAGGCCTCCGAAACGGCGGTTGACCCTGAGGAGGACTCTATAATTGGCGTGCCTTCTTTGATCCAGCCGTTGCACAAGCCATAGAGAAACAGCGACCGCGCCAGGCGATGCTTCAGGCTGCCGGTGGGGTGGGTGCTTTCATCTTTCAGATACAGGTGGATGCCCGGAAAAGCGGGCAGCGGCAGACGGATCAGGTGCGTGTCGGCGGAACGCTGATAGTCAGCGTTGATTTCGCTAATGGCATGTTTAACCCAGGCGCTATTCATCGTGATTTCCTGTTTGTCATTTTGTGCCTAGCTTAGCGGAAAGCGCAGGAAAAATTGTTGCCATTTAACCTGTGGATTACCATTATGAGAGCAAAATTTTCTCTGAGGATGCCCAATGCTAGATAAAATTGACCGTAAGCTGCTGGCGCTACTGCAGGAAGATTGCACCCTCTCTTTGCAGGCGCTGGCCGATGCCGTTAATCTGACCACCACGCCCTGCTGGAAACGCCTGAAACGGCTCGAAGACGAGGGTATTCTCCGCGGGCGCGTCGCCCTGTTGGACGCGGAAAAGGTGGGGCTGGGGCTGACGGCGTTCGTCCTGATCAAGACCCAGCATCACAGCAGCGACTGGTACTGTCAGTTCGTGAGCGAAGTGACGCAGATGGCGGAAGTGCTCGGCTTCTGGCGGATGGCGGGGGAGTATGACTACCTGCTACGGGTGCAGGTGGCTGATATGAAACGCTATGACGACTTTTATAAACGTTTAGTGAACAGTGTGCCCGGTCTGTCGGATGTCACTTCGAGTTTTGCCATGGAACAGATAAAATATACCACCGCCTTGCCTGTCGAATAACGGTATTGCGCCGTAACCCATTACAAAATCAGGATTTTATTGCTTGCGATTATTTGCTCAACTCAGCTGGTACTTCCGCCGGGAGTGGCGCCGCTATCTTGGCGCAATTGCCCTGCTGGTCATTATTGCCGTCCTGCAGCTTATTCCGCCGAAGGTGGTGGGCATTGTGGTCGACGGCGTGACGCAACAACATTACACCGCGGAGAAGGTGTGGATGTGGATCGGCGCGCTGGTGCTGATCGCGGTGATGGTCTACCTGCTGCGCTATGTCTGGCGCGTGCTGTTGTTCGGTGCTTCTTACCAGTTGGCGGTTGAGCTGCGGGAAGATTTTTACCGGCAACTGAGCCGCCAGCATCCGGCGTTCTATTTGCGCCATCGCACCGGGGATCTTATCGCCCGCGCCACCAATGACGTGGACCGGGTGGTGTTTGCCGCTGGCGAAGGAGTATTAACCCTCGTGGATTCCCTGGTGATGGGCTGTGCGGTATTGATTGTGATGTCGACGCAGATTAGCTGGCAGCTTACTCTGCTGGCGCTGCTGCCGATGCCGCTGATGGCCCTGGCGATCAAACGCAACGGCGATGCGCTTCACGAACGTTTTCGCGTTGCTCAGGCGGCCTTTTCCAGCCTCAACGATCGCACGCAGGAGAGCCTGACCAGCATCCGCATGATTAAGGCGTTTGGGCTGGAGGATCGCCAGTCGGCGCAGTTTGCTGCCGATGCTGCCGATACCGGCGCGAAAAACATGCGCGTGGCACGCATTGACGCCCGCTTCGACCCCACCATCTATATCGCCATCGGGGCCGCTAACCTGCTGGCCATCGGCGGCGGCAGCTGGATGGTGATCCACGGCAGCCTGACCCTGGGCCAGCTGACCAGCTTCGTGATGTATCTTGGCCTGATGATCTGGCCGATGCTGGCGCTGGCGTGGATGTTTAACATCGTGGAGCGCGGTAGCGCGGCCTATGGTCGTATCCGCACGATGCTTGAAGAGGCGCCGGCGGTGGATGACGGGAGCGAGGCGGTGCCGGCAGGCCGCGGCGTCCTGCAGGTTGCTATCCGTGATTTCATCTATCCGCAGGCGAGCAAACCTTCGCTGGAGCAGGTAAATTTTACTCTCCAGCCGGGGCAAATGCTGGGCATCTGCGGGCCGACGGGCGCCGGCAAAAGCACCATTCTGGCGCTGCTGCAGCGCCATTTTGACGTCACTCACGGCGAGATCCGCTTTCACGATCTGCCGCTGCCGATTCTGCAGCTCGACAGCTGGCGCGCCCGGTTGGCGGTGGTCAATCAGACGCCATTTTTATTCTCCGATACCGTCGCCAATAATATCGCGCTGGGAAAACCGGACGCGACGCAGGCGCAGATTGAGCGGGTTGCACAACTGGCCAGCGTGCATGACGACATTCTGCGTCTGCCTCAGGGCTACGAGACCGAAGTGGGCGAGCGCGGCGTGATGCTCTCCGGCGGCCAGAAACAGCGCATCTCGATTGCTCGCGCCCTGCTGCTGGAGGCCGAAATTTTGATCCTCGACGATGCCTTATCGGCGGTGGATGGCCGCACCGAGCACCAGATCCTGCATAACCTGCGCCAGTGGGGGGAGGGGCGGACGGTCATTATCAGCGCCCACCGCCTGTCGGCGCTCACTGAGGCCAGTGAAATTTTGGTACTTCAGCATGGGCATATTGCCCAGCGCGGCCGCCACGAGGCGCTGGCCGTGCAGCCCGGCTGGTACCGCGACATGTATCGATATCAGCAGCTGGAGGCCGCGCTCGACGAGGTTCCGCAGACGCAAGAGGAGGCCCTGGATGCGTAGCTTTACCGAACTCTGGCCGACGCTTAAACGCCTGCTGGCCTATGGTTCACCGTGGCGCAAGCCGTTGGCCATCGCGGTGGCGATGATGTGGATTGCGGCGGCGGCGGAAGTGAGCGGCCCGCTGCTTATCAGCTATTTCATCGACAACATGGTGGCGAAACATACGCTGCCGCTGAAGCTGGTGGCCGGCCTGGCGGTAGCCTATATCGGCCTGCAGCTGCTGGCGGCGCTCCTGCACTATAACCAGTCGCTGCTGTTTAACCGCGCCGCGGTCGGCGTCGTCCAGCAGTTGCGCAGCGACGTGATGGATGCCGCCCTGCATCAGCCGCTCAGCGAGTTTGATACCCAGCCGGTTGGGCAGCTTATCTCACGGGTAACCAACGATACGGAAGTCATTCGCGATCTGTACGTGACGGTGGTGGCTACGGTACTGCGCAGCGCAGCGCTGATCGGCGCGATGCTGGTGGCGATGTTTAGCCTCGACTGGCGGATGGCGCTGGTGGCGATCGCGATTTTCCCGGCGGTGCTGATCGTGATGATTATCTATCAGCGCTATAGCACGCCGATCGTGCGGCGGGTGCGCGCCTGGCTTGCCGACATCAACGATGGCTTCAACGAAGTGATCAACGGCATGGGCGTCATCCAGCAGTTCCGCCAGCAGGCGCGCTTTGGCGAACGGATGCGCGAGGCCAGCTATGCCCACTATCTGGCGCGGATGCAGACGCTGCGCCTGGACGGTTTTCTGCTGCGCCCGCTGCTGAGCCTTTTTTCCTCGCTGGTGCTGTGCGGGCTGCTGATGCTGTTCGGCTTTAGCGCGGTGGGCACGATCGAGGTTGGGGTCCTGTACGCGTTTATCAGCTATCTTGGACGCCTTAACGAGCCGCTTATCGAGCTGACCACCCAGCAGTCGATGCTGCAGCAGGCGGTGGTCGCCGGCGAGCGCGTTTTCGAGCTGATGGATCGCCCGCGCCAGGCGTGGGGTACGGATGACGCGCCGCTGAGCAGCGGTCGGGTGGAAATTGACCATCTCTCCTTTGCTTACCGGGGGGACCGTCTGGTTCTCCAGGATATCACGCTGGATATTCCCTCCCGCAGCTTCGTGGCGCTGGTCGGACATACCGGCAGCGGAAAGAGTACCCTCGCCAGTCTGATGATGGGCTATTACCCGTTAACCCACGGCGAGATCCGCATCGATGGTCGACCGCTCGCATCCCTCAGCCACAGCGCGTTGCGTCGGGGCATCGCGATGGTGCAACAGGATCCCGTAGTGCTGGCGGATACCTTCTACGCCAACGTCGCGCTGGGCCGGGACATCAGTGAGGCGCAGGTTTGGGAAGCGCTGGAGGCGGTGCAGCTGGCGGCGGTGGCGCGCAGCATGAGCGATGGGCTGTACACCCAACTGGGCGAGCAGGGCAATAATCTCTCCGTCGGGCAGAAGCAGCTGCTGGCGCTGGCGCGCGTGCTGGTGGACACCCCGCAGGTACTGATTCTGGATGAGGCGACGGCAAACATCGACTCCGGTACCGAGCAGGCGATCCAGCAGGCGCTGGCGAAGGTCCGCCAGCATACCACCCTCGTGGTTATTGCCCATCGGCTGTCGACCATTGTGGAGGCCGATACCATCCTGGTTCTGCATCGAGGTCAGGCTGTCGAGCGGGGCACCCATCAGCAGCTGCTGGCGGCGAAAGGCCGCTACTGGCAGATGTATCAGCTGCAGCTGGCCGGCGAAGAGCTGGCGGCCAGCGCCAGAGAGGAGTCGCTCAGCGCCTGATGCACCACCAGCAGGCAGGGAACGCTGGGCGGCCTGCGATGGTGCAAAAACGTTACATCAAATGCACTGTTGTGGTGCATTTTTGCGCGCCAGGCGCCGTTGCGCAGGATATTGCCTGACCTGTCCCCTGTTTTTTGCCATCAAAGGGCCGCTTTGCGGCCTTTTTTCATTTCTGGCATAGCCCTTGCTTTATATCCATCGTGTTAGCTGCGGCCATTACCGAATACTGACTGGAGGGGACTTATGAAGCTGGTTACCGTGGTAATCAAACCATTCAAACTGGAAGACGTGCGTGAAGCTTTGTCTTCCATCGGCATTCAGGGCCTGACGGTCACTGAAGTCAAAGGATTTGGCCGTCAGAAAGGTCACGCGGAGCTCTACCGCGGCGCCGAGTATAGCGTCAACTTTCTGCCAAAAGTGAAGATTGATGTGGCGATTGCCGACGATCAGCTGGATGAAGTCATCGATGTCATCAGCAAAGCGGCTTACACCGGAAAAATTGGCGACGGCAAAATTTTCGTCGCTGAATTGCAGCGCGTCATTCGCATCCGTACCGGCGAAGCTGACGAAGCGGCACTGTAATTTCCAGACCACACAGTGATGGGGAACGAAACAATGAAAATGGCAACAATGAAATCGGGTCTGGGGGCATTAGCCCTTCTGCCGGGGCTGGCGATGGCCGCGCCTGCGGTGGCGGACAAAGCCGATAACGCGTTTATGATGATTTGCACCGCGCTGGTTCTGTTTATGACTATCCCGGGGATTGCGCTGTTTTACGGCGGCCTGATCCGCGGTAAGAACGTTCTGTCCATGCTGACTCAGGTGATTGTCACCTTTGGCCTGGTCTGCGTATTGTGGGTGATTTATGGCTATACCCTGGCCTTCGGCACCGGCGGCAGCTTCTTCGGCAGCTTTGACTGGGTGATGCTGAAAAATATTGAGCTGAAAGCGCTGATGGGCACCTTCTATCAGTATATCCACGTGGCCTTCCAGGGCTCGTTCGCCTGCATCACCGTCGGGCTGATTGTCGGGGCGCTGGCGGAACGTATTCGTTTCTCCGCGGTACTGATCTTCGTGGTGGTGTGGATGACACTCTCCTACGTGCCGATTGCGCATATGGTTTGGGGCGGCGGTCTGCTGGCGACCCATGGCGCGCTGGACTTCGCCGGCGGCACCGTTGTGCACATCAACGCCGCGGTCGCCGGGCTGGTGGGCGCCTATATGATGGGCAAACGCGTGGGCTTCGGCAAAGAAGCGTTCAAACCGCATAACCTGCCGATGGTGTTCACTGGCACCGCTATCCTCTACGTGGGCTGGTTCGGCTTCAACGCCGGCTCTGCCAGCGCAGCGAATGAAATTGCGGCCCTGGCGTTCGTTAACACCGTCGTGGCGACCGCTGCGGCTATCCTGGCGTGGACCTTTGGCGAATGGGCTCTGCGCGGCAAACCTTCACTGCTGGGCGCCTGCTCCGGGGCAATTGCCGGTCTGGTTGGCGTTACGCCGGCGTGTGGTTATATCGGTGTCGGCGGGGCGCTGATCGTCGGTATCGCCTCTGGCCTGGCGGGTATCTGGGGCGTGACTGCGCTGAAACGCTGGCTGCGTGTGGATGATCCTTGCGACGTCTTCGGCGTTCACGGCGTCTGCGGCATCGTCGGCTGTATCCTGACTGGTATCTTCGCGGCGACTTCTCTGGGCGGCGTCGGTTATGCGGAAGGCGTCACCATGGGCCATCAACTGCTGGTGCAACTGGAAAGTATCGCCATCACCGTGGTCTGGTCCGGCGTTGTGGCGTTCATCGGCTACAAAGTGGCGGATATGACCGTCGGGCTGCGCGTGCCGGAAGAGCAGGAGCGCGAAGGGCTGGACGTCAACAGCCATGGCGAAAACGCCTATAACGCCTGATAAAAAAGCCATTCTCTCCTGATAGCGAAAAGCCTCCCGTCCGGGAGGCTTTTTTTATGCGTTGCGGTTGCGCATCACCCCTTCCTGAACCGTTGAGGCAACCAGCGTGCCATCCTGGGTGTAGAATTCGCCGCGAACGAAGCCGCGGGCGCTGGAGGCCGAGGTGCTTTCGACGCTATAAAGCAGCCATTCATTAATATTAAACGGCCGGTGGAACCACATAGAGTGGTCGATGGTGGCGACCTGCATGCCGGGCTCAAGGAAACCAACGCCGTGCGGCTGCAGCGCCACCGGCAGGAAGTTAAAGTCTGAAGCATAGCCCAGCAGATACTGATGAATACGCAGATCGTCAGGGACGGCGCCGTTGGCGCGCAGCCAGACCTGGCGCACCGGTTCGGCGATATGGCCTTTCATTGGGTTATGAAACTCCACCGGACGGATCTCCAGCGGTTTATCGCAGAGGAATTTGTCTTTCACCTGCGGCGGCAGGAGATGCGCCAGCTTGCGAGCGATATCGGTTTCCGAAGGCAGGCCGTCAGGGGAGGGGGCGGCCGGCATTGCTTTCTGATGCTCATAGCCATTCTCTGGCGCCTGGAAGGAGGCGGTCATATAGAAAATCGGCTTCCCGTTCTGGATGGCGGCGACCCGACGGGCGCTGAAGCTGTTGCCGTCGCGCAGCACCTCCACATCGTAAACGATCGGCTTCTGGCTATCGCCGGGGCGAAGAAAGTAGCTGTGAAACGAATGAACCAGACGCTCAACGGGCACGGTCTCTTTTGCCGCATACAGCGCCTGACCCACTACCTGGCCGCCAAAAACCTGACGTAACCCCAGGTCTTCGCTCTGCCCGCGAAACAACCCTTCCTCAATTTTTTCCAGATCTAATAATGCCAGCAGGTTAGAGAGTGCCTGACTCATACTTATCCTCAATTAACAATAGCGGCGCAGCGCGCGTAATGTGGCCAAGTATAACCTGGAATCGCAAGTGGTCCGATGGGTGTAATAATCTGAATAACGACCAGTTAACAGGAACAAATCTGAGATCTGTGCCACACTTATTGACGACACGAAAGTTCCTGCCGGCGAAGCGGCGGAACATCCTCCTGGGTATTAAGGGATGATAAGGAGAACATCATGAAATTTGCCTATATGTTTAGTGCTTTAGCCGTCGCCGCGACGCTGACCGCCTGTGCTAATCACCACTCGAACAATTCTTCGACGCAGGCGGCCGCGCCCGACCCTTACGGTATTGCGACGCTGAGCGTGGCGCAGCAGCAGCCGAGCGTCACGGGGACGATTAATATCCGCCAGAGAATCGCTTTACCGCCGGATGCGGTACTGACGGTGACCCTGTCGGATGCTTCTCTGGCAGATGCGCCAGCCCGCGTATTGTCGCAAAAAGCGGTGCGTACCGAAGGTAAACAGGCGCCATTTAACTTTGCGCTGCCTTACAACCCGGCAGATATTCAACCGAACGCTCGCATTCTGCTAAGCGCGGCGATCACGGTTAACGGTCAGTTGATGTTTATTACCGATACCGTGCAGACGGTAATAAACCAGGGCGGCACTCATGCCGACCTGACGCTGGTTCCGGTCCAGCAGACCGCCGTTCCTGTCGCCCAGTAAGCTCGCTACGCCCCCGGATGGGGGCTTTTTTTGCCTTCAATAAACCCAGCGATAATGCTGGAGATCGATATGGCCGCTGCCGGAGACCTGCACACCCTCGGCCAGCAGCGCTTGACGCTGCCGCTGTAGATCGGGGCCGGTGAGGGAGATATCGCCATGGCGATTGACCACCCGATGCCATGGCAGGGTGGACCCTTCCGGCAGGCGCTTCAATACGCCGCCCACCTGGCGCGCCGCGCGCGGTGAACCTGCCAGCCGGGCGACCTCGCCGTAGGTCGTGACATACCCTTCCGGTATCGACGCCACGATGTGCCAGACGCGTTGGGGAAATGTGTCGTGCGGAGCCATTTTCTGTCCTGTTACCGGCAAAACGTCAGCATAAGCGCTAAGCCAGGAGCTGTACAGCCGGCCTGGGTCAGGCGGCCTGTTCGACGGTGAACGTCAGAGCGAGGCCGAGGATCTGCATGCCATGGACATTGTCGGAGGCTGAGCTGGCGATGAGACTCTCAAGAAATTTCAACCGCTGCGAAGTGGCGTTGATGATCAGCCTCGCGCGCAGGCCCGGCATGGTTAACGACGAGATAGGGTACACCACCCGACCGCTGATATAGACCGGCAGCTTGCGTAGCTCCACCTGGCGCAGCACGCCGACGGTGGAATAGAGCAGCGCCAGCGGCGTAACCGCCCGCACCGGCGCGGGACTGATGGTCGCGAAGTCGAGCATTTTTTCAGGACGCAGGTAGTTTACGCCCTGAAAGGCGATGGTCATCCCTTCAATAGCAGGTAAAGGCAGAGTGATGGTCTGTGGTGATGAGTCAGTCATTCGATTACCGTCGAGACAATGTACTGGTGATAAAAGAGGACGAAGAGGATAAGTATGGTGGATAACCCGGATGTGTGCTGAGCGCGGGCTCGCAATCTCACAGGCTGACCGTGAGTGGCTGGTTTTATTCGCGTTATTGCGCAATAAACCAGCAGGCGGACGGTGTGAGCTTGCAATTCACCAGGTCAGCAGGGATAATGCGCCAGCGCGTTAGGCAACTAACGCTCTCAATGGGGGCTCTGTTGGTTCTCCCGCAACGCTACTCTGTTTACCAGGTCAGGTCCGGAAGGAAGCAGCCAGAGCAGACGACGTGTGTGCCGGGATGTAGCTGGCAGGGCCCCCACCCATTTCAGGGTTAGTACTTGATAGTTAACACTAAAAGTACTGGCACCTTCCCGCCAAAGCTCCAGTGGTACAAAAATTGTGTATCACCTTAGGGCTGCACAATGTCTCTCATGCTCTCCAGACACGGCATTTGGTACTACCGCAAAGTCAATCTCATGCCATGCGGTAAACGCCGTGAGTATCGTCGTTCGTTAGGCACACGGTCTAAAACTGAAGCTTTGAAACGTGTTGAACGTTTTGTAGATCGTCCGTGGACCGTGCTTGAAACTCCCTTGGTTACTTCAGTACCACCAGAAAATGTACAAATCCTTGCTGGACTTGATGAATTAAAATATCAGTCTGAACAGTACGTTACTTTCAAAAGTAAAGAGGTAGGGGAGCGGGAAACGGCATCTATACGGCGTTGCTTAAATAGTTACTTCAAATTTACTAACCAACCTACCAGTAAAACCCAGGCGGCAGCGTTTATTGCTGGGCTTGATCTATCTATTCCGACAAAGAATAAGTACGTTAAGAAAATTGGTGGCTTTTTCAGGTGGTTAAGTAATCGAGTGGATTTCGAGGTAAAGAACCCATTCGATGGTTTAATGCAGAAGGATAAGGAGTCTGCTGCCAGCAAACGCGAAAGTTACAGTGCTAGCCAGATAAAGCGACTAATTTCTTCCCTGGATTCATTGCCTGAGTGGAAACGATGGATCATTCTGCTAGGTCGTTTTACTGGGATGAGAGCTAATGAAATTTGTCAGCTATATCGTTGTGACATAAAGAAAATCGATGAAATCTGGTGTGCCGTGGTTGATGATAGTCAGGAAGGGCAAACAGTCAAAACAGATAGCAGTAAACGAAGTATTCCATTGCACAAAGAACTGATTTATAACGGTTTCCTTGAGTATGTAGAGAAGGCAAAGGCTCGTCTGTTCCCGCAACTGACATTTTATAAAGGTTCATTCAGCCATTACTTCACTCGCTGGTTTAGCAGTTTCCGTAAGAGGATTTCTGTACCTGAATTTCACTCACTCAGGCATTATGTTGCAACAGCGTTCAAAACGGCTGGCGTTGCAGAACAGTTTGCGGGGGCATTTTTAGGGCATGCAAACAGTTCAATTACGTATAATCGCTATGGTAAATCTGTTGGTTTGTCAGGGCTTTATGCGTTATTGGTGCATCTTTAATTTTCTTCCGTGGTCGGTACTAGGACTCCTAGTTGACAAAGTGAAGCTCAGGTGTCTTAAGGTTCGATGTAAGGTAGTGTTCAGGGGCTGATGGGGAGTCTGATATGGGGCTCGAGATACTCAGGATGCTGGTCTGGAGCCATTACTGCATTGTGTTCTCGGTTAGCATGAGCCTACTACAGCCATGTTTAAAATTCGTTTACGATGTAGTACTTTTTGTTTCGTGTTCACTGAAAAACTGCCCATGACTAGCCCATTGAGAGTAGATGTTGATGCATGATATCCAAGCCAAGTTATCGTCAAATTTAATAGGTAGGCTGTTGGGTAGAGACTGCATTTTTGTCCAGAATGACGTCCTGATCGCATCAAAGAATGATATTTCGATCGCATCAGATTCCTTTCGTGAATGCAAAGGTTTTGCAACTTTGCAAAATGGTATCTTTGGTCAGGTCTTGGTCCTCAATATTGGCAATAAGTCCGTAAAATATCGATTTCTCCAAAAGAGCGGCTCAGCAGAATTTTTGAAAGTCCTCAATGCATCCATTGCCGAATTCATCAACGACTATCTTTCTAAAACCTTCAATGAATTCGAAGCTTATGTGATTCATGAGTACCCAAGAGACACCCGCATGGGTTGCATTTCTCTGCTTTGCAAGAGTTTGAGTGAGTATTACTACGCACAAGCTGATGTATGGGATATGTGTCTAAAATCAGAGTCCATACAAAAAGTTAAGAAAATTGTCGGCTACCACCCAGTACAGGCGGAAGTTCTACGTGAATATCACGAGAATTACCAGCTTGAAAAACGAATGTCATTCTTCGACCGGGTTGAGTCAAACCCGTTGACTCACGAACAACGTTTGGGTGTCTTGCGGTCTAATGATATGAACATGGTTTTGGCAGCAGCAGGTACGGGTAAAACATCTGTTATGGTTGCTAAGGCTCTTGATCTCATTGACCGTGGCCTAGCTAACCCTTCAGAAATACTCGTGCTGGCCTATAACCGTGCGGCAGCTGAAGAACTCAGGGGACGCCTTGTTGACAAAGCAGAGTCAGGTCAGATCAAGTTAGAATCATTCCCACAAATATCGACTTTTCATGCATTAGGCAGGTGGCTTCTACATAACACTGGTGTACCAACCTACTTGAGTGAATTTACTGAAGACGAAATGAAATTCAAGCAGTGGGTTACTTCGTGGTTAGAAAAATACCTCGAATCAAATAGTGCTAACTTACTGAACTTCATAAGCCTTTTTCCTCAACCTGTAAATCCTTTTGGCTTCAATACTCAAGCTGAATATGAAAGATATGTTCGAGATAATGAGTTCAGAACCTTAAACGGAGACAAAGTTAAAGGTTATCAGGAGCTTCTGATAGCTAATTTTTTGTACATGAATGGGGTTGCTTATACCTACGAAGCTCCTTATGTGAGTAAAAGACGTATCGATATTGGTTTCGACTATCGCCCTGATTTTTATATTCAAGACACAAATATTTACATTGAGCACTTCGGTATAGATCGTCAGGGGAACACTCGGGCAGACATTGATGCAGCAAAATACAATGAAGCTATTCGTAACAAGCGTGCACTTCATGCTGAGTGTGGGACATCGTTGATTGAAACGTTCCATTATGAATGGATTGAAGAGAATCTGACTTCCAGTCTGAAAATTAAACTGGAGAAGCAAGGTATCATATGTAAGCCCATAAAATCAGAAGATGTGTTGAAAAAACTTCGTGAAGAAGGGCGTATAGCCGATTGGAGTGACCTATTGAAAAAGGCACTTCAAGCAATTCGAGTTGAGCGGCTGACGGAAGAGTTAATAGCGAACAGGCTTGAGAGGGCTGGTATAAGCCAACCTAAAAATGCCGCAACATTATTGGATGCATTACATCAAGGGTACATTCAAGAGCTCAAAAATCAAAATGCCATTGATTTTGACGACATGATTATTCGAGCCATTCAGGTAATTGAAAATGAAGACTACATCCCTAAGTGGCGGTACATCTTGGTCGATGAGTTCCAAGATATATCAGCGGCACGTATGGAGTTCATTAAAGCCATTATAGCGAAAGGACCTGAACCATCCCTGACTGTAGTAGGGGATGACTGGCAGTCAATTTATCGCTTCTCTGGTGGTAAGTTGGAGTTGACAACTAGATTTGGTGAAATGATCGGTAACTACACCGCTACCAAATTACAAAAAACCTTTCGCTACAACAACAGTATCGCAAACACTGCCGGGCAATTCATAATGGAAAACCCTGAGCAGTATAAGAAGCACATAGAAACGCACGCAAAGGTAAATCTGTCACAGATATATTTGCTGGATAGTAAACCTGAGAAACAGCAAGGAGTATATGAGCGAGTTAAGGAAATCGTTCTGAAGATTAGAGAGAACGACGCCAATGGTAGTATCGCAATCATTGCACGATATAACTACCTGATAAATGAAGCTAAAGAATTGTTGAATCATTCTCGGCTACAAAAAAACACTAGCTTTTGGACCTTTCATAAATCAAAGGGGCTAGAGGCGGATTATTGTATTCTTATTGGATTCTTCCAGGGAAGGAAGGGTTTCCCTAATGAAAATAAGGATGAAGCTATTATTGAAGCCTTGCTACCATCTCTGGATTCGTATCCTCATTCTGAAGAAAGACGTCTATTGTACGTTGGTATTACACGTGCAAAGAAAAAATTGTACATAATTGCTGATCCCACAGCTCCGTCTAGTTTCATTACCGAGTTGCTTGCTCCTAAGTACGATCTGAATATTGTGTCGGCAACATTTAAAGAGCAGTACAGGAAAATTTTCAAGTGCCCTAACTGTGAGGATGGGTACTTAAGGTTGATTAAAGGTATCTACGGTGAATTCTACACATGTAGTACAGGACTCGGGTGTAGCGTTGGTAAGGCCAGGGTTTGTTCAATGTGCCGGGCACCTTCTGTTGATTCTAGATACACAAGTACCTGTAATAACGTTGCATGTGGTAACTCGATTAAAATATGTGACATATGTGGACGCCCAATGAAACTTCGTCATGGTAAATATGGCGAGTTTTGGGGATGCACAGGTTATGGAATCAAAGACGATCAATGCAAAAATACCAATAAAAAGTAAAAATCATCTAATTCAATGGGTTATGTTGGATTGCCGTGTCTGGAGAGCATGAGAGACATTGTGCAGCCCTAAGGTGATACACAATTTTTGTACCACTGGAGCTTTGGCGGGAAGGTGCCAGTACTTTTAGTGTTAACTATCAAGTACTAACCCTGAAATGGGTGGGGGCCCTGCCAACTCATACCAGTACTGAATTGTGTAGAGTTATCATGAGATTACGTTTTGGTGCAACAAAGGTAATGTAGCACTTTGAAGGACGTTGTCCAGTACTGGATCTGTACTGATAGCGTGAAGGGCATCGTGCAGGTTTATGAGGATGCAGCAGGTTAACCCAGGTACATGAGATGGGATGGTTTGGTGAGGCGGGTACTGAGTACTGGCTTCGGTCCCTTACCTATTGGTGGGGGGCAAGGGATCGTTTTTACTTATAGGGGGTAGGTAGTTATATATAATTACACTACCCCTCTAAGTAAAACCCCCGCTCCCTTCCTGCACTGGTAGGCAAGGCGTTACGCCGCGTTACGCATGAACCATTCAGTT